>QHRA01000100.1 GCA_003221295.1 Verrucomicrobiota bacterium | reverse complement strand
GACCATTTGGAATGATGAATGACCTCTTGCTGGAGAATCATTCGCGGTGTGCTCCATTGCGACGTTCGCCGCCACCGCTTCTTGAGCCGGTGACATCGGTCGAGAATCTCAGCCGGCACCGGCTGATCGGCTTTGGTGACGGACGCTAATTCCGGCCCTACTGCCCACAAATTGCAGAACTCGCGCGCAGCCTTGTTCTGATAGATCAACCGGAGGTTCCAGCGCAGAAGCATGGTTGGCAGGGGCAGCCGACTCAAAAAGCCTTCAAACGCGGTGCGCGCGGCGCGTTCGCGTTCGAGCACGTGCAGCCGCCGCAGCGCCGTCTCAAACTGGGGATAGAGATGGCGAAGCAATTTCGTTTGCACCGGGGTGAAGTCACCCTGTTTCGCCGTCCGCATGATCACGATGATGGCGAGGAGCCTTTGGCGTTGCCAAAAGAAGAGGCCGATCGCATAGAATCGCTTCTGCGGCGCCATGTATTTCCGATAAAAATCCGACCGCACTAACGCACCGTTTCTCGGAAAGACATCACTGGCTCGGACGAAGCGGCGGTTGCGAGGATGCTGGCTCAAATAGGTCTCGATCGGTTTGGCATCGAAGGAGCCATCCAGAATCGGTCGCGACCATTTGGCGATGAACGGAGAAATCGGATGGTGCTGCAATGTCAGACCGACCAAAGAACCGGGTAAGGCTGCGTCGATCACGCGCTGCACTGCTTTCCAGAACGGCTCGAGACGTGGGGCGGCATGCAACTGAAGAAGCGGTTTTTCGACAACAGAGCCGAGTATCGTTTCCGTGGCCGCGCGCTTCACTGAAGTCCTTTCGCCCGCAATTCTATACCCATTCGGACTCTCGCAAACCGAGACGTGATTTGAAAAAGGCTACCTAAGTTACCAGGCACACTCGCATCATCGGCTCCAAAATAAAACCGTAGGCTTGCTGCGTCCCGGGCAGGCGGCGGACGGGGCGCGGCAGACAACCGCCCGCCGCAGAGAAAGGAAAACACACTATGATCAATACACTCACCCGTTGGGAACCAATGGAATTGGCCGATGTAGAAAACCGGCTTTCGCGGTTCTTCGGGCGCCGCACCACGAACGGAAGAGAGGATATCACCATTGCTGATTGGGAACCGCTCGCCGACATTACCGAAGATGACAAGGAATACGTGATTAAAGCCGAGTTGCCGGACGTGAAAAAGGAAGACGTAAAAGTGACAGTCGAGAACGGAGTCCTTACGATCGCTGGCGAACGCAAGTTCGAGAAGGAGGAGACGAAGAAGAAATACCATCGAGTGGAACGCGCCTATGGCAGTTTCGTTCGCAGTTTCGCTCTTCCTGATCTGGCCGAGGGCGACAGAATAAAAGCTGAGTTCAAGAACGGCATGCTAATGGTTCACGTGCCAAAGAGCGAGAGAGCCAAAGCCAAGCAAGTAGAGGTTAAGGTCAGCTAACGCCTCTGAAAAACAGAAAAAGGTGCGCGCCCTCAATTAGACGAGGGCGCGCATATTTCGGGGAACTATTCTTGCCCCGAAACGCGATAACAACATGATGACATGATAAATCCGGCGACGAAGGCGGTATCGAACGAGATGGTGGCAACACCGTCGCGCTGGCTACAGCTGTTCGATCCACCCGCCGACGCTGTTTACTCCATTGAAGCAGCGGCAAAGCTTGCAGGGGTACCGCGCCGGACGATTCTCGTTTACTGCAAGCACCGTCTTCTTTCGCCGCTGTTCGGTACGGGAGCCGAAGGTTATTCCTTCGATGGCGACGGCATTCGTTCATTGCGTCGCATCGAAGCGCTTCGCACAGTCTGCGGCGACGATTTTACCGGCATCAGAATCATTCTCGACTTGACCAGAGAGCTGGAACGTCTACAAGCGGGTCCGAGCCGGACGGGCGTATTTCGCTCAACGTAGATGTTTCCGATTAAAGATTCTGTTCCGAGTCACTCCACACCGATAGCCACTCGAGCATTGATTCTGGTCAATGTGGTATTGTTTTTTTTTGAGCTGGGACTGCCGCACCAATCAGTTGAACAGCTTTTCTACTTGTTCGGTCTTGTCCCGGCGCGTTTCTCTCATCCCGACTGGGCTCTCGCTGTCGGCTTTCCAGTCGACAGTTTTTGGCCGATTCTAACGCACCAATTTCTGCACGGCGGGTGGTTCCACATCGTAGCCAATATGTGGACCCTTTGGATTTTCGGCGACAACGTCGAGGACAAAATGGGTCCGGTCCGCTTTACCATTTTTTATTTGCTCTGCGGCACGGCTGCTGGGCTCACTCATCTATACGTGAATCCAGACTCAACCGTGCCATCGGTCGGCGCATCTGGCGCTATTGCCGGAGTCCTCGGTGCTTATTTTCTCTTTTTCCCGACTGCGCGTCTGCTGGTGATGTTTCCGATCTTCTTTTTTCCATTCTTTTTCGAAATCCCGGCTGTGTTTTATCTAGCTCTCTGGTTTTTCACGCAATTATTCAGCGGCACGATGGCTCTCGCTGGTCCCCAACAGGTCGGTGGTATCGCCTGGTGGGCACACATCGGGGGATTTGTAGTCGGAATGCTCTCGTGCTGGTTGTTTGTGAAAAAACCGAGCCGCCGAATGCAACCTGATGAATATGGTGCGGAATGGGCGTGGGAACCGCGTCGCCGTTAAAGAGGAAACCAGTTATGGATATTTTCTGGCTGTTTTTCATGCTTTCGGCGCTGCAGCCGGTCATCAAACAGCGGCTGTTGGAAGCGTCGCGCAAACGTTTGATCGCCTTGATTGAGCGCCAGCGAAAATCGCGCGTGGTGTTGCTGGTGCATCGCCAGGAAACCATGAGCCTTCTCGGGTTTCCCGTGTTTCGTTACATCGACATTAACGACAGCGAAGAAGTACTGCGCGCCATTCACCTGACTGATCCGGAGATCCCATTGGATCTGGTCCTGCACACCCCAGGCGGATTGGTCCTGGCTGCAACCCAGATCGCGCGTGCTGTCTCCAAGCGCAAGGGCAAGGTCACGGTGTTTGTTCCGCACTATGCCATGTCCGGTGGAACATTGATTGCGCTGGCGGCGGACGATATCGTCATGTGCGCGCATGCGGTCTTAGGCCCAGTCGATCCGCAGCTGGGTGAATTTCCGGCGGCATCAATCGTAAAAGCGGCGCGTCAAAAACCAATCGCCGAAGTGGACGACAAGACATTGATTCTCGCCGACCAGGCGGAGAAGGCGCTGTTTCAAATGGAGCACGAGGTGACCGATTTGCTCGGGCGCAAGTTTGCTTCTGAGAAGGCGGCAGAGCTGGCCAAGCTCCTCACCAGCGGTACTTGGACACACGATTTCCCGATTACCTGTGAACGCGGACAGGAACTTGGTCTGCCTGTCCGGGATGACATGCCGGAAAATGTCTTGCGCCTGATGCAGCTCTATCCGCAGCCCATTCGTCGCCAGCCTTCAGTTGAATATCTGCCTCTTCCCTACCGAACCGGGGAGCCGGGCCCCCGAAAATAAATCTCGCTCGCCTTCTGGCCTCATGCTTTAGCAGCTTGTTCCGCTACCGCCAATGTTTCGGGTGGGTGCAGAGAACTTTGTGCACAAAAGAGGAGCAACGCTCGGGAGTTATCTGTTATTCGGCTCGCGATGGCAGCTGCAGCTGATCTTGTTCTCGTTAGGCGTGAGCCTGAAAGATTCTGCCTGCCAAAACTCTAACCTCATTTTTGCTGGCAAACGGGGAGCCGGCAGTCAGAATGCACGGATGAGTTCACAAGCTTCTGGATTGCGTGTCGCGAGCGTGATTTTCGCGCTTTTTGCCATTGGCCACGTGGTACGTCTGGTCAAACAAGCGCAGGTAACGATCGCAACTTACCAAGTACCGATGTGGGTAAGCGTGGTTGCCCTTATCATCGCTGCCATATTGAGTATTTGGATGTGGCGACTCTCCTCTGCTCGGGGCTAAATCGTTGGGTCGAAAGGTGGCAAC
>QHRA01000234.1 GCA_003221295.1 Verrucomicrobiota bacterium | reverse complement strand
AAAATTGCGGGTCTTCCCGAATGAACTTAAAAAACGCGGGGAGGTCGCCTTTGAATCCAACCTTTTCACGGATTTTCTCCATCTCACCATGAATGCGCGCGACCTCCTTTAGTCCGAGCTGATGAATTTCATCCGCGCTCAGGTTCGTCGTGGTGGTGTGGCGCAAGGCCATCTTGTAAAACTCGGCGCCATCGGGAAATTTCCAGACGCCGGCATCGTCATTCGCCCGCTTCGATTGATCCTCCAGAAAGGCGATCAGCTTTTCGTAAGCTGGCTTGACCGAATTAGACAGCACGCTCTTTGCCTCAGCGATCGGCTTCGATCGCGCCGCCTCGTCGAGTTCCTTCAGTCCGCCAACTTTCTTTTTGAAATCAGCCAGCAACGGATTGTCCGTTCCGGAATCGTCGAATGGCGCCCCGCCGATTATCTTGTGACAGGCCTCGAGCACCAGCGGAAAAACAAACTTGGGCGCGACCACGCCTTTGCCTTCGCACGTCCGCAAATTCACGATCACCTGATCGAATAATTTCGGGATCGCATTCAGCCGTGCGATGTAAGCCCGCGCATCCTTTTCGTTGTCGACTTTGTGAACGTTAATTAAAAAGGTCGGGATCTGGGCATGCACACCGCGCATTTGACTGATCGGATAAACGTCGTTGCGGAAACGGAATTCTTCAGCCGCACGCTGGACTTCGAGCTCGAGAAGTTTGTAGCTCAGCTGTGTCGGGACATCGAGTGATTCCAGCTTGAAATCGCGATGCAAGGTCGCGAGTTGATCCTGCAATGCCTTGGGGTCCGCCGCCGCTTTTTCATCCGACAAATCTTCCAATTGGTCGTAGTGCGTTTTAATTCCATAAAACGATTCATCGACCGGATGACGCGCCACGGTTTCATCCCAGCACTTGTCGAAAAATTCGTTGGCCCGCCTCGATTCCGCTGCGATGTCCGCGGCGTTAGCGGTCCAGCTGCCCGGAAAAGCGGCTAGTGCCAAAAAGAGAATCTCAATTTTCATACGAGTCTCTCGCACGATTCGAAGTAAACGTCACAGCGTCGTCATACTCGTGCTCGTGCTCATGCTCATGCTCATGCTCATGCTCGTAGTCGAAACTCACCCAGAAACAATATAACCCTCTTCGCCGTGCAGATTGATGTCGAGGCCCTGACGCTCGATTTCCGGCGCGATGCGTAGTTCGAGTGTTGCGCGAACGAGAAATCCGATCAGTGAGGTACCGATCAACGCCAGTGCGATGGTAATTCCAATCGCTTTCAGTTGCTCCAGCCAAAGCATGTGCCCGACAATTTTTGCGAGTCCATTTTGACTGGCAGCAGTTGCGGAAAGATTTGGATTCACGGTCGCAGTCGCGAGCAACCCGGTGAGAAAGGCGCCGAGGGTTCCGCCAACGGCGTGCACGCCAAACGTATCGAGGGCATCATCATAGTGGAACCACGATTTCAGTTTGGTACAGGCGAAAAACGGAACCGCCCCCGCCAGCACGCCGATAATAACAGCACCGTTGGCATCGACAAATCCGCAGGCCGGAGTGATGACAACAAGGCCGCCGACAGCGCCCGAACAAAAGCCGAGCACGCTCGGTTTGCCACGCAACAACCACTCGAGCGCCGCCCACGTGAAAGACCCAACCGCTGTCGCCAATGTCGTGGTCATGAATGCGTTGGCAGCGATTCCATCGGCACCGAGCGCGCTGCCGGCATTGAATCCATACCAACCGACCCAAAGCATTCCGGTTCCAACCATGCACAGGACCATCGAGTGCGGTGCCATGATTTCTTTACGGAAGCCAAGGCGGGGACCGAGAAAGAGGCAGAGGAGCAAGGCCGACCATCCACTCGACATGTGGACAACGGTTCCGCCCGCGAAATCGATCGCACGAATCCTGGCGTTGGGATTCCAGACGCCGTTCATCAGGCCGTCAATGCCCCAAACCATATGAGCTAACGGGAAATAGACGAGAAACATCCAAAGCCCGACAATGACCATGACCGCGGAAAATTTCATGCGCTCCGCCACTGATCCGATGATGAGCGCCGGCGTGATGATGGCGAACATGAGCTGATAAATGGCAAAGACGTTGTGCGAGACCCAATAAGAGTAGTCGGTATTCGGCGCGGCGGTGACGCCGCGGAGAAAGGCAAACTTGGTGCTACCAAAAAATGCGCAGCCCGGCGCGAAAACCAGCGAGTAACCAATCGCCCACCACAGAATCGTGACCAAACCGGCAATGCCAAGGCACTGCGCCAGAATCGAGAGCACATTTTTCTGGCGAACGAGTCCCCCGTAAAAGAGGGCGAGGCCCGGCAGTGTCATGAATAAGACAAGAAGCGCGGAAGTCATGAGCCAGGCGTTGTGGCCGGGGCCGGGACCGGAGATGTTCGAAGGCGTTGTAGCGTTGGCCCCGTCCGCGCCGCGGGCCGAATTGTTCATGTAGGCCTCCAGATCGGAAACGCGTTGCTCGAGTGATGGAGAAGGCGTCGGCGACGAGAAAGGCGGACTGGCACTTGTTTGGGCGCGGAGCGAAGAGCAAATCGCGATGGCAGCGACGAAAAAAAGGATTCGTATCATCGCGGAATTATTTCGCAGATGATCGGGGTGGAAGCGAAAGGATTTATCCAACAAGGCTTACTATTGACAGTCCATTTCGTATTTGGTCAACGTGGTGAGTGTTTCTACTGCGGCATTATTGACGTTGCATTAACCTTTAAACTATCCGCCAATAGCTTATGAACGAACCGAACGAACCGATTACTCAAATCAAGGACACGACAGGCAATCCGGCCCCGCTCGGGCTTCTCGGCTTTGGCATGACCACAGTATTGCTTAACCTGCACAACGCCGGTTTCTACGAATTGAACAGCATGATTTTAGCGATGGGTATCTGTTATGGCGGCGCCGCGCAAATCATCGCGGGCATTATGGAATGGAAGAAAGGGAACACGTTCGCCACTACCGCTTTCATTTCCTATGGCTCGTTCTGGTGGTCGCTCGTGGCATTGATCCTCCTGGCGAAACTGGGATGGGCGGGCCCGTCCAACGACACCGCCATGGCTGCCTACCTGGCGATGTGGGGATTGTTCACCGCCGTCATGTTTATCGGCACGCTGCGGTTAAACCGCGCCTTGCAAATTGTTTTCGCCACTCTCACGATCCTGTTCTTCCTCCTCGCGATTGGCGATTTCACCGGGGCAAGTCCCGGATTCAAACACGCCACCGGCTATGAGGGGATCTTTTGCGGATTCTCTGCGATTTATGCGGGTCTCGCGCAAGTGCTCAACGAACTGTCTCACAAAATTGTGCTGCCGCTCGGGCCAGTGACAAAATAGTCAATCGCGCTAATCAAACGGCGCACGCAGGAAAATTTCACTGGCAGGGCGCCGCTCTGCGGAGCCGCGAGCATCTCCACCGGAAAGCTGGCCAGGCCGGTTAAGGTTCCGGTGGAGTTCTCTGCTAGATCAGGACGGTGTGGATTTCCCAGGCACGATGCCCAACCTGCTGGGAACAGACCTGATCATAGGAAACTGTGCTCGCGCGCGGGGTCTCTTCATCCACATCATTGTCCTCGTCCGCGTCGCCCTCAGATTCCGCACGCAAATCATCCGGTGCCACTGCCGGCAAATCATGCTGTTGCAGTTTTTCGTACCGCTGCCGCACTTCCGTCGGCATCTTGTCGAGATCTTCCTTCGTGTCGGCGGGACCGCTGAAGAGCAATTTCCCCTGCGGATCTTTCGCCGTCAGAAATTTCTTGTCCTCTTTGTTTTCGATCCGCAGCTCGCCCTTGTCATCGGAAAGAACGATCTGTGCTTTATTCAAATCAATCGTGGTTCGTTGCAATCCGCCGTTGTTGCGCGTGACGGTGCGGATGCGTTGCACATTGCGCCGTACTTCGTCCGCGGCGCGCTGCGCTTCATCGCGCGCTCGCACCACCGCGTCATGAATCATTCCGCGTTGTTCATCGCCAAGCTGCTCTTTCAACTCCGACATTTGCTCCTTCAGATCGCCTATATCACCAAAGTCGAAGTTCCAATCGTGATTCATGTGGCGCATTTGATCCATGAAGGCGTGACGGCGCGGCACTTCTTTCTTCGCCAGCTTGACTGTCACCTTCTGTTCCTGGCCTTTGCGCAGGATTGTCAGCGTCACATTCGTCCCTTCTGAATAACTGCGGACCAGTTTAGCCAGTTGTCCAGGATCCGTTAGGATTTGATCGTTCAGCATTTTGATCACGTCGTTCTGTTGCACCCCCGCGGCGGCCGCCGGTCCATCCGGCACCACGTAATCAACCACCAGACCGAATCCTTTTGGTAATCCGAGCTGGTCGCATAACACGCCCGGCACTTCGGAGGTGTCCACCCCGAGAAATGTGACCGGGACTTTCGGCATCCGGTCCTCGCGATCGCGATCCCGCGGTGGCACGGGAGGAACTGGTGCGGAGGGTGGATTCGGTGGCACCGGCGGGGCGGTTTGCGGTTGGCCGAAGGCCGTCAGCGGAATCAAGCTCACGGCAATTAGGACGATGGTTTTCGTTTTCATTTTGTATTTGCTGTTTGGTTAATCATTGACCAGAAACTGGAATGAGTGAGACCTCCTCTGTCGGATAGGAAACAGCCAATTGCGCGCCGCTCTGCCGATCACGCCATCGCAATGTTTCCCGCTTCGCCGTGCGCACCCGCCGCGATGGCCCTTTCGCGCCAGGCGGAAATACCAGCCCCTCATCACGTTTACTGTAAACAACCTGAGTCAATCCGGTCGCTTGATAGTTCGGCAAGGCCGCCGCCTTTTGCTGCAACGACGGCGTGGCCGAAGCGATGGTTTGTTTCGTTTTATCGGTCAGACGAAAATCAACGCGCGCGAAAATGAGAAAAGTCGCCGCCGCGGCCAGACCCAGGCCGAGCCCCAGCCAATTGATACGAAAATGCTGCGGCCTGATGATTTTGGCCGTGCTCTCCCCTGCATCCGCCAACGCGCCCTCAACTCGCGACATCAGCTCCGCAGAGGGCCGCACCGGTCGCAATTTCTTCAGCTCACTTTCGAGTTCGGTAAAGTCGTTCATTGCGGTTGAAATGTTTTTTTCAAGGCGGCAAGCCCGTAGCGATAACGGGATGCCGCGGTGTTCTGTGAAATGCCGAGCGCTTCTGCGATTTCAGCAAAGGTAAGTTCGTTCCAAATTTTCATGACCAGCACTTCGCGTTGATCTCGCGGCAGATGATCGAGCGCTGCCACCAGCTGGCGCTGCGAATCATCCAGTGGCTCAAATTGCGGCTGCACGCTCCGCTCGGCCTCACCAAAAACTTCCACTTCCCGTCGCGCTCGCCGGTTATCCCGCCGAATGAGATCGAGGGCGGCGGAACGAACGGCGGCATAAAGCAAGGCGCGGTTTTTGATGCTGAGATTGCGTCGCCAGAATCGAACAAAAGCGTCCTGTACCACGTCCTCGGCATCAGCTGGACTCCGGACCCATTGCCGGGCGAACAAGACCAACCCGGGCGCGAGCTCCGAAAAACAGACTTTCCAATCTTCATGAGTGGCGACATTCTCCATGACCCTTCACGGTCTTTACTTTTGAGACGCCGCCAACTCTTGAATTTGTCTGTAACGCAAAAGTTATTTCTTGCCGGCACGATCTGCGCGATCAGCCTGGAAGCGCTCGCTCAACCCGCTGACCCTTCAGCGGCCCGTGAGATCGCGAAGATCGATGGCGAATATTCTAACCTTTCGGTCGCAAAAGGAATGCCTGCGGCAAGCGTCGAATATTTCGCGGAACACGGAGTCGCTTTCGCTCCCGGGCCAGTCGACGGAAAAAAATATTGGGCCGGGCGTACCAATTTCCCAGGCACGCTCATTTGGCAGCCGATCTTCGCCTTCGCCGCGGGCGCCGCTGATTTGGGATATACCACTGGGATATGGGAATTAAGAAAGGGCAACGAGCCGCTTTCACTCGCCTTTGGCAACTATCTCACCGTCTGGGCCAAGCAGCGCAACGGCCAATGGAAAATCGCGCTCGACGTTGGCACGGAAAATCCGCAGCCATCCGAGCCGCCTCCCAGCCTGCAACTGCTTCCACCCGATGTTACCGCCGGTACACAGCCGCAGGAGAATTCGCGACGCAGTTTGCAAAAAGCAGAGCGGCAGTTTGCCGAGGCCGCGCACGCCGGCATCGGCAAGGCCATTCTCGATTACGCTTCTGACGACATTCGCGTCTATCGTGAAAAATCGTTCCCCGCCGTCGGCCTTGTTGCCGCCAAGCTCATGCTGAATTCGGAGCACGGCAACGTAAGCTTCGAATCTGGCGGCTCAAAGATGAGTAGATCAGGCGACCTGTCTTATAGCTACGGTAACTATTCGAAAGAACACGGCGATGTAGTCGAGCACGGAATCTACCTGATGATCTGGCGCGCTGACATGAATGGCGATTGGAAGCTCGCGCTCAATCTGCAAAAGAAACTCCCGTCCAAAAGCTAGAAGCTCTCCGGCGAGCACAGGCTGCCAGTCCGCCACCGGACGGACTCGCTGCGGTGAGCTTGTAGTTGCCGGTAGCTCGCCCGAAGTAGTACGGTTCGAAAATTTTGCCGAAGAATTGACTTTGACGCCTGACTCATTTAATTGAGGGGAGCAATCCAAAATCAGAAGGAGCTTTTGAAAAAAATAATTATGCTTGGCTACGCGGCGGCAACACTGACAGTCGGAGTGACCGCTTACGGGCTCCAGATGAACATTCCTATCACGGTCGTGAACGGCATCGACGTTTTTTCAGGGCCGAGTTTCACGGTGTCGGGCAATTTCGGCCTGAGTGATTTTATTTCCGTCGAAGCCATCGGGACGGTGGACCTGAATTTCGGCAACTTCACGGCCAACGCCGCCGGAGTGATCACCGCGCCGCCCGTCACGAATACCGGCAACAACCCCGGGCAAACCGCCCCGGCACTTCCCGGCGCTCCCCTGCCCGGCTTGCCTTACGCCGCGCTCTTGATCGGCAATTTGAGCCTGGGTTTCCACCAGCTTTTCCCGGCCGACGCTTCCGCCGGCCTGGGTAGCTCAGCCCCGCCTACGGACATATTCGCCACGCGAACGATCGGTGATATTTTCGGCACCACGATCGCCAACGGAACGGTGCTCGAGTTCCGCGTCAACGACATCAATACCAGTGACAACTCCGGCTCCTTCACCGTCGGCAACAGCCGCGGCCAAAACGTTTCCGACGCGTGGGGAATGTCGTCTTCCGTTCTGGTTCCACTTTGTCTATGGGGGGGCCTGCTCCTCGGCCGGAAAAATCGCTGGCTGGCATCAGCGCGCGTTGCTCAGTAATTCTGTACGGATAATTTTCCTCGTCTCTTCGGGGTCAATCCTCACTTTTGACACATCTAGTCAGGTCTTCTATCAAGAAATGTCTCTTCGTTTAACCGTTATTTCGCAGTAACCGGCCGCAGTAATAAATCGGCGAGCCAGTCTGGATTGGCCACACCTTCGCGATAAGCTTGCAGCGATTCGACGGAAGAGTTCACTCGAAGGTTGCTATAATATCCTTCTTCATTTTGCCAGCGCTCGTGCCAGTAGACAGCAGCCTTGATTCGCGGATACCTCGAGCGAAACAGTTCCAGTCCCTGCTTAATCCATTCGGCTTTGTTGCCCGAATGCGGGAACTCTCCGGTGCCCCACTCTGCAATCATAATTGGCTTATTTGGGTCGACGCCGCTCATCTCCTTGTAAGGCCAGTCGACCAGCGAAGGTATGTCAGCCCATGCCTCATCTTTATATTGTTGACCATAGACACTTAATCCCAACCAATCCGCATAATCGGGGCCGGGATAATAGGCGGGTGCGAAGTTCCAAGTATCGAGTGGAGAGGAGTAGTTATTCGTATGGAACATCCACTTAATGTTACTGGCCCCGCGAGCGCGGACCCGGTCAACTACATGCCGATATGCCTCTTTGAATGTTTCCGGACCCTGCCATTTAGTCTTCTCCTCATTAGCCGGCCGGTTGCCACCATAGTATGTCCCCGACCACGGGAACCAATCGCCATTCATTTCATTCGCGAATACGACGATCATGGGCTTGCCAAATGCTTTCGCGGCATTTGCCCAGTCATCGATGTACTTGTCCCAGGCGCCGGCAATGATTGAATTGAGATTGAAACGGTCGGGCCCAGTGTTCTGCTCGTAAGGCCGATCCCAGGGCGACCAAAAAACAAGCGGCAAAGACCGGTGTTGCCAGATGACATTCAGATTTTTGCTTGGAAAATCCAGTTCGCCCCAGTAGCTCGATGAGGCAATGATGGCTTGATGCTTGCCTACCATAGTCTCGAAGTCTTCAATTCCCTCGAGTGTGACATCCTCTTCTGCTTCGCCAAAATCAATGAACGCTCCGGTATAGGCACCATGAGCCGGTGCCACTACCTCTACCGAGGCATTGTTATCAAGCTTGTCGCTTTTGGTCCGTTGATGACATGCTGAAGATACGAGTGTTAACAGGAAAATTGCGCAAAAACATTGCATTCTCGTTCTACAAACAATCTCATAAATGCGTCGCCATTGTTTATTTAAGGTCGATTCACCCCTCACCTTAATCCTCTCCCCCCGCTCCGAGGGGAGAGGGCGGGAGTGAGGAGTGCGCAATGCTTTAGGTGAAGACTTGCTCTTCAGAGTTATGAAATGCTTTAGGTCTGTTGAAAACCTCTTGGGCACAGAAATAGCCGTAGCACAGGCTTCTAGCCCGCGGCCAGACGAACTCGCTACGGCGAGCCTCCGGATAGACGGGCAAGATGCCCGCCTGCGCCACAGCCAAGATGGCTGTGCTACAGGCGCAGCGAGCCTCTTCAACAGAGCTAGCTGGCTTCTAAACTGCGTATGCCGCACAGCGTCAGTCTGCTTCATCAGCTTACTCGCAGCAACTACTTCGCCGGCCACAGAGGGGCCTTCGTTTGTAGTCTCCGCGACGGTTACGACTGATCACTGCGTGAACAAGTGCATCCCTACAAAAAGTCTCGGCGGCGGCATCGATGGTCACGAACGTGGAGAATGTGCGCGAATATTATCCGACAAGAACATCACCGAAATGCTGTCAGCCGGACTGGGGCCTTTGACTTATCGGCTGCGAACCGAACTTGCCGGTGAAGTGTGGCATTGGAACCCACGCGGCGGCTGGAGCGACGAAGCCCGACAATGCGGCTACTGGACATCGAGTAGTTCGATTGGCACTCCGATTAATCTCTCCTACGGTTATCGACTGCCACGTCGCGGCAATACCATTGATCAAGCAAACAACGACGGTTATTCGCGTATCTGCGACGGCGATGAAAACACTTTTTGGAAAAGTAATCCTTATCTAGATCCATACTTCACCGGCGAGAACGACGATTCTCACCCGCAGTGGATTGTAATCGATTTAGGCGCAGTGAAACCGGTGAACTCAATCCGTATTCAATGGGGAGTGCCGTATGCCAGACAGTTTCAGGTTGAATATTGGACCGGCAACGACCCGATGCATTTGCATATCGACAGGAATGATGACTGGCAAGCGTTTCCTCAAGGAGTGATAGGCAACAGCCCTGTTGGCGATGTACCCATTCGCCTTAGCAGTAACTCTATTCCGGTCCAATTTGTGCGTGTCCTGATGAGCCGCAGTTCGGCCCCAACCACACAGTCCTCCGCGGATGTCCGGGATCGTCTTGGGTTTGCCGTCCGCGAAATAAGCCTTGGCCAAACGAACGACGCCGGTGAGTTCGAGGACTACATCCGCCACAATCCGGAAAGAAATCAAACAATCATCTACGTCTCATCGACCGATCCATGGCATCGGGCCGAAGATATCGATTACAAGACGGAACAGCCCGGACTCGATTTTATTCTGCGAAGTAAATTGACCAACCACCTTCCGGTGCTGGTGCCGGTCGGCGTGCTCTACGACACGCCGGATAATGCTGTCGCGGAAATCCGATATCTCCTGGCCCGGAAGTATCTACTAGAGGGGGTGGAAGTCGGGGAAGAGCCCGATGGACAATGGGCTTCGCCGGAGGATTTTGCAGCGCTCTATGCCGCCACCGCCCAGCGGTTGCGCTCGCTTAGCTCTCAGCTAAAACTTGGTGGGCCCAGCTTACAGAACTTTGATGGCCATCTCCTCACTTGGCCGGACAAATCAGGCAATCGGTTTTGGATGAATCGCTTTCTGCGCGCGCTGCGCGCGAGCGAATCTTCCTTCGATTTTTTTTCCTTCGAATACTATCCCTTTGATGATGTCTGCGGCGATGCCGCCCCCCAACTACTGGAGATTCCGCAACGACTTCGCGCGATGTTGTCCAGCTTGCGTGGCGATGGTGTTCCCTCGAATATTCCATGGCTGATGACGGAGTTTGGTTATTCAGTCTTTGCCGGCCGTCATGAAGTTGATATCGAAGGCGCGCTCTTCCATGCAGATACGGTCGGAACTTTCCTAACTTCCGGCGGGGGGAAAGCCTACCTCTATGGATACGAACCCGACTACCTGACGAACGAGGTGAAATGTTCGTGGGGCAATTTAATGATGCTGCAGATGCTCAACACCGATAAGAAGCTTAATCGTTTGTCGATGTACTACAGTGCCCGCCTAATTACAAAGGATTGGATGCAGAGGGTAGCTGAGACGCACGAAGTATATCCGGTAACGATTGAGCCGGAGAGCGCCAGTGTTACCGCTTACGCCGTGCGGCGACCCGACCAAGAATGGGCGTTACTTGCCATCAACAAGGATCCGCAGCGCTCGGCACAACTAGGAGTTCAATTTGCATCTTCTAGCGGCATATCTGTAGACAGATTTATTGGCAAAGTAGACATCGCCCAATTTTCGCGCGAGCAATACCGCTGGCAAGATGACGGACCGAATGGCTGGCCGACCCTGAGCAGCCCGCCCTCCCATGCTCAGCGCGCAGCATCTCAATACTACGAACTACCGCCTTACTCGGTTTCGGTTTTACGCGGGCACATTGGCCATTAACTGCGAATCCTGTCATTCCGAGCGTAGCGAAGCGCAGTCGAGGAATCTCTAGCTATTCTCTTCTTGCGAAGGATTAGAGATGTCTCGTTTGTGCTCGACATGACGATGGAGGGGCGAGCTCCTGCGAGCTCGATTGGCAGAAGTGTCGCAGAGCTCCGCCCTCCACTGCTGCATTCAGCGGGCAAGATGCCGCTGGCCCCACAGGCAAAATGCCTGTGCTACAAACCCCAGCCAGCGGTTCAACAAGAACGGATAGCACACTATGCACGGACCGGAACGGAGGCGGTGCGTTCCAGCTTTCCCCAACTTACCCATGCGCCTTTTACGCCACGCACAATTGCTTTCCAGATGCAGTAACTCAGCATCGGCCGGTAAATCAGGCGCATCGGAATAATTCGCCAAGCTTGAAGCACGTTCTCACGTTCCAGGACACAGGCGAGCGTCGCGAGGATCACATCCGTAGCGAGAAATACAATGACAAATGGCAGAAGATCGCGCCACGCCCCAAACGGCAGTGACAAAATAAGAAACAAATCTACTGCCGGAGTAATCGCCACCAAGATGATTTGAAAGAACCAGATACTTGGCAAACTAAACCAACCCAGCGCGCGATACCTCCAATTAAAGACCATGTCGCGGTGTTTCCACAAACATTGCAGTGTGCCATAGGCCCAGCGAAATCGTTGCCGGGAAAGCGCTCGCACTGTTTCCGGCGCTTCCGTCCAAGCTACCGCCGCGGGAACATAAACGATGCGTAGCCGCTGCTTGTGCAGACTTAGGGTCAGGTCGGTATCTTCGGCCAGTGTATCTAAACTTAAGCCGCCGGCGCGATCGATGGCTGTTTTGCGAATCGCGCTAATCGCACCCGGTAGAACTGTGATGCAATTCCATCGGGTGTAGGCACGTCGATCGAGATTAAATCCGACGGTGTACTCGAGTGACTGGCAACGCGCAATGAAGCTCCGCAAATTACCTACTTTGGCATGACCAGACACTCCGCCAATATCTGGGTTACCAAACGGTGCCAGTAAATGTCGAAGAGCGTGCCGCTGACAATGCGTATCGGCGTCGATGAAGACGATGAGCTCGTGCTTCGCCGTTGCGATTCCGCGTTGTAAGGCCCGTGCTTTCCCGCGATTGTCCTGGCGAATCAATCGCACCCGCGCATCAGTTGCTGCGATCTTCTCCACTTCGGCGGCAGTATCGTCACCCGAACCATCATCGATCAGGATAACTTCCAGCTCGCCCTGATAGTCTGTTTTCAAAAGCGACTGCAACGTTGCCGCGATGACCTTGCCTTCATTGTACGCAGCGATGACAATGCTGGCGGGTTCGGCAAAATCCACCGGCAACGATCGACGGAAACGATAGGCCAGGTAGATCACAATAAGGGTGCGAATGACTACCAGCGCAGTGGCGACAATCATAAAGGCCCAGAGAAATTCCTGGAGCGCGTGCATGATCCGGAAACCGATACTGCTGATATAATGCGACATCGTCTGTCCTCCCGGCAAGGGCGGCATCAGCGCGTCGCGAGTGGTATTCAGAAGTTTGCTCAGTGGCACGATGGTATCGTTGCGCGCTTGCAAGTATTCGATGATGCGTGGAAGCGCTTCCAGCGTTTGCGAACGATCGCCGCCGGCGTCGTGCAGCAGAATGATATTGCCGTCGTGGCGTTGCTGCTTTACCCGCTGCAAAATGACATCCGCCCCCGGTCTGGCCCAATCCTGCGGGTCGATGTTCTCCAAGACGACGAGATAATTCTGGTCCTGCGCGATTTGCAAAGGAGTCAACTCAGCCAGGCGCGCCGGCTGAGTATCAGCGGCGTAGGGCGGCCGAAACAAAGTGGTAGCCCGTCCAGTCAAAGTCTGGATGAGCAACTGAGTTGCATTCAATTCCAACCGAATATGCTCGGGCCAGCAGAGGGCAAGATTGGGGTGATAATAGGTGTGATTACCTATTTCGTGACCCTCATCGACAATGCGCCTAACGAGATTTGGGTAACGTTCGGCATTGACACCTACCAGAAAAAACGCGGCCTTTATCTTCGCCGCCTTCAACACATCGAGGACCTTTGGCGTCCACTCAGGATCAGGTCCATCGTCAAATGTCAGTGCCACTTCGTGTGCGTCGCCCGCACCTTGATGATACAAGGTCGGGAACTCCGGAAATTTGGTATAGTTGGCGGTGAGATAATTATCCTTGTCCACTGCCAGAGTGCGCATTCCATCGGCGCGCGATTCGTCTACCGTCACGATCTCGCCGTCTCCAACGTCGGTGATGGTGTCAGTCCCGCGCAAAACCTCCAGGAGCGAACGCGTGGGCAGGTCGAGCCGGAAATCAGGCGCGACTGCTAACGCATCCCAAATCGCGGTATCTTCGGCCCCTAATCGATAGAGGGCGAAGCCGCCGGCTTTTTGCTTTCGAACTTCGCGTAGTTCGTTCAGAAAAGTAACGACATCGAGAAACCAAACAGCATGCTCCTTGTCGTTGTCTTCGTAATAAAAATAGGCGTTGTAACCGGGAGCACTTACTTCAGCTGAATCGATCTCGGCATTGCTCGCTCGACTCATTGCTTCCGGGAAACTAATTAGCTCAGCCTTCTTTCCACCAATTACCCAGTCGTAACCGTAGCTACCGAGTGCGATGATCCATTGTCTAGGGTCGGAATCTTCCAGCAATACGTGCAACCAGCCTTCAAACCACATGCGGGAAGCGAGTGGCCCAGGCGAGTCGATATCGGAAGTTTCGTCGAATAGTAACGCGACGAAACGATCGATATGTGCAGATAACTCTTCGAAGTCGATATAGTCGATCTCCTGTCCAGGCGAAACACTGAGCCAGAGCTGCCGGCCATCACGATGGAGCGCATCGGCGAACTTTTCGAGCAACTCGGTAAAGTCTTTTTTGTAGGTCGGATCGAGTTGTTCCCAATCAACAACTACACCGGCAGCCTTGGCATCACGCAGCACCACCAGCACGTTGGCGATGAATTTCTCCTGCCGCTCGGCCGGACCGTGTGCCACATTTTCGACCGCTTCCGGTTGCCAGGTATCGCCGACCAGATTGGTCAGGAGCGGCATGAGCGCGATCCCTTTGCTTTGCGCCAGTTTCGGAACGCGCGTGTCAGCATCGACTTGCAGATCACCCACCCCATTCACCATCGACATCCATTCCGGGCAAACGTGGGTAATTTGCGAGGCGTGTTGCTCGAGCGAGGAATAACTATAGGGATCGCCGTTGGTATAGAACACCAGCCGCACCTCGTTGTCTGGCGCTTTGCGACGCGGTCGCGCCGGTGTGGCACTCGGGGAGCCCACCATCGTTTGCTTCGCTATTTTTTTTGTCGCTTGCTTTGTCGCCTCGAATTTTTGCCAGAGCAACGAGTTCGGCGTGGAGCTTTGTCCGGCCGGATTTTGTTTTTGGAGCGACTTCAACTGACCCTTTAATTGCCGCAAGGAAAAGGGCGCGGTCATTCGCGGTGCGATAAACAGCGTTTCCACAAACAAGACGGTGGCAAAGAACACCAGCACACCGGTGATCAGCAAAAAGGTACGGAGCCGGGGCCAACGTTTCCCGAGCGGATCGGAAAAAACGAACGGCGTTAGTCCGGGCGGAACATCTTCCGGCATTACTCGTTAATTTGCCTCGGTTATGAAGAAGTGCGAACAAGGAACAAACTCGTCATCCCGAGCGAAAACGCTAGTCCGGCTCGGACCGAGGGATCCCGTTGCACTATATGAAGCTTCCGATTTTTAAAGACCGAATTTCCGGCCTCGACTTGTCATTTCAAACACTCGTCCGGCTCGTATCCGGAGTGTCATGATGAAGTCATCTATTCCCGCTGACTCGATTCCCGTTGGTCACGCCGGCATCGACGCTCGGCTGAAACTAGGCCCTCGCATCCATCCCACCGCCTACGTCGTGCCCAGTGCCACTGTCATCGGCGATGTCACGCTCATGGAAGAATCGAGCGTTTGGTATGGCGCGGTTCTGCGCGGCGATATCAATCGCATCACCATCGGCCCGCGCTCCAACGTTCAGGACAATGCCGTCGTGCACATCGACACGCCTAACGAGACGCGGCTCGGCGAACTTGTCACCGTCGGCCACAGCGCCATCGTCCACGCCTGTACCATCGACGACGAGGTGCTCATCGGGATGGGCGCAATTATTCTAGATGGAGCTGAGATCGGCTCTCGTTCCATTATCGGCGCCAACGCGCTGGTGACATTGGGCACAAAGATTCCGCCCGGTTCCCTGGTGCTCGGGTCCCCAGCCAAAGTGAGACGCGCGCTCACCCTTGACGAACAAAAGGATATCGCGCGCTGGGCCTGGAGCTACCTCGAAACCTCAAAGCATTTCCGCGAGTTCTATTCCCGATGATGGGGAGCGCAGGCTGCCAGCCTGCCGGCGGTCGGCAGCTTGCCGACGAGACGATCAAATCATCGAATGCAATCCAGAAAGTGCTCGGCAAGCTGCCGAGCACCGCAGACAAAGCTGCCTGCGCTCCCCGAATTCGGAACAGCATCAATATTTAAGCGCTGACCCCAATTCTCGCGCTCGTTCCCGCAACAAATCTCGCGCTTGCGGTATACTCCCTCTCAGCTCGTAAACGCCCTCAAATATCTCTCGCACTTGTTGATCCGCCGCCGCGCGCCCGACAACCGCGAATACTCGTTTGCCAAATTTGCGCGCTAATCGCGCCACGCCGGCGGGCGCCTTTCCTTCGAGAGTTTGACTATCGAGTTTGCCTTCGCCGGTGATCACAACGTCAGCGCTTTTGATCTTTTCCTCGAGTTCCACTGCGGCGGCAACGACATCGAAGCCTGGTCGCAGCTCCGCACCACAAAAACTCATCAAGCCAAAACCGAGACCGCCAGCCGCGCCCGCGCCGGGTTTGTTTCGAAAATCGCAACCTAGTTCGCGTGTCACGGTATCGGCCAATCTCGTGAGCGCGCGTTCCAAGATTTCGAGTTGCTCCGAGGTTGCTCCTTTTTGCGGACCAAATGTACGCGTCGCGCCGGTTTCGCCCAGCAATGGATTCTTTACGTCGCAAGCCGCGATAATTCTCATCTGTAGTGGTCCGCCTGAGGCGGATGCCGGCTGCGATTTCAGGCTCGTTACAGACGACACGTCCGCCGCTACGGGGGCCTCAATTCCCGCCACTGAAATAAGGTCGAGGGCTTTTTCGATCTCCTTGTGCCGTTCGTCGAAGAACCGAAAACCCAATCCCCGTGCCATCCCGAACCCGCCGTCATTCGTCACGCTTCCGCCGAGGCCGACGATGATTTCGTGCGCGCCCCGTTTCGCTACGTCGAGGAACATTTCGCCAACGCCGAATGTGTTTGCGCGCAGAACGTCGCGTACCCCATTCTCCAGCGCACGCAATCCCGCCGCTTCGCTCATCTCGATCACGGCGGAAGCGTTTTCGCCCAACCATACGTAACGCGCCTCAATCGGGTTTCCGAGCGGCCCATGCGTGCGGCACATCACCCACTCGCCACCGCGGGCGTTGCAAATCACTTCCGCAGTCCCTTCGCCGCCATCCGCCACCGGAGCGATCTCGATTTGCGCATCCGGAATTATATCGCCAATTCCGAGCGCGATATTTTCCGCAACTTGCCGGGCGCTGAGCGAGCCTTTGAATTTATCCGGCGCGATGAGGATGCGCATTCCAAACATTCAAGTTGTTAGCCCGAGCGAGAGCGAGGGATCCGGATGCGTTACCTTAAAGATTTCATGTCGGGATCCCTCGACTGTCGCTCGGAATGACGGGCAATGGGGATTCACGCCCGCAACTTTCGCTCC
This sequence comes from Verrucomicrobiota bacterium, assembly GCA_003221295.1. Taxonomy (GTDB): domain Bacteria; phylum Verrucomicrobiota; class Verrucomicrobiia; order Chthoniobacterales; family UBA10450; genus AV69. The sequence continues at coordinate 12,246 of QHRA01000234.1, read as the reverse complement.
AAAATCTCCCCTACCATCTGCGGATTCGCTTTTCCTTTCGATAATTTCATCACCTGTCCCTTAAGAAAGTTCAGCGAAGCAGCGTTACCTCCTTTGAAATCCGCCGCCGGCTTCGGATTGGCTGCGATTACTTCATCGCAAATCTTCTCGACCGCGGTCGTATCAGTTAATTGCTCGATTCCTCTTTCTTGCACGATTGCACTCGGGCTTTTGCCACTGGCGAACATCTCCGCGAAAACCTCCTTGCCCTGTCTGCTGCTAATTTTTCCGGAATCAATCAACGCTACCAGTTCGTTTAGTTCCTCCGGTAGTATCGGGCATTGCTTGATCGTTTTGCCCGACGCCGAGAGCGCACTTTGCAGATCGTTCAGAATCCAATTCGCGATCGCTTTTGGTCTTCTTGAGGCACATGCCGCCTTTTCGAAGTAAGCTGCCAACTCGAGATCATTGGCCAGCACGCCGGCATCATAGGCGGTGATTTCGTATTGCTGAACAAAGCGCGCGCGTTTGTGTTTCGGCAACTCCGGCAAGCGGGCCCGCACATTGGAAAGCAACACCTCAGTTTTCACCGGCACCAAGTCAGGATCGGGAAAATAACGATAATCATGCGCACTTTCCTTGGTACGCATGAGAAAGGTCTCCCCCCTTGCGTCATCCCAACCGCGCGTTTCCTGCTCCAGCTTCTCGCCGCGTCCCAGCGCTTCGATCTGTCGCGATACTTCATAAGCGAGCGCGCGCCGCACTCCACTGATCGAGTTCATGTTTTTAATTTCGATCTTCGCCCCGAGTTCCCCCTGCGTTTCCGGCCGTAGCGACACGTTGCAATCACAGCGTAATTGCCCCTTTTCCATGTCCGCATCGCTGACCCCGCCGTAAATGAGGATTTGCTTGAGCGCGGTAAGAAAGGCGAACGCTTCTTCGGGCGACGAGACCTCCGGTTGGGTGACGATTTCCATTAACGGCGTGCCAGCCCGATTGAAATCGATTCCAGTGGTCGTTTCGAAATGGAAACTTTTGGCCACGTCCTCCTCAAGATGAATGCGAACCAGGTGCACTTCCTTGTCCGGAATAGCGATGTTTTTCTGTGCGTCTTTCGGATAGGCCAGATCATGCAGCGGCACCTTCCCGTTCGTGCACAGCGGCATGTCGTATTGCGAAATCTGGTAGTTCTTCGGCATGTCGGGATAGAAATAATTTTTGCGATCGAATTTGGAGACATCGGCAATATCGCAATCGAGCATAAGTCCCGTTAGGACCGTGAGACGCAATGCTTCCTCATTCATCACCGGCAAGGCGCCGGGGAGCCCGAGGCAGATTGGGCAGGTATGGGAATTTGGTTCTGCCCCAAATTCCACCGGGCAGGCGCAAAACATCTTTGACCGCGTCTTTAACTGGGCATGCACCTCGAGGCCAATGGTGGTGAGATATTTCATCGCTTACGCGATTCGGGTTAAATTGTTAAAACTGTTACAGTGTTAAAACGGGGCCGATTTAACTTTTTAACTTTTTTAACCTTTTAACGCTTGTCCTGCTTCAGGGCGTAATCCAGTGCCCGCTCCAGCTCGAATTTTTTAACTCGCGCTTGCAGGGCCGGATCATTCATTGCCTCGATCATGCGCTGGTTTTTCATAAGCTCGAAAAGGTGGCCGGTCGCGATTAACTCCAGCACTCGCGGATCATTGCGCAGCGCCACCACCTTGGGATGTTCGCTGATTTCGCGCGCCCCCGGAAACGAAAGGAATCGCTCAGCACTTTGCACGTTCGACGCCACTGCACCCGCTTTCTGCAGGACGCGGTAAAGCGCCGGGGGAAGCGGATCGATCGTTCGCACCGCCTCGCCCACCCTGCCGCTTTCGAGCGAACTCTTCATCTCCGCGAGCATCGCCATGAGTGGATTGGGCGACGACGAGACCGCCGATTTGCTTTGAATTTGTGCAGGCCCATTTGGTTCTGCCGTAGAGCTCGCGGGCAGATTCTGCGTTCGCAGTCGCGCTTCTGCCACCGATCCGACCATCCGAACTCCAGCGAATCCGAGCCAAATGGTAAACAGGCCAAGTAAAATTCCGAGAAACGCGCCAGTGCTCCCCCAAATCAATCGAACGAATCGTGATTCCTGTTGCGCTGTTTTTTTGAACAAAAACGCACCGATCAGATTAATAGCGGCGAAGAGGATAGCGGCCAGAATTGCGCCGCCCAGGACCGCGAGAATCGGATCAGGCAACCTAAAGAACGAATGCATGAGCGGGATCGTGGCGCGGGCTGCGAAAAACGCGCACGAATAGGCCACGACGATGGCAATCACCCGGACCAACTGGCGGATCAAGCCGAGTCGCCAACCGTGAATGATTTCGAGCAAAAGGACGACGATAGCTAGCGACACGAAGGCGAATTGCCAGCCTGGCGCGGCCATGGTCGCAGGTTGGGGATTCGCGATTGCTGAAAGCATGAGGAATCTCGGACCGCTAACTTTTCGCGATCGCCTTCTGCCGCAGCGCGTGATCGCAAAGCACCAACGCGGTCATTGCTTCTACCATCGGGACAGCGCGCGGGAGCACACATGGATCATGCCGCCCACGCGCGGCCAGTTTTGTTTTTTTGCCGGATGAAGTGATGGTGTCTTGCTCGCGCGCGATCGTCGCCGTCGGCTTAAAGGCGACGCGAAAATAAATATCCTCACCGTTGGAGATTCCCCCTTGGATTCCGCCGGAGAAATTTGTGCGCGTGCCGATATGACGACCGCGCTTCTCGAAGGCATCATTGTGTTCCGACCCGCACATGTGCGTCGCGGAAAATCCCGAACCGACTTCGAAACCTTTGGTGGCGGGCAGACTCAGCATCGCTTTGGCGAGATCGGCTTCGAGTTTGTCGAAAACGGGTTCGCCCAGCCCGGCTGGAACATTTCGCGCAACGCATTCAATCACGCCACCCAGCGAATCGCCCGCGGCCCGCGTTTGCTCAATGAGATCGATCATGTTCTTCGCGGCTGTTTTGTCGGGACAACGGACGATCGTTGCTTCCACCTCCGCAGTTTTGACTTTCGATCGATTAATTTTCGCAACGATTTCGTGAATTTGCGTAACGAAAGCGATGATTTCGATCTTTGGGAAGAGCGTTATCAACACCTTGCGGGCAATGGCGGCGGCGGCGACGCGACCGATCGTTTCGCGCGCGCTGGCGCGGCCGCCGCCCTGCCAGTTTCGGATCCCGTATTTGGCTTGGTAGGTGAAATCGGCGTGCGAAGGACGAAAAGTTTCGCGCATTGTTTTGTACGCTTCCGGCCGCGCGTCTTCGTTTCTAACAAGAACTGTTATCGGGGTGCCGAGAGTTCTGCCTTCGAAAACACCGGAGACAATTTCACAGCGATCGGGCTCCTTTCGTTGCGTTGTTATTCTGCTCTGACCGGGACGACGACGATCCAGTTCTCGTTGAATCTCAGCGCTCGAAAGCGCAATCCGTGGCGGACAACCATCGACGACTACACCGATACCGCCACCGTGCGATTCGCCGAAGGTGGTGACGCGAAAAAGCTGGCCAAAGGTGTTGCCCATTTGGGGCTGAAGAATAAATCGACACGGCGCGATCACAACCAAGGAACGGCGATCAAATCGCGCAAGCTTTCGACGCGCAACGTAGCACAGGCATCTTGCCTGTGGGGCCAGCGGGCGTCTCGCTCGCTGAATTCCAGACGGCAGGCCGGACGCCTACCGGCCCAACAGCCGAGACGGCTGTGCCACGTCAAATCGCTTCGAAAGCGAATTGCAGGTCGTCGATTAAATCGCGCACGCCTTCCACCCCGACCGACAAACGCACCAGCGAATCGGTGATTCCAAGCTTCTCGCGCTGGTCTTTCGGAACCGAGGCGTGCGTCATAATAGCGGGATGATCAATCAGGCTCTCGACCCCGCCCAAACTTTCCGCCAAGGCGAATAAGTGAGTGTTCTCGAGAAAGCGCCGCGTTCCTTCAAGATCGGTTTTCAAGATAATCGTGACGATTCCACCGAACCCGCGCATTTGCTGGCGCGCGAGATCGTGCTGCGGATGCGTTTTGAGCCCGGGATAATGGACCGATTTTACCTGCGCGTGTTCCTCGAGCCAGCGCGCAATTTCCAGCGCGTTCGAGCAATGCCGTTCCATCCGTAGCGCCAGCGTTTTCAATCCGCGCAGCGCCAGGAAACTGTCAAACGGCCCGGCAATTGCGCCGACCGAGTTTTGCAGAAACGCGATCTGATCGGCCAGCTCCTTATTTTCGCCGACAACAATAACGCCGCCGACCATGTCGGAATGCCCGTTTAAATACTTGGTGGCGGAATGGATCACCATGTCGAAGCCGGATTCGATCGGTCGCTGAATCCAGGGCGTAGCAAAGGTGTTATCGGAAACACTGATGATCTTTTTTTCACGCGCGATTTTCGCGATGGCCTCGATGTCGATGATCTTTAGCAGCGGATTGCTCGGCGTTTCGATCCAAACCATGCGAGTGTTGTGCTTGATCGATTTTTCGAACTTAGACACGTCAGTGAGATCGACGAAGGTGAAATCCAAGTTGGCAGAGCGGCGCCGGACTTTTTCGAAAAGCCGAAATGTTCCACCATAAAGATCGTCGCTTGCGACAATGTGCGAGCCGCTATCGAGGGCATCGAGGGCTGTGGCCATGGCTGCGAGCCCGGAGGCGAAGGCCCAACCGCGCGTGCCGCTTTCCAGATCAGCGACACATTTTTCGTAAGCCAGCCGTGTCGGATTGATTGAGCGCGAGTAATCGAAGCCTTTGTGCTTCCCAGGGCTTTCCTGCACGTACGTCGAAGTCGCGTAAATCGGCGTCATGATCGCGCCGGTTGAAGGGTCGGGTTCCTGTCCGGCGTGAATGGTGCGGGTAGCGATGTCGTAATTCTTCATCGGAAAAAGTGGAACACGGGCTTCTGGCCTGTGCGCCTAGCGGGCTTTCAGCCTGCGGTTTTCACCGACAAAACAGGCAGATGCCCGTTTGGCACACAGACAAAATGTCCATGTTCCAAAGGTTGAACCGCAGATTACGCGGATTTCGCAGATGAGGAAATTCAATTCGAGGGCCAGGCGCCCGTCATCCCGAGCGAAAGTCGATGGATCTCGTTGAAGTTACCTTAAAGATTCCGCGACGGGGTCTTCTGCTCGGGATGACAGGTTCTCAACTAAACTCGCGCTCGACCGGCGACTTCGGCATATGCCGGCGCAGATAGGAAAGGAGATCGCTTCTGGTAATGAGGCCAAGAAACTTGTCGCCGTCCATGACAATCGCGACGCGACCGCGGTCGAATACGCCCAGCAGATTGTCAATTTTTGCATCCGGCGGCAACGTTTCGAGCTGGTCAGTCATGGCCTGCCGGACTTCATAATTAAAATGCGAGGCATCGCGATGCACTTTCACCAAGATGTCCGATTCGTCGATGATACCCACGACGCGACCGCTTTCGTCCACCACCGGCAACTGCGAGACATCGGCCTGGCGCATGCGTTTGAAGGCAGTGAGCAGGGTGTCGGTCGGCCCGATGGTTACGACTTCGCCCGCTTCGTAACGATGCAAAATCAGATCGCTTAAATCGCCATGCATTGGCCGAATGGTGAAGCCTTGTTCCGCCATCCAGACATCGTTGAACATTTTCGAGAGATATTTATTGCCACTGTCGCACACGAAGCTGACTACCCGTTTCGGTTTGGTTTGCTGCCGGCAATATCGAAGCGCGCCCGCCAGCAAGGTGCCGGTGGAGGAACCGCCGAGGATTCCTTCCTTGCGCAAAAGCTCGCGCGCGGTGGCGAAGCTGTCGGAATCGTCAATCTCAAAGGCTTCAGTCACAAACGACATGTCCGCGTTGTCCGGAACAAAATCCTCCCCAATTCCTTCCACCGCCCAGCTACCAGACTCGACCAGCTTTCCCGTCTTCACCCATTCGTAAAGGATCGAGCCGGTCGGATCGGCCAGCACCATTTCCACTCCGCGGCGCGGCTTCACCCGGTTAAAAAACCGTCCGAGTCCCGTTAGGGTTCCGCCGGAACCGACCGCAACCACGATCGTATCCACGTCGTGTCGCATTTGCTCCCAAATCTCGGGACCGGTAGAACGCTCGTGCGCGAGCGGATTGGCCGGATTGCCGAACTGATTCACGTAAAATCCGCCTGGGATTTCGCTGGCGAGTCGCGCCGCCACATCCTGATAATATTCCGGATGTCCTCGCGTCACATCGGAGCGCGTCAGCCGAACCTCGGCGCCGAGGGCGCGGACGTGCGCGATTTTTTCCTGCGACATCTTGTCCGGTATAATGAGAATTATGCGGTAACCTTTCGCCGCCGCGACCAGAGCTAGTCCCAGTCCGGTGTTGCCCGCGGTCGCTTCGATGATTGTGCCGCCGGGCCCGAGCTGGCCATCCCGTTCCGCCGCCTCCACCATCGCCAGTGCGACGCGATCTTTGATCGAGCCAGTTGGATTTTGATTTTCTAACTTCAAAAAAAGGTGGCACGGCCCGGTGTCGATCCGGGTTACTTCGACGAGCGGGGTGTCGCCGATGAGCGAGAGAATCGCGGGAGGACGTTCCGTCGATTTTTGCGCCGGGATCAGGGTTGTGATCATCGTTTACTCCAAACGAAATTTCTCGCCCGGGTAATCGATCACGACCCTGAAGTTTCGAAGAAAATTGTAGCCGACAATGCCATCGAGCCTGGCGCCAACGGCTTGACTGAGCATGGAGAAGAAATCGGCGACGACCACGACGAGATCGTCGATTCGCGCGCGACCAACTTGGAACGATTCTAAGGTGCCGGCGGTAACATTGACCTGCGCGCCACCAGTGGTAAGCGGACCGACGGGCGAGCCCTCAAGGCCGAGCTGCTGCGCCAGCTCCGGTGCAATCGCGGTCGTAGATGTGCCCGTGTCGATGGCGAATTGAAATGGCCCGTGGCCATTTGCATGCACCTGCACCAGCAGGAGCGGCTTGGCCAGACTCGCCAATCGCATCGGCACTTCCGTCTTGGCTGATCTCCCGAGACGCTCGATCCGCCTCGGCTCATCGAACCGAATCTCACAATTGTGATAATCAATCGTGATACGGAAATGCTTTAGAAAATTATAGCCGACATCGCCATCGATCTTCCCGCCGATCGTTTTCGCAATATTATCAAGATCGACAATCCCGACATCGACGTCGTCGAGCTTTACTTGTCCGACGGCAAGCGAATCGACCGTGGCCAGCGAGACCGAAATTTTTCCACCGGCGCTTTGTCCTTCTTTCGTGCTGATGATTTTGATGTTCAGCTTTTTCGCCAGGTCGGATGAAAGCAGGGAGGTGCCCGCGCCCGTGTCTAAAATAAATTCAAATGGGCCCTCCCCATTCACTTGCACCGGCAGGAGAATCAGCGGCTGCGCGTCGCCCGCTAAACGGAATTTCACCTTGGCGCTTTTGGGTGAAAGTGTTGCCGTCGTCATTCTTCCAGTTTCGGTTCGCCTTTGTGCGACCACTCCGACTCGCTGTCTGCCAGTAACTGTTCAAGCACGGGAAAGCGCACTTCACCGTAATTTAAGGCGTAACGGAGATCGCTGCCTTTGTAAACCCAGGTCGTGGGAATCCAGGAAAGCGGAAGACCGGCGAATTGCTTGATTTTCGAGTCGCCAGTCCGTGGTCCGGGGTCAGCCGTGATGCTCACATTTGCCTGATTGGTCAGTCCGAATTTCTCCAGCATGGCGCGCCCGTCATTGCCGTTGTTCCAAACGGAAACAAAAATGAATTTCGTTTTCGGATTTTCCTTCGCCATTTTCAACCAGCCACCGCTTTTGAGTTCGGCCTGACAATTGGAGCACCACGGCGCCCACAAATGCACCACCGTAGGATCGGGCGATTTTATCGCTTCGCGCACCTGCTGCTCCGCTGCAGGCTCAGCGCGAAGGGAACTGGTCGCAATCAACGTGGCCAGGATGGAGAAGCCAAGGATCCGCATGTTTAACGAAACATACCGGCGAAATGCCCACGGCTCAACGCCCAACACTTAATCTCACGTATAGCGGCTGTAGCGGGGTCCGTGTCGTTTGCCCTCGATGCAATCTTGATTTTGGGGTGACTTTTCACTTGGATTACAACTGTGTCTGTTAACGATGGTGGCGCTTCCGGAAGTGGGATGGGCCCAATCGGCCTGAGCCGGGAAAACGGAGCGGCTGTATTTGCCACCACTCATTGGAGCGTGGTGCTGGAGGCGCAGGGCGCGTCGCCCGCAGCACAGGATGCGCTAGAGAAACTTTGCCGCACTTATTGGCGACCTGTGTACAGCTTCATCAGGCGAGAGGGTATCGGAATCGAGGAAGCAGAAGACTTTACCCAAGGCTTTTTTGCGCTGCTGCTGGAACGCCGGGACCTGGATGCTGTTCGCAAGGAGAAAGGACGTTTGCGTTCTTACCTGCTGACGTCGGTGAAACATTTCCTCGCCAGCGAGCAGCGTCGTGCGATGGCGGTCAAGCGCGGCAGAGGACAACGGCTGGTGTCGCTGGAAGGACTCAGCGCGATCGAGCGCGCCGAGATCGAACTACCAGGTCCTCTCAGCGCCGATCGGCTTTATGAGCGCCGCTGGGCTTCGGCCCTCATGGAGCAGGTGTTGCTGCGATTAAAGGACGAATACCGCACCGCGGGCAATGCCGCGTTATTTGATTGGTTGAAACAATTGCTTCCGGACGAACCGGGAGCGCCGTCGCGGGCGGAGATTGCTGCACACTTGGGTATGACGGAGAATGCAGTTCGCCAAGCCCTCTATCGATTTCGCCATCGTTACCAGGTCTTATTGCGAGAGGAAATCAGCCACACTGTTGCCATTGCCAGCGATATCGAAGATGAGCTGCGCCATTTGATCGCTGTGTTGCGAGCGTAACGTATGATAGAATTTCGCGCAGTACAAGGTGGGGAGCGCATGAACGACTCTCCCATGATGAGCAGCGTACTTAGACTTTGTCGAAAGTGCGGAGCGGAGATTTTCGCCGACGCACCGGAAGGACTCTGCACCGCTTGCCTCTTCGAGACAGGCCTTGATCTCCTCGCACGCCCGTCGGTAGCCCCTGGTGACGACTGCGCCCCCGTTGAAAATGTTGAATCGAGTGATGCGAATGCTGCGCTCCGTGTTAAAAAGGCTCCACGTCCGGCAAAGACGCTGGCCAACTTTGGTGACTACGAATTGCTCGAGGAGATCGGTCGTGGCGGTCAGGGTGTGGTGTATCGCGCCCACCAGAAAAGTCTAAATCGCACCGTAGCTCTCAAAGTAATTGGTCTGGGACATTGGGCTACCCAAGCACACCTTAAACGTTTCCGCTTGGAAGCCGAAGCTGCAGCTAGTTTAGAGCATCCCGGCATCGTTCCAATCCACGAAGTCGGCGAGCGCGATGGCTCCTGCTACTTCAGCATGAAATTTATCGAAGGCGGCCAGCTCGATGAAATGGTAAGGCACGAACCAATGCCGATCCGGCGCGCCGTGGAATTGATTGCCAAAGTCGCGCGCACAATTCACTACGCTCACGAGCGCGGCATTCTGCATCGCGACATCAAACCGGGAAACATCCTGCTCGACGCAAAAGGCGAACCGCATCTCACGGACTTCGGGCTGGCTCGCCTGGTCGAGACGGAGAGCACTGTCACGCGCACGATGGAAGTACTGGGAACGCCCAGTTACATGGCCCCAGAACAAGCAGTAGGAAACAACTCGGCCGTCAGCAGCGTCACCGATGTTTATGGACTCGGTGCGGTGCTCTACCAATTGCTAACCGGTCATCCGCCTTTTGCTGGAGGAACAACATTTGAAACCGTCCGGCTCGTCTTGGATACGAATCCACGAAAACCGCGCCTCTGGAATTCGAAGCTAGATCGAGATCTGGAAACGATTTGCTTGAAGTGTCTCGAGAAAGATCCAAAGCGCCGTTACGCTTCCGCTGTCGCGCTGGCCGACGATCTTGAACGTTGGCTAAAGCACGAGCCGATCCGCGCCCGGCGCACTGGACTCATCACCCGTGGCAGAAAGTGGGTGCGACGCAATCCAACCAGCGCGCTTTTGGCAGCATCCCTGATTGCTTTGGCAGCAGCCGCTGGCTGGATGATCTGGAAAAGTGACAAACTCTTCCGGGCATCCCAGTTTAATCCTCCGAAAAAAAGTATCGCGATTCTACCATTCCTTGATCTTAGCCAGGCAAAGGATCAGGAATATTTCTGCGAAGGCATAAGCGAGGAAATTCTTCACACACTGGCGAAAGTTGAGGGGCTCCGGGTCGTTGGCCGCACCTCGTCATTTTCATTCGAAGGAACGGGCATCGCCGCGAGTGAGGTTGGGAAAAAGCTAAACGTTGCGAATGTGCTTGGAGGAAGCTTGCGACGCGAGGGTAATCGCGTTCGTGTTACCGCCGAATTGATTAATGCCCGCACCGGTTTTCACCTTTGGTCGGAAACGTACGATCGCGAACTGCAAGGCGTCTTTGCGCTGCAGGATGAAATAAGTCGCGCAATTGTCGACGCGCTTAAGATCAAGCTTGCCGTCTCCCTTCCCGTTCACGAACAGCGGAACACAGAGGCATACGATCTTTATCTGCAAGGCATTTTTTTCTCGAACAAGAGCAGCGAAGAGGATTTGCGAAGGGCGCTCCGGTTTTTTCAAGGCGCTCTCGAGAAAGATCCGACATTCTCGCGTGCCTGGACTGGGATTGCCAAGGTTTGGTATTTTTTGGCCGACGTCTACGTCAAACCACTCGAGGCTTACCCGGCCTCAAAAGAGGCAGCCTTAAAGGCGATCGCGCTCGATGAGAAAGATGCCGAAGCGCATTGCTACCTGAGCGAAGCGAAACGCGTCCTCGACTGGGACCTGGCGGGCGAGAACGCGGAATTGCAACACGCTCTCCAGCTCGATCCCAACTCAGCGCCTGCTCATTTCTTCCTGTCGCTGCTACCTCTCTTCCGAGGCGAATTAAAAGAAGGGCTCCAGTTTGTACTCGACGCTGAAAAATTGGACCCGGTCTCGCCTATCATCAGCTACGTCGCCACCGCCGCGTACCTGGCCAACGACCGCATCGATGACGCGATTACGGAAGGGCAGCGAACGCTTCAGCTCGATCCAAATTACTTTTATCTGGATTCGGTTCTGGCCGCCGCGTATCGCGAGAAAGGCAATTTCCCTGAAGCGATTGCGCTCTACACCAAAGCCCAGGAGGCAACGCATGTGCCGAGTAGCGGTCTTGCCATCACCTACACGCGCATGGGCCGCGAGATGGAGGCGCGCAATATTCTTGCGCAGCTTGTGCGAGCGAGGGACAAACGATACGTCTCGGCGCCTTTGATCGCCGCAGTTTCGACGGCGCTAGGCGACAAAGTAGAAGCTTTCCACTGGCTCGAAGTTGCCTACGATGAGCATTCGGGCGTGTTACAGTGGATCGCGTTCCTTCCCGAATTTCGCGCGCTCCATTCGGACGCACGCTTCCCTCATCTTTTACAGAGGATCAGCGCTTCGCACGACACAATTTTAAAGATCGCCGAGACAACGCTATCAGAGATAAACGATCCGAAGGCGCAGAGTCACTTTAATCTCAAGGTTGGAGTGAAGCCACGACCAGGAACGCCGAATGGCCATGCTGTAAGAATCGTGGTCTCCTTCTACGACCTAACGAAAGATAACAAAATGATGCCAACTAATGCGCAAATCGGTTATCATTGGCTTACCTCCGCAAACGGCTGGGCCGAAGCAGCCCCAAGGTTTCTGGAAGCCACCTACGTGCGTCCGAAAACTCAAACGTTTTTCGCTGATGGACGGCGATATGGCGGATTCACTGTCCGAGTGTATTTCGACGGCCAGTTACAAGATTCGAGAGCGAGTCCCCCACATTTATTAACGCTCTTTCCGGGCGAAGATCACCTCACCAACCCTCCTCCTGATGCGCCCCCTGGCTCGTCGCCGTAGCTGCAAGCGCTCCAAGCTCCTCTGCTGTGGTGGCAGCCGGGCTTGCCGCGCCGGAGCCGAGCGAAGGCGGGTCGGCTGCTCAACCCTCGACGACAACTACAAACGCTTCACGCGCGCGATCATCACGATCATCTTTTGTCCGCTCCTTGCCGCATTCGCACAGGAGCTCACGCCCACACCGACGCCGCAAACTGCGGGCGAATCTGTCGCTACCACCTTCGACGTAATTGTAACCGGCTCAAACATTCCTACCGCTGAAGAAGTCGGCCCCAACCCGGTCGATACGTATCGCAGGGAGGACATCACACGGCT
>QHRA01000099.1 GCA_003221295.1 Verrucomicrobiota bacterium | reverse complement strand
ATTGGGCTTGCAAAGCCGACAGCGAAAACAGCGACAGCATCAACACCAGCAAAAAGCCTCGGGTCATTTCCGTTCCTCTTCTTTCTTGATCAAGGTCAGGCCACAAATCGGGCACTTCCCCGGCTTGTCCTGATGAATCTGCGGATGCATTTTGCATGTGTAATAAACTTTTCCGCTCATCGGTGTCTCGCCCGAATCCATTTTCGCCGTGCCAGTTTTGTCGTGTTTCATGCCTTCCATGCCGCTCATTCCATGATGCATTTGCTCCATTTCTGATGGCTCAAAACTCGGATTACCTGGCGTATTCGTGGCGAGGCGCTCGTTGGTTTTCTGCGTGAGCGCATCACGACCGAGCATTGATCTCGCGACCGGCATGACCGATTCTTTCGCCTCCACGCTCGCTGGATTTGTCGCCGGTAACGGCGGCGGCGGCTGGAAGTTCACCGCGCAGCCGATCAACCAGTGCGTGCAAAATACGCCAGCGAAAATTCTAATGCTCGTGTTCATGGCGGTCTAACTGGGCAGATACGGCGGATTGAACGCCGCGTTCGATGTTGCTATTTCTGAATCACTGCGTTCTCGATCATGTTCACGCCGTCGCGGGATGTGACCTTTCCCTCGACGGTGATTTTTTTGGCGGCGTATTGCGCCAGCTCGCTGTTCAATGGTTTGTGTTCGCCGATCAGCAGATACGTTTTGCCGTCATCGGCCTTCAAACCGACCGGCAGCCCGCTGGTGATGCACTTCTTTGCGCAATCGGTGTGTTTCTCTCCGATCGCATTGTGATCGATGTAGCAGGCCATATCGAGGACCTCGCCGCTGATTTTCTTTGTTCCACCAGACGCGAGTTCGTCCTTCTCGCCGTGCTCATGGCCTTCATGAGCAATGACTGGCGATGCAGCGAATAACGCTGCCGCTGCGAATGCAATGATGTTGTTTGTTCTTTTCATGTTTTGTTTCTGTTTGGTTTTATTTCTTGATCTCGCCGCAGCTGACCATGTCTTTTCCGCCGTACGGATTGGAGATGGTTGTAGATGTTTGCACCCAGTCCTTGTTTAGCATTGGACAATGGGCGACATAGTAACCGGATTGACCGGCAATCATCGTCTTTGCCCGGCCGCTCAGCTTTTCGAATGCAGAGCGAGCTTCTTGCAGTGAATTTGCCTTGGCGATATCGGTTCCCGAATCGCCTAACTCAATTGCGGCGGCCTTTGCACCCGTCAAATCATCTGCCGCTAAAGCGGTGTGAATTTTCTCATAGCTCGTCAGGAACTTCTTGTCCTGATCCGAAAGGGCCGCAGCGTCTCCGACAGAGGCGATGATCCCGAAGACAATTGCCGCGGAGAACACCGTTGTAAGTTTGTGTTTTGATATTTTCATTTTCTGATTGTGGTTTGAATTGCGGTTGTTGATTAACGGCGGCGCACTGGCGCAACCGGAAGTTGCAGGCACGACGCAACAGCGGCATGCCAGGAAAAGAGCAAATGCGCGCGCGTGAAAACGCTCAACGGCGCTGCGCGTTAGCTCAAAGAAACAGGAGGAGCGTGAGCGAGAATGCTCCGCTGAAGAACCGATTGAACAAAACTATTCTCGCCCGGCGGTCCGGTATCGAAAATTGCCGAGATTTGTTGAGGTTGAATCTCGGTTAGGTCAACGAGGTATGGCCAAAATGGCTGAAGCGCGCCGAGCCACACCGGCTTTTCGATTTGCTTCGCAGCTAGTGTAGTCGTCGCCTGCAAGTTCTTGCAGCATGGCAAGTCACCGCACCCATTCGGCTTCTGCGGTTGCGGCCCATGCTGCTTCTGCGCGTGCATCGGGCATTGCGAACCCAGCTGTGTCTTTGCCGGCGCCGTGGGCGCTCCCAGGACACAATGATTACTGATCACGAACCACGCCGCGATGGACGTGGCTACAACGAGAGACCGAAGGATTCTTGAAACCTGGTTCACACGAGTTCGGAAATCTAATCCCTTTTTATGACAACGCCAGATGTCTTGGCGTTAGATACTTTATCACCGTGGGTGACCGGCGTTTCACTCTTGGAAGAAGAGGTGAACCGGGCCATCACCAAGGTAACAATCACGATCGGCGACAGTAATGTTTGCGTGCCATTTATTTGAGCTGGCGTTTCGCTCACAGCACGAACAGAATTAGAGCCCATGAAGACTTACATAAGAAGCGTGTTTCCGATCCTGGTCGCGGCAATGTGCACGGTATCGTTCGCGGCGGACAAGCCGGCCGGTTGCAAAAAGAGCGGCAAGAACTGCCCCATGAACGACAACAAGGAGTGCAACTGCGGGAAGAGTTGCGATTGCAAGGCTCCCAGCAAGCCCAACTAAGCCGCACGTTTCGCGAGATCGACAATCACCAACTTCAAGGAGCGATTGAGTCCTCGAAGCCGTCGATCTCTATCCGGCGCTAGATAATAAGACGAGTCCAGTTCGCATCGCGTTCGCGAAGGGAACGTCGCGGATGTTAAGCTCAATCATGACCGTGCCGCCAATTATGTCGCTCCACGGCGCAGGCGCGTGGGACTTCGGAACCGCGCTTTCGGGCTCAGCTTGCAGTCTTCCCACAGCGCACTGATTTGAAAGGCCGAACTAAGCCGCAGTTACAACCGAGACCAGCGGTAAACGCAATCGGCGCGATTGCGAAGCAAGTTCGTGACCGTGACCCTGTCCAAAGACTGCACGCGGAAGCTCCGCTTGCGGCGATCGGTACTTGACTAAGATAACGGATTCTGGACAGAGAATAGTTTGATCGTGAAATATTTTCGGGGCCAGCGGAGAAAAAGTCAGAGAAATCAAGAATATCGGCGCAATGGCATTGCGGCATTGAGTTGCGTCGCGACCTTGGTGCTGTTCTTGACGCCTGCGTATTCCGCAGAACCGCAGTCTGCTAACACAGATGCGACGCCGCGTGGCGGCGAATCCACTCATGATCTGACCGGCTTGAGCCTGGAAGAACTGTATAACCTTGACGTTATTCAACTAAATGTCATCGGCGGCCATACACATCCGGCTCACGAAATAATGTTCGGCTACCAATTCATGTTTATGGATATGGGCGGCCATCTGAGCGGCACCCGCGACGTTAGCGAGGCAGAAATTTTGAGACAATTTCCTTCCGCTTCAACGGGAATGACGGTCGAGGAGCATATGGTCGAAGTGATGTACGCTCCCACCAACAAACTGACGGTAATGGCAATGTTGCCCATCAAGCGCATTGATATGGATATGGTAATGGACGGATTCCATTTCACCGAGCACTCGGCAGGGGTCAGCGACTTTCAAGTCCTCGCGCTTTACACCGTGCTAGGAAGCGTAACGAAGGGAAACCGGCTGATCATCAATTTGGGAATGAGTTTCCCGACGGGTTCTATCGACGAGAAGAACACTATTATGGGCGAGACGTTTAAGCTCGAGTATCCCATGCAACTAGGATCGGGCACTTATGATTTTAGACCGGGATTGACTTATTTAGGTGAATCCAAGAAATGGGCGTGGGGCGCTGAAACGCGAACGGCTCTACGCTTTGGGCGCAACGGCAGCGGCTATCGACTTGGCAATGAGTATGAGCTAACCGGCTGGGTTGGCTACGCGGTGACGGACTGGGTTGCACCATCGCTGAGAGTTAGTGGCCGCTTATGGGGAAATGTCCATGGCGCTGACCCTGACATTGATCCGACCGTTGACGCGGAGGGTGATCCGCATCGGCAGGGTGGCCGGCGCGTGGATTTCCTGGTCGGCGTGAATTTCTTTGTGCCGGAAGGAATTTTCAAAAGGACGCGAATGAACGTCGAGGCCGGTTTCCCGATTTATGAGGATTTAGATGGTCCGCAATTAAGCACTCGCTGGTTACTGTCAGCCGGATTAACCTACTCTTTCTGAGAGCCGATGCGAAATGCCGACCGACAATTACTACTGGCGCGGATTCTCGGCGCCCGGAAAGTTTTTTGGCGAGGCGCTTTGCTGGGC
>QHRA01000233.1 GCA_003221295.1 Verrucomicrobiota bacterium | reverse complement strand
GACATCCGTTAACGTGGTGACGTGTTGGAATTTCTCGCGCAATGCTTTTGCTTCTGGGAGATTTTTCGAATACGCCATCAAGCGTGCGCGCAGAGAACGGATAGCCGGTTCCTCCGCGCCCCAATTTTCGGCGTGAGCCCGGCAATGCTCGATAATCACATTCCATCTCTCCGATAATTCAGGCGGCGGTAACAATTCGCCGGTGGCCAGATAGTGTTTAATCTGCCGGAAAATCCAGGGTGCGCTCATCGCCGCGCGTCCAATCATCACGCCGGAAATATTCGTTTCGCGTCGACGGCGAACGACATCTTCGGGTGAAGATAAATCGCCATTGCCAACAACCGGAATTCTAATCGCCTGGGCCACCTCGCCAATGACACGCCAGTCTGCGTCGCCAGAATAGCCCTGCGCGCGAGTGCGTCCATGCACAGCCAGCGCCGCAATGCCGCATTCCTCCAGAATTCGGGCGACGCGTACGGCATTGATGGAATCGGCATCCCAACCAATGCGAATTTTTGCCGTGACCGGCAGGGGAGCGACGGCATCAACGACTGCTTTGGCTACGCTGGTAAGAGTCGGACAATCCTTTAACAGGGCGGAGCCGCCATTTTTCGTGACCACTTTGTTGACCGGACACCCAAAATTCAGGTCGATAAAATCGGGTCCAACCCAATCGACCACCAGTTTGGCAGCCTGCGCCATATGGGGGGCATCAGCACCGAAGAGCTGCACGCCGAGAGGCCGCTCGCATGGGTCGAAGTCGAGGTATTCACGCGTACGCTCGTTACGGCGAAAGACGCCCTCAGCGGAAACGAATTCGGTGACGAGAACGTCTGCGCCATAGCCCTTGCAGACCTGGCGGAAAATCTTGTCCGTCACACCCGCCATCGGGGCGAGATAGAGAGGAAAAGCATGGTGCCGGCAGGGGAGCGACGGCATCAACGACTGCTTTGGCTACGCTGGTAAGAGTCGGACAATCCTTTAACAGGGCGGAGCCGCCATTTTTCGTGACCACTTTGTTGACCGGACACCCAAAATTCAGGTCGATAAAATCGGGTCCAACCCAATCGACCACCAGTTTGGCAGCCTGCGCCATATGGGGGGCATCAGCACCGAAGAGCTGCACGCCGAGAGGCCGCTCGCATGGGTCGAAGTCGAGGTATTCACGCGTACGCTCGTTACGGCGAAAGACGCCCTCAGCGGAAACGAATTCGGTGACGAGAACGTCTGCGCCATAGCCCTTGCAGACCTGGCGGAAAATCTTGTCCGTCACACCCGCCATCGGGGCGAGATAGAGAGGAAAAGCATGGTGGAACCAGGCGAGCGAAGGCGGTGAAGTAATGGAGTAATGGAGTGGTGGAGTTATGGGCAAACCGCGCTTCATCATCTTATTCTCTCACAAAATGTGCTACAGCGCAGGTGGATCGAGCGGTCCGTCGCGCGATGTTATTAGGCGGCGAAGCCGCAAATGTTTCGCCATCGTCCGGTGGAGCGGCCGTCTCCTGCGGCTACTTCCTACGGCCGGCGCCCAGCAGCGTTGCCACTTCGTCCTGCACGCGTTCTAACTCACTCAAACGCAATTGCGGATCGCGCACGATAAAGACGTCGCCATTTTCACGATGCTCGTAGATGAGCAAACGACTTCCGTTGGCATTTTCGGTCCGCACTTGTTTAAGCACGCGTTTGCGCTCGAGCATTAGAGCAAGAACGAAACAGGCGTTCGCGGGCGGATTAGCTTCCACGATCAGGCGCCGAAAAAGCTCCTCCGCGTTTTCTTTTGCCAGCGGTTCAGGGGCCGATGGCGGAGCGGGTTCGAATTTCGTTTTCCAAAATGAAAAGGGCTGAATGTTCTCGTTGCGATCGCGCCAGGCTTCTTCGCTCAAGTCTTCACGTCGAA
>QHRA01000232.1 GCA_003221295.1 Verrucomicrobiota bacterium | reverse complement strand
TAGGGTGTTTCGCTCCAATGCTTGACCACCAGACTCGGCTCGATTTGTTCGGAAATAATGTTACCAGCCGGATCGTAGTACACGACTTTCGCCTGCGAGAGCGTCCAGGTGTTCTCGCCCGGTTGAAATTTCGCGTGCGCCGCCAGAAAGGCCATGGTGATGTGATCGGAGGAATCCTGTTGCAACACTTCGACATTATCAAAGACGTCGGAATTGGGTCGCAGACGTTGAATAAACCAGGTGCGTGAATCGCGCCGGTTGCGGAAAATTTGCCCTTCGGCGCCGGTCGCACTTTTGTCGGCAAAGAAAAGTTTTCGCGCCATCTCGGCATGCGGCGCCATTGTATAATTCAGCGCGAAACAAACCGCGGTCGTGAGAATAGCGAGGAGAAAAAGCGGCGTGAGCACGCGAATGAGACCAATGCCCGCGGTCAGCATCGAGACAATTTCGTTCGCGCGCGACATCCGGCCGAGCACAAAAAGCAGTGCCAGCAGCAGCGAGACTGGCAGCAGAATCACCAGAATCTGCGGAATTTGGGTGGCATAATATTCCAACACTCGGCCAAGACCAACGTGTTGATCCAGAAAGGTCGAGATGCTGTCGCTGATATCGAAGATGAACCAGATCGATATGAACCCGATGATGCAGTAAAGGTAAGCCTGCAGGAAATTTCTGGTGATATATCGATCAAATAAATTCACAACGCCTTTCCGAAGGAGCCGGATTCAGAGTAATCTGTAATTAAGAGATGATTGCATTGCGCGACTCGATTGGCTCGGATTTTGTGGAACGAACTGAATCGTTTTTTTCGCCGAGCGGACTTCTGGCGAAGGCGAAGAATTTCGAGCATCGGCCCCAACAACAGCAGATGGCGGCGGCAGTGGCGCGAGCGCTGGAAGAGGAGCGGCATCTGGTGGTCGAAGCCGGTACCGGCGTGGGCAAATCGCTGGCGTACCTCCGTCCCGCGGTCCAGTTCGCGCTCGAGCAAAAGAAAAAGGCGATCATCTCGACCCATACGATCAATCTTCAGGAGCAACTTCTCTACAAAGACATCCCGATTCTACAAAAAGTTCTGCCCGAGACTTTCGATGCAGCGCTGATCAAAGGCCGCCAAAATTACGTTTGCCCGCGCCGGCTGCTGCGCGCGCGTGAGCAGCAAAACGATCTTTTTACCGGGCCGGAGCAGAACGAGCTCGAAGAAATCTCCGCTTGGGCGGCGCGAACGCGTGATGGCACTCTGAGCGATTTGTCCTTCGAGCCAAATGCGAAGGTTTGGGCGCAAGTTTGCAGCGAGGCCCACATTTGTACCAAGAAATCGTGCGGGCAAAGCGATCGCTGTTTTTATCAGCGCGCCCGCCGAAAATTTGAGAACGCGCAGATCGTGGTCATCAATCATACGCTGCTTTTTATGCTCCTGGGCGGCGTGGAGGAGCAGATGGAACGGGAGAGCGGATTTCTCTTCCCCAATGATTTTCTGATTTTGGATGAAGCGCACACGGTCGAGCAAACCGCTTCCCGCCAGATCGGAACGGTGATATCGCAATATCTTTTGCGCGCGACGGTGCAGCGTCTCTATAACGCGCGCTCCAAAAAAGGATTGTTTACCGTGACTCGCGACGCCGATGGCGTTCGATTGGCCGCGGAAATTGTCGATGAGATCGACAAATTTTTTGAGGCGCTGGGCACGCGCTGCGATTTCCGCAAAGGGCGCGAATTTCGCGTGCGCCAGCCGGAGATCGTACCCGACACCATTACCGGCCGCCTGATCGGGTTACAGGCGCGCGTGGCAGAGGTGGTGAAACGGCAGGACGACGAAATGTTAAAGTCGGAATTGCTTGAACTTGGCCGACGCATTGCGGAGGCACGTTCCGGCATCGGAGTTTTCCTCGAACAATCCGCGCGCAATCACGTTTATTGGGTGGAGAGGACCGGCAAGGTTGGACAATTGCTAATGCTCAATGCCGCGCCGATCGATATTGCCCCCGCACTACGGCAAATGCTTTTCCGCGAGGGGTGCACCTGTGTCATGACCAGCGCAACACTCGGGGTGGGAAGAAAAGATCTGGCCTATTTTCGCAATCGCGTGGGCGCGGAAGAGGCCGAGCCGCTTCAGCTCGGCAGTCCATTCAACTTCAATCAGCAAATGAAAGTGTTTGTCGTCCGCAAAATGCCTGACCCGCGGGACGCAGGCTATGAAGAAGCGCTGGCCCATTGGATTGAACATTTCATCGGGCGAACCGACGGTCACGCCTTTGTCTTGTTCACAAATTATCGGGCGATGCAGGAGTTGGCGGCGCGGATGGAAAATTTTTGCGCCGAACAAGATTTGAATTTGCTCGTGCAAGGGGGCGGTCTGCCACGGACGAAATTGCTGGACCAATTCAAAAGCACGCCGCGCAGTGTCCTCTTTGGCACCGACAGCTTCTGGGGCGGCGTTGACGTGCCTGGTGACGCTTTGCGCAACGTCATCATCACACGGCTACCCTTCGCCGTTCCCGATCATCCCTTGATCGAGGCGAAACTGGAAACCATCGAAGCATACGGTGGCGATGCTTTCACCGAATATTCGCTGCCAGAAGCAATTCTGAAATTGCGGCAGGGGGTTGGGCGGTTGATCCGGACGAAAAGCGATCACGGCATTATCGTGATTCTCGACAATCGGATTGTGACCAAGCCGTATGGCCGGGCTTTCATGGCAGCGCTGCCGAAGTGTCCGGTGGAGGTTTTGTGAGCGGTACTTAGAACCCGGTTATCCTGAGCGTAGCGAAGCAGGGTCGAAGGATCCCGATAAAGTTATCTTAAAGGTTTCGCCGCCCCATTCCTCTGATTGCGCTCGGAATGACGTAGATATGTTCGCTTGAACATATCTCGCAGATATCTTAAAGTTGGCGTGTGAATGCGCCTGCTTTGCCCATCGCGCCGGTGGTCTTGCCGGCGCGCATGGCCAAACAAATCGAACGCGCCAAAGAAACAGAACGCATTCTTTCGATTCTGCATCAATGGGGAATTCACACCCTTGGGCAACTTGCGGCATTGTCACGCGATGATCTTGCCGCGCGCCTCGGGATGCGCGCAGTTGAAATGTGGGAACGCGCCAATGGAGGCGGCGAGCGAATTTTGAAACTCGTTTCTCCCCCGGAATCGTTCATCGAAAGCTTTGAGTTCGAAAACGAAATTGAAACCGTCGAGCCACTCCTCTTCATTTTGCGACGATTTTTACAGCAGCTGGCGACGCGATTAAACGCAATCTATCTCGTCGCCAAAGAGCTGCGCCTGCGCATCACTTTCGCCGACAAATCGCACTACGAGCGGATTTTCAAAATTCCGCAGCCGACTAACAACGAAGATATCCTTTTTCGGATGCTGCACACGCATCTGGAAAACTTTACTTCGAGGCATCCAATCGTTGCGATTGAGCTGGAAGCGCAGCCGTCACGTTCGGTACGGCAACAGTTTGGACTTTTCGAAACGGCATTGCGCGATCCCGTGCAATTGCATGAGACATTGGCGCGACTGATCGGATTGCTCGGAGCGGATCGGGTCGGCACGCCGATGCTGGAAGAAACGCATCGGCCGGACGCGTTTCGGATGGAACCGTTTGCGTGGGAATTCCGTCATCCCAAGCCAGAAATCGGTCATTCCGAGCGAAGCGTAGCGAAGTCGAGGAATCCCATAGCGCTACCTTTAAGTTTCACAACGGGATCCCTCGGTCCGAGCCGGACTGGCATTTTCGCTCGGGATGACGAAGAGAGGGAAAGGGGCGCGTGCGATAGCACGGCGGTGAGGGGATGCGTTCCGCTGCGGCGGTTTCGAAAACGGAAAAAAGCGACGGTGTTGCTGGAAAATAATCGACCCGCTCATGTGCGTGCGGCGGAAGTCCGAGCCGGACTGGCAGTGGAGGGCACGACCATGGCGCAGGATGGACCATTTTCGCTTTCGGGGAATTGGTGGGACGAACGGGCGTGGGCGCAGGTGGAATGGGATGTGGAAATCGAGAATGGCGTCATTGCGCGCTGTCATTGCGATCAGGATGGGTGGGCGATCGATGGAATTTATGATTGAGCAATAATTCATCGTCATCCTGAGCGGAGCGTAGCGAAGCCTCGACTGCCCTCGGGATGACCCAAATTGGGTATGTCTTACATCGAACTTCACGCTAACAGCGCCTTCAGTTTCTTGCGGGGCGCGTCGTTTCCGGAACAACTCGTGCAAGTCGCAGCTGAGTTGGAAATGCCGGCGCTGGCGTTGCTTGATCGCAACGGCGTTTACGGTTCGCAACGATTTTCTGTCGCGGGGCGCGAGCAGAAAGTTCGGCCAATTATCGGAGCGGAATTAACGATGGAAGACGGCAGCGTCCTGCCGGTGCTGGTGGCAAGCCGTCTCGGCTACGCCAATCTTTGTTCTCTGCTCACCCAAGCCCATCTGCGTAGCGAAGTAAAAGGGGAGTGCGCGGTGAAATGGGATGAGCTACCAGAATTTGCGCAGGGGTTGATCGCCTTGCTGGGATTGGGGAGCGTAGGCTGCCAGCCTGCAGTTTTCGGCAGCTTGCCGAAAACATCTTCAACGCATGTTTGTCAATCGGATCACGCTGTCCAGCAAGCTGCCGGACAGAGCAGGCTGGCAGCCTGCTCTCCCCAGAACACTGAAGATCGCGCGCAATGTTTAATCGACGCGTTCGGCCGCGAGAACGTTTACGTCGAAGTTCAGCGGCATTTTTTGCGGGGCGAAGATCGGGTTAATCGGGCGCTGGTTGATTTCGCTTCGAAATTTCGACTGGCACTGATCGCGACCAACGGGGTGCAGTATGCCAAACCATACGGACGTCAGGTGCTGGATGTTTTCACCTGCATTCGCGAGCACACCCACCTCGATCTCGCTGGGAAATTACTCACCCAAAACGCCGAGCGTCATTTGAAGAGCGACGCGGAGATGCGCGCAATCTTTCGCGATTTACCGGACGCGATCACCAATACGGAACGACTGGCGGATCGCTTGCAGTTTTCGCTGGAAAACATTGGTTACGAATTTCCTGAATATCCGGTGCCGGACGGACACACCATGAATTCGTTCCTGCGCACGATAGTGTTGTTTGGCGCGCAACAGCGTTACGAGTCGATCACAAAAAAAGTGAAACGTCAGCTGGAAGAAGAACTCGCGCTCATCACCCGGCTCGGGTTTTCCGGATATTTTTTGATCGTATGGGACATCGTGAATTTTTGCCGCGAAAACAACATCATGGTGCAAGGCCGCGGCAGCGCGGCCAACAGCGCGGTCTGTTTTTGTCTCGGGATCACGCCGGTTGATCCGGTGAGTAACCATCTCGTCTTCGAACGTTTTTTAAACGAGAGCCGTAAAGGCTGGCCGGACATTGATCTTGATTTGCCGAGCGGGGACCGGCGCGAGCGCGTCATTCAGGAAGTTTACCGGCGTTACGGCAAACACGGCGCGGCCATGACCGCGAACGTAATTACCTATCGCGGGCGAAGTGCGGCCCGCGAGATCGGAAAAGCGCTAAATTTTTCACCGAGCACACTCGACCGTTTTTCGCATTTGTTCGCGAACGGCGATTTTCCGCACACCCTCGAGCTCGAAGCGCAAATCGAGCAGGCGGGTCTCCCCAAAGCGCATCCGCGGATGCCGGCGTTCGTCGGTTTGTATCACGCGATTTACGGATTGCCGCGGCATCTCGGGCAGCATTCCGGTGGGATGATTATTTGTCAGAATAAACTGAGCTCGTTTGTGCCGCTGGAAAATGCCTCGATGCCAGGCCGGGTGGTGGCGCAATGGGATAAGGATGATTGCGAGGATCTTGGCATCGTGAAAGTCGATCTCCTCGGGCTCGGCATGATGTCGGTAATGCAGGACGCGTTTGAGCTTTGTCGCGAACGCGGCCGCCCGCTCGATCTCGCCCACATCCCGAAGGACGACGCGAAAACGTTTGAGATGATGCAAACGGCCGACACCATCGGCGTTTTCCAAATCGAAAGTCGCGCCCAGATGGCGACGCTGCCGCGATTGAAGCCGAAATGTTTTTACGATGTCGTGATTGAAGTCGCGATCATCCGTCCGGGTCCGATCCAGGGCGATATGGTTCATCCATATTTGGCGCGTCGCGCCGGGAAAGAAGCGGTTACTTATTTCGACGAACGATTAAAGCCGGTGCTCGAACGCACGCTGGGAGTGCCGTTGTTTCAGGAACAAATGCTCAAGATCGCGATGATCATGGCGAATTTTTCCGGGGATGAAGCGGAGGAATTACGGCGCGCTCTTAGTTTTCATCGTTCGGAGGAGCGGATGAACAAGGTGAGCGTGAAACTGCGCGAGGTGATGGCGCGCAATCAGGTCGCCCCGGAGGTGATTGAGAAAGTTTTGCATTCGATCACCTCGTTCGCGCTTTACGGATTTCCGGAATCGCATGCCATCAGCTTCGCGATTCTGGCCTATGGCAGCGCTTATTTGAAAGCGCATCGTCCGGCGGAGTTTTACGCAAGTCTGATTAACAATCAGCCGATGGGGTTTTACACACCGGCGACAATTGTGAAAGATGCGCGGCGGCACGGAGTGAAAGTGAAGCCAGTGTGCGTGGCGCAATCGGAATGGAATTGCACGGTCATGGCCGACGACGCGATTCGATTGGGATTTTGCGTGGTGAATGGATTGCAGCGCGAACACGCGGATGATTTTTTGCGGGAACGTAAGGAGCGCTCGTTTTCTTCCCTCGAAGATTTTCGGAAACGCGCTCTGCTAACGAAAGATGAGCTGCGCGCCCTGGCGAATCTGGGCGCGCTCAATTGTTTCGCGGAACATCGTCGCGCGGCGATGTGGAAAGTAGAGGAAACGCCGCATGATGATTTGCTCACCGAACGCGGAACTCTGGAGAGCGCAGGCTGCCACCCTGCAGTTTGCGGCAGCTTGCCGCAAACATCTGCGACGGGTGCTCGCAAGCACGAGAGTTTCGTCCGGCAAGCTGCCGGACGCGGCAGGCTAGCAGCCTGCGCTCCCCAGAATGAGACTTCTCCGCTTTCCCCGATGACTCTACCCGAACGTGTGCGTGCCGATTATGAGGTAATGGATTTCACCACTGGACCTCATCCGATGAAATTGGTGCGCGCACAATTGCCCGAGGTCTGGCGGGCGATCGATCTGGCGCAGGCAAAACATGGATCGATCGTGGGGATCGCGGGCAATGTTATTTGCCGTCAACGACCGGGGACGGCGAAAGGATTCGTGTTTATCAGCCTCGAAGACGAGACCGGGGTGTCGAATGCGATCGTGACACCGGATTTATTCGAGGAAACCAGATTGCTTATTACAGAAGAGCCGTTTCTCGCGATCGAAGGCGAAGTGCAAAACACCGATAACGTTGTGTTAATCAAAGCGCAGAAAATCTTTCCACTTATCAGAGAGGGTCTGGTCGGTTCAGAGTCGCACGATTTTCATTAATGCAAAAACTCTGTCATCCTGAACCGTATAGACGGCGAAGGACCTCTCCGATGGTGATACATTCACGAACGCTTTGCGAGGTTCCTCGCTCCGAGCCGGACTGGCGTTGTCTGCGCAGCTCGGCATGGCACCTCTTGGGTTACACCTTCGGACCCTGGCAGACAATCACTCGCCGGCGTGGCGTTTGGCAGTCGGTTTCGGCGCGCTGATTTCCTGGGCCGGTTGGTCGCCCATCCAATCAGTGTGGAAGATCCCCGGCTTGTCGATGCGCTCGTAAGTATGGGCGCCGAAGAAGTCGCGCTGCGCTTGCAGCAAATTCGATGGCAAACGCGCGGAACGATAACTGTCGAAGTAGGCCAGGGAAGCGCTGAAGGCTGGCACGGCCACGCCGTAGTTAATGGCAGTTGAAACCGCGATGCGCCAATTGTGCTGCGTTTTGGCGATGATGTCGGTGAAATATTGGTCGAGCAGCAAGTTGTGCAGCTTCGGATCGCGCGCGTAAGCCTCGGTGATGCGGTTAAGGAATTTCGCGCGAATGATGCACCCCCCGCGCCAGATCGTCGCGATGTCACCAAAATTCAAATGCCAGTTGTAGGCTGTGCTGGCGGCACCGAGTAACTCCATACCCTGGGCGTAGGAAACAATTTTCGAAGCGTAAAGCGCGTCGTGCACGGCTTGGATAAGCTCGTCCCGATTTCCGGTGAATGTAGGCAATTGTGGCTGCGGCAAGATTTTCGATGCAGCCACCCGTTCTTCTTTACGCGAGGAAATGACGCGCGCTTCCACTGCGGCGTTGATGGTTGAGATGACGACGGATTGACTAAGGGCGGATTGTAAAGTCCAAAGTCCGGTCCCTTTTTGGCCCGCTTTATCGAGAATGACATCGACCAACGGTTTGCCGGTGTCTGGGTCCTGCTTGCGAAAAATTTCCGCGGTGATTTCGATGAGATAACTTTCGAGCGCGCCGCGATTCCACTGCGCGAAGATGTCGGCAAGATCTTTGGCTTCCTGCCCAAGGACATTTTTTAAAATGGCATAGGCTTCGCAGATCAATTGCATGTCGCCGTATTCGATGCCGTTATGGACCATCTTGACGTAATGTCCGGCTCCGTCCGGCCCCATATAGCGACAGCACGGCTCGCCGTCGACCTGAGCTGCGATCTTGCGAAAAATGGGCGCAATTATTTCGTAAGATTCGCGGGAACCGCCCGGCATGAGCGAGGGGCCTTTGAGTGCGCCTTCTTCGCCACCGGAGACACCGCAGCCGATATAATGAATTCCCTTTCCTTCGAGATCGTGGAAGCGCCGCTGGGTATCGGTGAAAAGTGAGTTTCCACCGTCGATAAGAACGTCGCCTTTTTCGAGGAGCGCGGCGACTTCGGCGATCACTTGATCAACCGGTTTGCCCGCTTTGATCATCATCATCACTTTGCGTGGACGTTTCAGCGCGGCGATGAATTCCTCGATCGTCTTGGTCGACGTGATTTTTTTTCCTTTGCCGCGGGTGGTCACAAATTTTTCGGTGACCGCAGCAGTCCGATTAAAAACGGCGACGGGAAATCCTTTCGATTCCATGTTGAGCGCAAGATTCTCGCCCATCACCGCCAGGCCGATTAGGCCAATATCCGATTGCATCATCATGATTTTGAGGAACTGGTTTTAAGGTGCTTTCAATCCAAGGCAATGCAGTAAACGAGTGACCCCGGCAAATGGCAAATTGCGATTGTGACGTGGCATTGGTGAGCGGCCCGCTCGGCTTCATTTCGCCAGAGACCACGTTAGGCGCGGGTGCGATCGTTGAGTTTTTTGGAAACGTTCGTCCGCTGGAAAACGGAGAACAGATTGATGGAATCGAATACGAGGCGCATCGTGAAATGGCAGAGCATCAACTGCGAAAAATCGCGCACGAAGCCGCGGAGCGATTCGATCTTCGGGCGATTCGGCTGCATCATTGCCTCGGTTTCGTCGCAGTGGGTGAAACCTCATTATTCTTGCGAGTCGCGGCCGCTCATCGAGGTGCCGCGTTCGAAGCGAGCCGGTGGATCGTGGACGAGCTAAAAAAGCGGGTACCGATTTGGAAATCGGTTAGGTTCCGGGTTGGATGGAAGAAGGAAAAAGGAACTTCTGTTCCGGCGTTGGTATGAATTGGGCGAATCGTCTTACTCTCAGCCGACTTGCCTTAACCATTTTGTTTGTGGCAGCGCTGAGCTCGCCCTGGCGTTACGCACACACTACCGCGCTAATCACTTTTCTTGTCGCTGGTATCACCGATTTTTTTGATGGCGAGATCGCGCGCCGTTATCAAACGGTGACAAACTTCGGAAAGTTGATGGATCCGCTGGTGGACAAGATCATGATCGCGGCGGCCTTCATCTCGCTCGTGCCATTGCGCGCGATCCCAGCGTGGGCGGCGACGGTGGTCGTCGGTCGAGATTTTTTAATTACGGGACTGCGCTTAATGGCGAGCGCAAAGGGGCAAGTGTTAACAGCGGAGCGTTTGGGTAAACACAAGACTTCCTGGCAAATAATTACGGTCATTTTCTTTCTCATCTTGCTTGCGATTGCGGAATGGAGCCGGAACATCACGGCTAGCGATTGGTGGCAGCGCGCCTGGAACGAAGCGGGCGCCGCCTTGGTATGGTTAACTGTCGCGCTGACGCTTTACTCCGGGCTCGGCTACGCCTGGCGACACCGCACTGTCATCGAGGCGGATCTTTAATCGAAACCGCAGTCCTGGGTAGTCAGACTTCTGATCTACCGATTGTCTTTAGAAGGAAATGGTTATTCCGGCAAAGTAGCGGTTGCGGGTATAGGAAGTGACAGATTGAAGGGGGTCTAATGTGGTTGCACCCGACCCGCGATCCACTTTGGTGTAACGGTAACCGGCATTAACTGCGCAACGTTGCGTGATGGCATAGCGAACAGACGGTGTGATATCAAAAGTAGTTTCAGTCGATGATCCTCCAAG
>QHRA01000098.1 GCA_003221295.1 Verrucomicrobiota bacterium | reverse complement strand
TCCGAATTGAGTCAGGATTACAAGGAAGCAGTTAAATTGCTAACCCGTGCGATTGAAGATGAACATGGAGACGTTATTAAACTTGCTTTGGCCCACCGCTTTCGCGGATTGGCTTACAAACATCTCGGCCGCCGTGATGAAGCTCTCAATGATTTCCTCGAGGTAATTCGAATCCAGCCGAAATTTGATCTTGGCTACTACGACGCCGGCGTTATCTACAATCTGACGAATCGTTATAAAGAAGCGGTCGATGCGATGACACGCGCGATTGACTTGCGACACGATGATAGCGGTTTGGCGCGACGTAGAAGTGAGCGCGGGAATGCTTACTTCCATCTGGGTGAATTTAAACGAGCGCAAGACGACTTCGTCGCCGCAGTGCGACTCGGTCCGCGGGACCCCGACGTGCTGAATAATGCTGCCTGGTTTCGGGCGACCTGTCCGGATCCCGCTTTTCGTAACGGGAAAGAAGCGGTCGAACTGGCTTCGCGGGCGTGCCAGTTAGAAAAATGGAAGGATGCCGATCAAATCGATACCCTCGCGGCGGCGCATGCCGAGGCCGGTAACTTTGCTGAGGCCGAACGCTACCAGCTAAAAGCGCTCTCCCTCTTGTCCGAAGATGAGGCGCTCCGCCCCAAGTTTCAGGCGCGTCTCAAACTATATCGCGCGAAGCAGCCTATCCGGCAGGAGATCGGGCAAAGTTGAACGGCTTGCTGCCCTCCTCCTGAGAACTGATAACAGACAACGCCTTCCCACTTAGACACCGCGGGTGAGGGCATAGGCGTAGCAATCACGAGGATCTGAGGAGATGTTGAGATGAACTGAAAACTGGGGTAGTACGCCCTCGCGGCTGAATCCAGCCTTTTCCAGCGCCCGGGCCGAGGAATGGTTTTCCACATCACACGCTGCCCAAACCCGGGAAACCCACGGCTGAGTAAAAGCCCAATCGACAACTGCGGCGATGGCTTCCGGCATGTAACCGCTCCCCCAGTGTGAACGTGCGAGAAGAAAGCCAAGATTAAATCCATCATCCTCTGTCCGTGCCGCGATCGATCCGATCATCTGTCCGCTATCGCTCGTGAAAAGCAGCCAGCAAAACTCCTCCTGCCTTTCCCATACAGCCAGGAACCGATCAATCACCGCGCGCGTTTCGGCGATGTCTGCATGTGGGCGCCACGTCAGATAGCGAGTGACTGCTAGGTCTTGCGCATATGCGCTAAACGTCAGTGGCGCGTCCGCCGCGCGCGGCTTGCGCAGTAACATTCGCGCCGTGCGGATTTCATCAGGAATTGCGATCACGACTACGCGAAAAAGCTCAGCCACCCGCCTTAGGCGGGCGAGAGCGAGCGTGACTCATAGTCCTGTGGTCAGTAGTCATGTGCTCGTCAAGATTGCTCTTCACCGGCGCGCCGGAGCAAGACGGCGCCAAGAAGGAAAGGCATGATAAATGGCACAGCTGGGATTCCGACAACAAAACCGGGACTGGTGTACCATGGCGCCGAGAGGGCTCTCGGGTCCGGATACTGGACCCCTCTGATCAGGAGGAACAGCAATGCGACCCCATTCACGATCATGCATGCGCGACTTGCCCTGCGCCCCAGCCATTGGACTCGGCCGAGGGAAGCCGCAAACGCCACCGTCGCGAGATAGGTCAGAAAGCCCGCAACAAAAAGTACAAGATCGAAAATGTCATCGAGCGAGCGGAGGGACTGGGGTACCTCCCCTGCGTGTTGCTTAGCGAAGAACACTCCGAACGCGAAGATATTCCAGATGAGATACAACGGCCCACTGAGCATGATCGCCGCGAAGCCGAGAGTCGCATAAAAGCGTTCGCCGGCTTCGCTCAGTGCTTCTCTGAGCACCACGAATCCACCCGCTATCGCGGTCGCCATAACCATGAGCACAAGATAGCGCATCTGGTTCTCGGCCGCGCTTGCCTGCCAGGGCCCGCCCAGGCTGACCCAGAGAAGCGCAACGAGCGCAAATGGTGTTACCAGGAGTCTCCCCGCCAGGCCGAGCAATCGCCGACTCAACACATCGGCTCTGATCGCCCCAGCACTCAGAGTCCACGCCGCAATCGCGATCGCGGCAAAGTACGCTACTCCGACGGCCTGATAGACTCCCGGGACGCGAAGGGCGCGCACGCCGACAACAACGAAACTAAGAAACGGGACGATGCAGAGAAAGACGTAGCTCACACGGCGGACGATATTCATTGAGATCTCCTTATTAATTGAGGCGACGGCGCGGCCATGGGGTTATGCGGGCCTAACGAGATCAAGCTCGGCTGCGCCCGGAAACGGAAGCGTAGCGTACGCTGTTCGGTGTCGGTCTGCAACGGTTTGCTAGTGGCCAAGCTCTGGGCCTTAAGCCTGTCGAAAACGACATCAGCTGGTTAGGCGTATGTCCTTCTATTGCTTGATCACAAAAGGCGCATCCCAGTTTGGATTCACAGGTGTAGCTTGCGAGACAAGGACCTGCCATCTCCCTGACTCTTTCCGCCACAATTCCTTCCAGCGAAGGCTAAACCGGTAACGCTTGCCGTCTCGTCGTTCTATAATTGTTGCGAGTCCGGATGCCAATGCGGAATTTCCAAATACTTCTACTTTAAGCTGATCATTTTGGAATGATTCGGTCTCGGCCTCGTTGCTGGAGCGATCGGCCAGATACTCAGCCGATTTTTGACGGTTCCATCGGGTTCGATGAAGGTAAAACCTGGCGCGACAATCTTATCTGAAACATCTCGATCATGCGTCACGAGAGCCCGAACCCAGTCGTCTTCGAGCTTTAACATCTGCTTTTCATTCGATAATGGTTCTGCACCGAAGACCGGTGCTGTCATAAGCATGCCAATGGCGAAGCCGATGATTTTCACGAAATGATCCTCCTTTTTCTGCAGCGGATGAAGTCTAGAGCTCTACGTCATATTTTGGGAGTGAAAGAAACGGCCTTTCCAGCCTACTCGCGACTCCTTCACGTTGAGATGGTGCGTATCAATGAATGTCATGGCAATCACCTAACGAGATCAAGCTGGAGTCGCTGGTGCAGCGCCTGGCTAGGTCTTTGGGGTGTGCATAGTTTACTCGTCTTCGGCTTCTCCAAACTGAAGATGCGCATGCTCGAAGGACTCGCGAAGCATCTGGAGCATGTTAACGAGAAACTGTTCTGCTCCGTCCTCGTGGATCGTGCGTGCGGCCGCATGCACCCAGGCTGCTTCGGGAACGAGACCAGGATAAGGCCCAACCCCGGCGTAGCACGGATTGCAGATAATCCCGCGGACATGCTCAGGACTCCACGGGCCGTCATCGCCGCTCAGCCGACGAACTGTGTTGGGTTTTGGTAATGGCTTCTGGCTGTCGTTGGTGAAAATGTCGCTAAGGTTCATTGTTGGTATCGAGCGTTATAACTAAGGCCTGTCCTGAGGGGAGTCGAATGGATCGACATCGAATGCATGGCGTAGTGGAGCAAGCCTGCTCGCGAAAGCTTTCGGAGTTGGCTCCATCGCCTGGTTAAACCGTCAGCAGACGCTTGCACATTATATCACCGGGCCGCTGTTGCCAAAGGCATGGGCCGAGTATTGACCAACCCAGACGTGAATACCACGCCTGTTTATCGAGCGTGAACAAATACAGGGTGGGTATCGCTCGCGACCGAGCCTCGTCCTCGACGGCGGCGCATAGTGCGGCACCAATACCCTGACGACGAAAATGGGAGCCTACAAATACTCCGCCGAGCCACGGGGTCAGATCTTCGCGCCCCTCAAGATCGTGCACGCGAAGGGCGGCGGTTCCGAGAAGTTGTCCATTCGCATGCGCAACCCATGCAATAGGCAACTTATCTCGATTCAGGTGCGTCTTCAGTTTTTTGATTCGAGCCTCAGGGGTTCCTTCCCCAAGAATAGAGTCCCACTGTTCGAACAACCACTGCGCCAATTGCGGGACGTATTCGGGGTGTGCAATCAGATAGCTAATCTGAACTCCGCGCATACCAATTTAGTGTCCGGTCTAACGAGAAAGAGATCAGCGACCGCTCTCCACGGCGAGTCTTTGACTGGCGAGCGCGAGCTTTCTTCCTGATAACGGATAACTTATCACAGATAACCGAATCATCGGCCAGCTCTTCTCAGAACTTTTACTTTTGCAATTCGCGGAACCAGCGCAAAGCGATGGAAGTTTGTGCGTCATTGACTTCATGGCCACCATGAAAAGTACCGATTCGAATTCGGCCGAAGCCGGTTCGTTTGATTGAACCCGCGACGTCGTATTGCTGCTCTACGGTTGCGATTCTATCATCGTGTCCAGCACTAACGTAAACTGGCGTCACGAGAAAATCCGCGCCCGGCTGGGCTCTCGCATATCCTGGGCTCAGGTAATCCTCGTTCACGCCGGTCAGGTAAAGGCCGGTGATGCGACAACCGCTTCGCGCAAGGGCAGGCGCAATGGAGCCGGCGCCTTTTGCTCCTCCGGAGAAGCCGGCGCAAGCCATCGGCCACTTCTCCGACCCGACAAAGCTGTGATGCAGCGCGTCGATGGCAGCGAGGGTCATGGCCAGGCGCCATCCCGCGGTGTCGTTCCGCGCACGTTGGGGGCCGTCCCCGGCCAGTAAGACCCAGCCTTCAGTGAGTCCGACCCTCCGATAAAATTGGACTAGATCATCTCGATTCTGACGTTTGAAATCGCTCGTGGAACAGACTATCAAAACGGGCCAGCTTTTTCTCGGATCAAAATTCGCGGGCGTCGCCAACATTGCGACCGCGCTTGGCGGCACGGGGTTGCCACCTTGCCCCGCGTATGATTTTGCCTGCGCGCTCAGAGGGACATTCGCCTTGACTGTTGAACCTGGAGAAAAGCTAGCGCCAGCGAAGTTGAGACCAGCTGGGGCTGCGTCCGCTGCTACCATTGCGATGACGTTCAGCGTGACGACTAGCTGGCCAACTAAGAGTAACCTGTTCAAGAAAACTGTTGTACGGATGTCTTCAGATAATCAGCAACAAGCTGGCCTTAGGTCAAGCCCCACACGCTGCATAGCAGAAGCGCGTTGTCTCTAGCGTGCGTATCGGAAAGAGATGCCATTGGCGAATGCTTCGCCTTGATCGCTCGGCCGCCATGCGAGGCACGAATGGGGAGTACCTCTTATGGGCCGCTGCCGAGGGGCAGCTTCCCGGTGCTCGTGTTGCGCTGGATTTCCTGAACGGCTTGAGCGCTGTCCTGATCGACATTCAAGGTTCCAGCCACTGCACTCCCGTTGCTGTCCACTTCCACCCAGCCGCCTCCCATGTGGCTTCCGGTTCTCGCTGGGACCCACACGTAATGCTTCACGCGTTTCGCCGGCGAAGTCTTGAGGTCGAAATCGACGCGCGCGTTTTCAGTCACGGTCTTGATTGTCACGCTTGATTTGGGGGTCCCGTTTATCAATACACTTATCTTGTATAGTCCGGGCGGCAGCCCCTTGTAGGCATATTTCCCGTGAGCATCAGTTGTTGTGGTAAAGTTGCTCCGCTCCTTGCCTTCGAAACGGATTTGCGCGCCTTGCGTCGGTCTGCCATCCGCTCCGCGGACGGTACCACTGACGGCGCCGGACTGGCCAAATGCGGTGCAAATGGCGGCGGTCGTCGCCAAAGCAGCCAAAGTAAGGCATCGGTTAAACATAAAGAGAGTCTACCGCTGCCGGCAGGCAAGGCAATCGAAACAGTTGAGGAACAGTTTACCCGCTGCGGCGAAAGCTCGACAGATACGATGTCACCGCGACGGTGTAGGCACAGGTGCTTGTCGGCGGACGGCCAAACTGCGGCAGCCCAAGGTCAAGACCAGCAGCGCCAGGATTTCCCAAGTCACAATCGAGTAGCCGGTCATCACGAACGAGAGGTGCTTGCCGACGATGGCGCGATTGAAGATCAGTGTCAGTAGAACATATCCTGCCGGTATGAGCATCCAGCGCGGCAGGCCACCATAGTAGAACGCTGTTGCGCAAATTAGATACAGCGCCGGCAGCGTCCCCACGCAGTGATGGCCCCATGTGATTGGCGACAAAAGCAGCATTAGCAGTGAGACGCCGGCGCACTCATAGACAACTGCGAGTGTTCGCCGATCGCCCACGGATCGACCGATCATGCATGCGAAGGCGAGAAGCAGCGACAATTTGATAAAGTAAATAACAGCCGAAGCTACTTTGGGCGGCAGCGAGAGGAGATTCGTAGTTACCGGCTCACTGGTAGCCACCGGGCCATTCGTAATCAGCCGCGCCAATGCCGGGCGGAGTGCGAAATTGCCAATCGGCTCCGGGCCGAGCACACCGATCGAGGGATTACCGGTGTTGCCCGCGCGAAGGACATCGAACCATTCGCTTAGATCAGTGGCGAACCGCGTCGGGCCGCGTACCACCACGGGAGCGATCGTAAAAATTAGGGCGAAGAGGATTGCGGCAGAGGCAATTTTCCATTGCCGTTTCCACAGGAAATAGGGTACGAACAATCCTGCTGTCATCTTGAGCGCGATCGCCAGGCCCAGACTCGCTCCTCCCAGCCAGTCGCGATGCCGCGTCCATGCATAGACTGCGAACCAGGCGAGCGCAACGAGACCAATGTTCACGCCGCATTCGGCCATATCCCGCGACAGAAACTGAAGGGCCACCAGCATTGCGATCGTGAAAGCCCAGAATTGTCTTTGCCCATCTAAAGGAAGATGGCCGCGGGTCAGGTGAAACAATGTCCACACGAGCAAGCTTAGCGAGCCGATATACATCGGCAGAAACACAATTATCTGCGCGACATGCGCTGAGAAAAGGGTTAACGGCGCATGAGCCATCGCCCAGAAAGGTGGATACGGGTTTGAATAGTGTGACGGGCACTCGGCGACGGACGGGTAAAGCGAAGCGCCCCTCAGCAAGTTGTAACCTAATTGCCAATGGTTATGAAAATCGCCGATGGGCGCGCGAATGATGCGGGCCAGGTTGAAAGCGAGCAACCCACCACCCGCCACGATCAGGGCGACTCGGACCCTTCTTTCAATACGTCTGGTCCATCCGAGGGCGGCTTCCTTCATCGCCTGCATCTCACCCAGGGTGCATTCGGCCTCGCTTTTCTTCCGCAGCATCGATTCAACCAGCGCGCGGTTCAGTGACCGCGTCGGAACACATTGTATTTAACGATAGCGTACGCTGCCGCCACACCATCTTTCCAACTGATCTTCTTCCCTTGGTCATAGGTTCTTCCATAATAGGAGATTCCCACTTCGTAGATACGAGCTCTGGTCCGCGCCAGTTTCGCCACGATTTCAGGTTCAAACCCAAACCGATCTTCTTCAATCGTGATAGAATTCAGTAAGTCGCACCTGAACACCTTATAGCAGGCCTCAATATCAGTGAGATTTAGATTTGTTAACATGTTGGAGAACAAAGTCAGTAACCTATTGCCTACCATGTGCCAGAAATAGACCACTCGATGGGGCCGCCCGCTTTGGAAACGCGAGCCTAAGACGACATCCGCCCATCTGCTCAAGAAGGTGTTTGTGAACGTCGTTCCAGCTCATGAGGGTTCAGCATCTAACGAGATAGAGATAAGCCACGGCAGGGTGTCGTAGCAAACACGCTGAAGTTGCTTCGCAATGGGGCCGTTGGCTCATCGATTGGTTAGCAGCTCACGACTTCAGTCGGAGCTCTTGCAAGGCGAATCGTGGTCATGAGATGCGTTCCCAAGTCAAAACGTACTCGAATGATTTCCCATCCCATATGAGCGGCGGAGTGGACAATAACAGGCGACTGCCGTCGAACTTGAAATGACGGACCTGATCGTGGCCAATCCAATTCGGATACCAAGCACCCCGAACTTGATGTGTCACAGTTTGCCTCGCCTGGTCAATGGTGTAGGTGCCGAAATAGGAACCGTAATCCTCAAAGGCCGCACGGAGTTCCGCATCTGTACCGCGAGCCGGATCCTTTGCAGCAAATAAGGGGCGGTCGTTTCTCATGACATGGGCGGACATGTTGCCGCCGCCGTCGTAGACAAGCAAGCCGGACACATTTTCGCCCAATGGGTAATGGACCCAACCCTCCGAATCGCGTGCTTCATACGATACTAGTCGCCAGGTTCCGAGCAGGCTCGGTCCAGATTGGGATTGAGCGACGTTTGGAGACGCGATCATCGCATCCCCAACGCCCTTAACGACTGCTTTCATTTGTGAGTCCCAAGCTGATCCGACCTTGGCGTGTAACCAGAATAAGATCAGCGGTATCGCTACCGAAAGCGAGGCTGAAATGCGGATTGAGTGTGTAGTCATGGAAGGCGAAGTTTCTTGCCGGGTAGCGATTCGCTGCATCGCATGGTTAAGTCGGCGGAGGAAACGCCTGCGCATCATCTGCCTCTAGAACGTCAAAAACGAACTGATCTGCCGGATGATTCGTACCATACAATCGCTCGAAGTCGGGGCGGCGATCAGCTGCGATGTC
>QHRA01000097.1 GCA_003221295.1 Verrucomicrobiota bacterium | reverse complement strand
TTGAACAACCTCGACCACTGCCGGAATCACTTCACCGGCTTTTTCGATCATGACCGTATCGCCGATGCGAATATCTTTGCGCTTGATCTCGTCTTCGTTGTGCAGCGTCGCGCGCGAAACTGTGCTGCCGCTAACGAGAACTGGCTCGAGCACAGCTACCGGCGTCAAAATTCCGGTCCGCCCGACCTGGACTTTGATATCGAGCAATTTGGTTTCGACGCGCTCCGCTGCGTATTTGTAAGCAATCGCCCAGCGCGGTGATTTCGCGGTAAAGCCAAGACGCTCCCGTTGCGCAAGCGCATCCACTTTGATTACCGCTCCGTCAGTCTCGTAAGGGAAACCGCGCCGGATCTCGTCGAGAGTGTGAATTGCCTTGAGAATTTGATCGACGGAATCGGCCAATGACCAATGTTCATGCGTGGGCAAACCGAGCTTTTTGAACAATGGAAAAATTTTTGAGTGACGATCGACCTCGGTGCCTTCGATTGCGCCGGTCCCGTAAAAAATCATTCCGAGCGGGCGCTTGGCGGCGATGTTTGGATCGAGGTGTTTCAGCGAACCCGCGGCCGCATTCCGTGGATTGGCGAACAACGGCAGGCCGGCGGCTTCACGCTCCTTATTGAGTTTTTCGAAGCCGGCTTTGTCGAGATAAGCTTCGCCGCGCACTTCGAAAACTTTTGGAGCCGCGCCGGGCAATTGGTGTGGCACCGATTTGATCGTTCTGATGTTTTGCGTGATTTCGTCGCCGACCGAACCGTCGCCGCGCGTCGCAGCGTACTTCAGTTTGCCATTTTCATACATCACTGAGACGGCGACGCCATCCACTTTGGGTTCGATCACCACTGAAATTTTTTCCTCCGGCAAGAGACGCGTGATTCGTTTGTAGAAGTTGACGACCTCTTCCTCGGAATAAGTGTTGTCGAGGCTGAGCATTGGAACGCGATGTTGAATTTGCGCGAAGGCCTGCAGCGGTTTGCCGCCGACGTGTTGAGTAGGTGAATCCGGCGTTACGAGCTCTGGAAACTGCGTCTCGAGATCGACCAGTTCTTTGTAAAGCCGATCGTATTCGCGATCGCTGATCGTCGGCGCCGCTTTTTCGTAGTAACGCCAGTTATGTTCCTCGATCTCATTTCGCAACGCCTCGATTCGCGTGCGCGCTTCCGCTTCGGTCATGTTTTCATCATACGAACACCGGTTCGAGAGACAATCGCTCTATCGCAGCGCGCTCGTCATCCCGAGCCGCGAAGACAACGCCAGTCCGGCTCGGACCGAGGGACCTCACATTAGTTGGCGAAGACGCCGATGTGCCTTGTGCGACCTTTAGGAGTA
This sequence comes from Verrucomicrobiota bacterium, assembly GCA_003221295.1. Classification (GTDB taxonomy): domain Bacteria; phylum Verrucomicrobiota; class Verrucomicrobiia; order Chthoniobacterales; family UBA10450; genus AV69. The sequence goes on along the minus strand of QHRA01000097.1, from coordinate 5,683 downwards.
GGTGAGGTCCTTCGCTTGCGCTCAGGATGACAATGGGGAGATGCAAGCGTTACCAAAGTTTCAGCGGAGTGGCACTCCGCTGGGCGCACAGGTCAGGTAACCTGTGTTCCGCGCCTCGCTTAAAGGTAACGCCACGGGATCCCTCGACTTCGCTTGGGATGACTGTGGCGGCGGTCTATGCCCGCCGCTGAATTTGCGCTTACACTAGGTACGGCGGTCATCCGCCTTCGTGCTAATACGGCGCGACAGGTAGACCGCTGGTACAGCGTGATGACTGGCGAAAAAATTCTTGGCATCGAAGGCGGAGGAACGAAGACCGCTTGGGCATTGGTTGCCGATGGCGTAATTGTTGAGTCGGAAAAATTGCCGCCGTCGAATCTGCGTCTAACACCGTTGGACCAGATCACGAAAATTTTTCGCGTTTTGCCGCGCGAAGTGAATCGAATCGGAGTCTTTCTCGCCGGCTGCGCAACTGAGGAAGATCGCGCAGCCTTGCTGAAACTTGCGCGGTCCGTTTGGTCGAAGGCGAATATCGTCGCAGGCAGCGATCGCGATTCCGGAATGGCGGCGTGTTTGCGCGATCGTGACGGCATCGCGGTGAATGCAGGCACGGGTTCATCCGTGACCGGTCGCAGTGGCTCTCGAATCGAAAAAGCCGGTGGATGGGGACACATTTTGGGCGACGCCGGTGGCGCGTATTTCGTTTCCATTCGCGCTTTGCGGTCGATTCTGCGCGCATACGATCTGCGCAGCGGCGAGCGCGAGTTCGCCGGAACTGTTTTGCGCGAGCTCGGTTTAAATAACTTCGACGAACTAGTACGATGGGCGCAGACGGCTGATAAAACGAAGGTCGCGTCGCTCGCGCCGCTTGCCTTTAAAGCGGCGCAAGAGGGGGACGAGCCGGTGCAGCGAATCATCGCCGCCGGCGCGATCGCGCTGGCTGATTTCGCAGCAGCGATCGCGATGCGACTTCAGCTTGAGGCTCCGGAAGTTCGACTGATGGGAGGCTTGTTCGAAAATCAAAAATCGTATGTCAGCGCATTCGCCGGAGCTTTGATCGAGAAAATTCCCGGCGCGAAAGTAGCGATGTGCGAATCCCCGCCAGAAGCCGGCGCGGCCTGGCTGGCGGCTGAGGAGAAATTGCAGATTCCAATGATCGAGAAACCGAGCGAGGTGGCTGAGCTCGTTTCATCGACCGAGCAAGCGAATCCGAGATCAGCCAATCTCGACCGATTGGGTGCTCGCGAAATCGTCGAGCTTTTCGTGGCGGAAGAGAAATCGGTAGATGAGGGATTGCGTCAATGCGTTGGTCAATTGGCGCGGGCGATCGAATTGGCGGCCGGCGCGATTGGCAATGGCGGACGCGTGTTTTACGTCGGCGCCGGAACGAGTGGCAGACTCGGAGTTCTTGATGCCGCTGAAATTCCCCCAACCTTTGGCGCGTCACCGGATTTGTTTCAAGGAATCATTGCCGGAGGCGCGTCGGCGCTGTGGCGGAGTATTGAGGGCGCGGAGGATGACGCGCGAGCGGGCGCGCTGGCGATGGACGAGCGCGGGTGGCGCACAAACAATTTTGCTAACCTGCAATGCCAAACGTGAGCCAGCCGGCGAATTTGATTTGGAGATCAATCTCAAGACCAGCCCGGAAATCGTTACCGGCTCCACGCGTCTGAAAGCGGGAACGGCGACAAAAGTCGCGCTGAATATTATCAGCACGGGCGCAATGGCTCGGCTAGGGCGGGTGCGCGGTAACTGGATGGTCGATCTCCAGCCAACAAACAAGAAACTGCGCGAGCGTGCGATCGGCCTCGTCTCGAAGTTGGCCGGATGCGATCGCGAGAGCGCGCGGTCGCGGCTCGAGCGCTCGGACTGGAATCTGCGCGAGGCATTGAACGAAGGGTAATTTTGACAGCATCTGGGTAGCGCAAGCGTCTTTGCGATCGCGAACTTTTCTGGAAAGACTGTTTCGGCGAGACGCCGAACCAACACGCGAGACGCGTGCGCTACCCAGAACTACTGCGGGCAGCGATCCCCCTTGCTAGCGTCGCACCGCCCTTGGCTCCAACGGAATCGGCTGAAAACGCGGGACGCGAATTGGAATGGTTTCGTGCCCGGACGGGCAGAGTCGCGCCACCTCCTTTCCATCCATAAAACAAGAGCGACGCCGCGGCGTCGTTACGCTCTCGTCATCGAAATAATCGCCGACTCGATAGGAATTGAACACCTCGGCGGAAACCAGTTGCCAGCGAACGTGGCCAAGACGGTCACGAAGAGCGAATTTGAAACTGGCATCGATTCCGAGACTGTAGGCGAAGGGCAAAGGCCGGCCGGCTTTCTGCACGATCGTCCCTTGGTAGGCGCAAGCAATCAAGAGCGGACCGAGGCAGAAGAAAAGGAAGGTTTGGAGTCGCACGAACGGTTAGGTTGCTTTCGAAATCAGCGGTTTTCGCCGGCGACTAAATTGTAGTATTTCAGCCAACTCGGAATCAATTTCGAAAACTGTCCATATCCCATAAGCGCAGTTGGCCCTTCTGCCGCGAACTAAAGTAAACTTAACTCAAGGAAACCATTATGCTTTGGACAATCTTCGTCATTCTGCTGGTGCTCTGGCTGCTTGGTTTGGTCAGTTCATACACGATGGGCGGATTTATTCACATTCTGCTCGTGATTGCGGTCGTGATTTTGATCATTAACCTGATTGGCGGACGTCGCACTCTATAGCCTGATGAAGCCCGCGGGCATCGTCGGAATCATTTTAATCATCGTCGGTATCATCGGTTTTGCCTACGGTGGGCTGGGTTGGAACACCGAAAAAAAGGACGCGCAACTCGGGCCCATTGAGATTACTCACGAGGAAAAACACGGGATCAATTTCCCGCCGATCTTGAGTGGAGTTTGTTTGGTCGGCGGGATTGTGCTGGTGGTTGTGGGAAGCCGGCAGACCTAAGCGGCAAAGAGTTTTAAGCTCGCAAGCAACTGGCGGATTTAGCCAGTTAGTTTTCGGCGAAGGCGAAAACAGCACCCGAGGCCGTGCGCTCCCCGGAATTACGGCGCGTTCGCTTTTAGGACCGCGAACGTCTTGCTGCCCTGGCGGTCGAGATAGAGCAGGACGCCGCGTTTTGGATCGGCTTTGCCCAAGGCCTCGCGGAATGATCGTACATTTGTGACGGGTTTTCCGTCCACTTCAGTAATCACGTCCTCGCGCTCGATTCCTTGCGCGGCTGCGATGCTGTTATCCGCAACATCGGTAACGATTACGCCGCGCGCATCGCCGAGATGGAGACGTTCCGATATTTCCTTGGTGATATCCTGCACCTGCAACCCCAATTTTCCGACATCTTCCGGGCGGCCTTGTTCCGGCGGTGCAATCTCGTTCGACGCGCGCGCAATCTCATTTGGCAATTCGCCGGTCGTAACCGGAATTTCAATCGTCTGACCTTTCCGCCAAACTGTCAGCTTGACTGCCTGGCCAATCTTTTTCTTTAAAATCTCATGCTGCAATTGCGTGTCGGTCGTCACCGGCGTGCCATCAACCTTGGTGATGACATCGAACGGCCGAAGGTCACTCTTGTTCGCAGGCGCGTCCGCTTCGATCGTGCGCACAACCACTCCTTTGTCGATTCCCTTGAGCAAATCGCGCGTGTTCGGATTGTCGCCGACCGATTCAATCCGAATCCCGAGCCAGGGCCGCGCAATTTTTTTCCCGGCGACCAGTTGCTGGCCGATTTCGTTGGCCAGGTTGCTCGGAATAGCGAAGCCAAGGCCGCGGTTCAATCCATTAATCAGCGTGTTCATGCCGATGACTTTGCCGTCGATGTCGCAGAGCGGACCCCCAGAGTTTCCAGGATTTATCGAAGCATCAGTCTGGATGTAATCGGAAATGCTGTAACCCCCGTTGGTGAACAATTTGCTGCGGCCTTTACCGCTCACCACGCCGTAAGTGAAGGTGTAATCCAATTTAAATGGCGCGCCGATGGCGAAGGCGAATTGCCCGACCCGCACCGCATCGCTGTCGGCCATCTGCACGACCGGCAAGTCTTTGGCATCGATCTTGATCACCGCGATGTCGGTTTTCTCATCCGTGCCGACGACTTTCGCCGGGAATTCGCGGCCATCTTTTAATTTAACATCCACATGGTCCGCCCCCTCTACCACGTGGAAATTGGTAAGGATGTATCCATCAGACCGCACAATGAATCCGGAGCCTTCGCTCTGAATCGGTTGGAGATTGCGCGGACCGCGCCGCGCTGAATTATCGTCGGGCTGTCCTTGGAAAAACAAATCGTCGAAGTTAAACCCTTCGTTGCCGTCGTTCTTTTTCGAGACCTCGATGATGACGACGCTGGGCGCGACGATTTCGAAAACTTTGGCGAAAGCATTGTTCAGGGCGTGAACGACATCCTTGCCGGACTCCGCTGCGGCCGGCGGAACGGTAGAGGAGGGTTCCTGCGCCAGAAGAGGCGAGGCGCTCAGCGCCCCGCAAAAAATAAGAGCAAACAAAAATCGCATGAGTTGGAATTTCGACACGATCGGACCAACGATTGTTCAAATGTAACCGCGCTTCGCAGGCACGCCACTCTTGCCAGTCAGCACCTGTAGGCGCGGCTCTATGAGCCGCGCGCACGCGTCTCGCCGAGACGCGGCTACACCTGCAAGTTGACGCGATCTGCCGCCCTGCGTAGAGAAAACGCGATGCTGGCTCGGCTGCTTGTTGTCGCCCTGACGTTTTTTCCTTTGGCCGCGCGTGCTTGCGATCTCTGCGGCTGCTACACCCCGCAATTGGAATCGATGCCGAAAGAGAAAAATTCCATGTCCGGATTCTACACCGCCTTCGCTGAGCAGTTCACCTATTTTGGTTCGCTTCAATTCGACGATCGTGAGGTTGCCAATCCCACCGGGCAGCGCTTGGACAGTTCAGTCACCCAGTTCGTGATCGGTTATGAAATTAATGATCGCCTGGCGGTGCAGTTCAACGCGCCGTTTATTTACCGCGACTTCCGTCGGCCGGAAGGGTTTGCCATTGACGAAGGGAATGTGAGCGGGATCGGTGATGTCTCGCTTTTGGTCAAGGCCGTGCTCTGGCGTTTTGCTTCAACCGCGTGGCGTGAATTCAATGTCGAAGGAAAGAATCCGGTTGCAATCGAGCACGAGCCGGATTGCACGTGCTCAATTGTCGCGCTGGCGGGGTTAAAATTTCCGACGGGCGATTCGAGTCGGCTGGAAGAAGAATTTCATGAAGTGGAAATTCCGGGCGCGCCGGAGAACGCAATCCACGGGCATGATCTCACCCTTGGCACTGGCTCGTATGATGGGATTTTCGGCGCGCAGAGTTCCCTGCGTTACAAGAATTTTTTCGCAGAAGCCAATGGCCAATTCACTCTTCGCGGCGATGGTAGCCACGACTATCATTTTGCCAACGACCTGACTTGGAACGCGGGACCGGGATATTATCTGGTGCGTAAACGCGAGACTTTAGTTGGGTGCCAATGCGCCGTCTCCGGGGAAAGCAAGGATGTCGATCGTTTTCAAGGCCGCGCGGCCGAGGACACCGGCGTTACCTCCGTTTTCGTTGGCCCGCGAATCATTGCGTCGCACGATCAAATCAGTGGCGAGTTCGCCGCCGAATTTCCGGTATTGATGAACACGACCGCGTTTCAAGCTGTGCCGGATTATCGTCTGCACG
>QHRA01000096.1 GCA_003221295.1 Verrucomicrobiota bacterium | reverse complement strand
ACGGCCGCGAGGTTGCCCAGAAGACTGCCTACAATATGGAGTACCAGGGACAGGGCTGGATGGACCGCAATTCAAATCAGATTTACGCCAGCACCCCCGTCTCAACAGCCGAACATCCCCTCTGTCCAGTATGCCAAATGGACGTTGACTCCGCGACGGCTACCAAGTCTCTCTTTAAGGGCAAAACTTACTATTTCTGTTCCCAAGACGACAAGAGAACATTCGACGCCGCACCCGATAAGTTCGTAGACGCAGTTAACTGATGCGAAGCAGCGGCAGGTCTCATTCCAGTTTAGTGAAATCGGCAAAAGCGAATCACGATAATACCAGGGCGCCAGGTCAGACACGAACGCGCCGGGTCGTGCTCATCGCCGGGCCGGGAACTGAGATCCTCGATCTGGTCGGACCACTTCAAGTCTTTACCCGGGCTGCCGAAATGTTCAGCCGACAGAATCCGGGCGCTCCTCCCATCTATACAGTCGAAGTCATCGCCACCACGTTGCGCACGGCAATTATGACGAACTGTGGATTGCGAATCACAGCGCATAAGACGTTTCGAGAGGTGCGGGGCGAGATAGACACCCTGCTCGTTGCCGGTGGCGACGCCATCGAGAAAGATGAGGTACCATTTGAAGTAGTTCGTTGGCTCAGAAAGATAGCTGGACGTATCCGGCGAATCGGCTCGGTCTGCACCGGCGCACTGCTCCTCGGTCAAGCCGGCATGCTGGACGGCCGCCGTGCCACAACGCATTGGAATTGGTGCGCGCTTCTGGCCAGAAAATATCCGCGGACCGAGGTTGATCCCGACCCAATATTTGTCCGTGACGGTATTATGTATACCTCGGCCGGGGTTACGGCAGGGATGGATCTGGCATTGGCTCTCGTGGAAGAAGACCATGGCTCGCGCCTGGCGCTGCAGGTCGCTCGCAACCTCGTGCTTTACCTGCGTCGTCTGGGCGGGCAGTCGCAATTCAGCGCTGCTCTATCCATGCAACTGACCGACCGCAAACCGTTGCGCGAACTGGAGTCATGGGTCCTCGATAATTTAGATAAACCGCTGAACGTGCCGATGCTGGCGGAACGAGTCGCGATGAGCCCCCGCAATTTCGCCCGAGTCTTCAACAAAGAGATGAAGACGACGCCCGCGAAATTTGTGGAACGCCTGCGCGTTGAAGCAGCTCGCCGGCGACTGGAAGAAAGTCAAAACAGCATGGAAACGATTGCTGGAGAGTGCGGATTCGGGAACGTCAATTCAATGCGTACTGTATTTCAGCGCGCTTTGAAAATTGCACCGGGACAGTATCGTCGCCATTTCCGACGTATGCGACGCGGGCAACGGCGACGATAGGCCAGTCTGAACGGCAGTATGAAGGCGCGAGCGAAAGTATCAGCGCGGCCGCGAATTGTAAGGTAGTGTTTTGACCTTTATGACCACTCCTTCGACCATGGCCAAGGCAAGTCGCAGCCCCCTACCCACTGGCGTGGAGGTCTTGGGAGAGACAACGCCGGCTTTTTCTGAAATCTTAACTCCGGAAGCGCTCGCCTTTGTCGCAAAGCTGCAACGTCACTTCGGCACGCGGCGCAAGCAATGTCTCGAGCACCGGCAGGAACGGCAGAGACGGCTTGATCAGGGCGAAGGGCTCGACTTCCTGCCCGAGACGAAACATATCCGCGACGGCGACTGGAAGTGTGCGCCGATCCCGAGCGACATCCAAGACCGCCGCGTCGAAATCACCGGGCCGACCGATCGCAAGATGGTTATCAACGCGCTGAATTCCGGCGCAAAGATCTTCATGGCGGATTTTGAAGACGCGAACGCGCCGACTTGGAGGAACATGGTGGAAGGCCAAATCAATTTGCGCGACGCCATTCGCGGCACAATCAATTTCACCAATCCCGAAGGAAAAGAATACAAGCTCAATGAGCAAGTCGCCGTGCTTATGCCCCGGCCGCGCGGCTGGCATTTGGTGGAGAAGCATGTGCTGATCGATGGCGAACCAGTCGCCGGGGGCTTTTTCGACTTTGGATTGTTTTTTTACCACAACGCGCAGGAACTGATCGCGCGTGGAAGCGGTCCCTATTTCTACCTGCCCAAGATGGAGAGCCACCTCGAGGCGCGCATTTGGAACGACGTCTTCCAGTTGGCGCAGGAAGAGCTGGGCATTCCATACGGGACTATTCGCGCCACCGTCTTGATTGAGACAATTCCGGCCGCCTTTGAAATGGACGAAATTCTATACGAATTACGCGATCATTCGTCCGGGCTCAACTGTGGCCGCTGGGACTACATCTTCTCGTGTATTAAACGGTTCCGGAACAAGCGCGATTTTCTGCTGGCCGACCGCGCTTTGATCACCATGACCACGCATTTCATGCATTCGTACTCCCTGCTCTGCATTAAGACATGCCATCGGCGAGCCACTTTCGCGATGGGCGGAATGGCCGCGCAGATTCCGGTCAAAAACGACCCAAAGGCGAACGAAGAAGCTTTTGCCAAGGTGCGCGCCGATAAGGAGCGAGAAGCAAACGACGGCCACGACGGCACATGGGTGGCGCATCCCGGCATGGTCCAGCTCGCGCTCGACGCCTTCAACGCCATCATGCCGCAAGCAAATCAAATCGATCGCAAACGCGATGACGTGAATGTCACGAGCAAAGACCTCCTCGATTTCGGACCGAGCGAACCAATCACCGATCGAGGCTTGCGCACCAACGTCAGTGTCGGCGTCCAATACCTAGAGGCGTGGTTGCGCGGGAGTGGAGCTGTTCCGATCTTCAATTTGATGGAGGACGCAGCCACCGCGGAAATTTCACGCGCGCAGGTTTGGCAATGGATTCGCCATCCTCGCGGCATGCTCGACGATGGCCGGAAGGTGACAAAGGAGTTATTTCGCAGCGTGCTAAACGAAGAGCTGGCGAAAATCAAAACGCAGATGGGAGAGCAACGTTTCGCCGATGGCAAATTCGACGTGGCGCGCGAACTCTTCGACCGGATTACCACTGACGACGAGTTTGCCGAATTCCTTACCTTACCCGGCTATGAGAAGCTTGACTAACACCCGCCGCGGCCGACAACGTGCCGACGGCCGACGCCTGGCTAATCGGCAACCCCAAAAAAAGATGAGCGGGACGAAATGAAAAAAGCCGATCATGATTGGGCCAATAATCCCCGCTGGAAGGGGATTTCTCGTAGTTACTCGCTCAGCGATGTTCGGCGCCTGCAGGGCAACGTCATCATCGAACACACCCTGGCGCGGCGCGGCGCGGAGAAGCTTTGGAGTTTGCTCCAAGCCGAACCCTTCATCAACGCTCTCGGCGCGCTCACCGGGAACCAGGCGCTTCAGCAAGTTAGGGCGGGACTGAAGTCGATCTACCTTAGCGGATGGCAGGTCGCGGCCGATGCCAATCTCGCCGGCCAAATGTATCCCGATCAAAGTCTTTATCCGGCAAACAGCGTGCCGGCTGTGGTCAAACGGATCAATCAAACTTTGCAGCGCGCCGACCAAATCGCGCGTGTCGAGGGTAAGAACGATATCGATTGGTTTGTGCCGATCGTGGCCGACGCCGAAGCCGGTTTTGGCGGACCGCTCAACGTTTTTGAATTGATCAAAGCTATGATCGAGGCGGGCGCGGCCGGCGTGCACCTCGAGGATCAACTCGCGAGCGAGAAAAAATGCGGACACATGGGGGGAAAAGTGCTGGTCCCGACGCGCGCTGCCATCGCACACCTCATTGCGGCACGACTGGCCGCCGATGTTTGTGACGTTCCCACGCTGATTCTGGCACGCACCGATGCGAACGCCGCCGCTTTGATCACCACCAACGCCGACGAACGGGACCGCGAGTTTTTGACCGGCGAGCGGACGGTCGAAGGATTCTTTCGCGTACGCTCCGGTCTGGATCAGGCGATTGCGCGCGGACTTAGCTACGCGCCATTCGCCGACTTAATCTGGTGCGAGACTTCGCAGCCAAATCTGGCTGAAGCAAAAAAATTCGCCGAGGCAATTCACGCCAAGTTTCCCGGAAAGCTGCTGGCCTATAATTGTTCTCCTTCATTCAATTGGAGGAAAAAACTCGACAGTGGAAGTATCGCAAAGTTTCAACGTGAACTGGGAGCGATGGGCTACAAATTCCAATTCGTTACCCTGGCCGGTTTTCACGCGCTCAATTACAGCATGTTTCATCTCGCGCGAGACTATCGCGATCGAGGAATGGAGGCCTATGCGGAACTGCAAGAGGCGGAGTTCGCGGCCGAAAAGCATGGATACAGTGCGACCAAGCATCAGCACGAAGTGGGCACCGGCTACTTCGACGATGTCGCTCAGGTTATCGCCGCT
>QHRA01000231.1 GCA_003221295.1 Verrucomicrobiota bacterium | reverse complement strand
GCGAGGTGAATGTTCGCCACCGTCTGCGCTTCCACCCCCTGCGCGGCATCGACGATCAATAGCGCCCCTTCGCAGGCCGCGAGCGAACGCGAAACTTCGTAGGCGAAATCGACGTGCCCGGGTGTATCGAGCAGGTTCAGCCGGTATTCTTCGCCCGACTTCGCCCTGTACTGCATCGTTACCGGGTGCGCTTTGATCGTGATCCCGCGTTCGCGTTCCAGATCCATGGAATCGAGGAGTTGATCCTGTTTTTCGCGCTCATGAATCGTGCCGGTGCGCTCGAGCAATCGATCCGACAAGGTGGTCTTTCCGTGATCGATGTGCGCGATGATGCAGAAATTGCGCGTGTGCTCGATAGCCATGAGGCGCGGAACTATGCGGGTGCGCGGAAAGTAGCACAAGCGCCGCGCTTGTTTTTTGAGCTGCGCCTAAGTTCCGAGCCGGCAGCAGGGCTTGCCGCGTGTAGGGCGGGCGCTCCAGCCTGCCAAATTGTAGAACGTTTCCGGAAAACGCCATCTTCGATTCGACCGCCGACACCGCTGCCCCGCAAATTGATGCGATCACCCGCGGAGCGGCCCATCCACCAGCCAGTTCAAGTTGGCAACCGGCACACTTGCCCTACAATATTGAACCGATGCCGAAATTGATCGTCAGCGGAGTAACCTATGAACTGGTCGAACAGGTGACCACAGTCGGCCGCGCCCCGGACAACACAATTCAGATCGATGATCCTTCCGTCTCGGGCCGGCACGCAGAATTACGTGCCGCCGGAAGGGCGTATCAGTTGCGCGATCTTGGTTCTACCAACGGCACGCGAGTCAATGGATCCGCTACCGGTGAAATCACCTTGCATCCCGGAGACCGCATTCGTTTCGGCGCGGTCGATGCGCGTTTCGAAGGCGACCTGCCGATGCGCGCGACCCAGCCGTTGCCGGCCGCGGCAAAAGTCGATGCCAAAGTGGCGACAACTAGTATCCGTCCCGCGGATTTTGCCAATGCCTCCCCATTCCGGACCCGCAGCAAGCAACGCGATCCGGGCCGGACCGCATTGTTTATAGCGGCTGCGATCGCGTTGCTGGCGTTACTGGCCGGAATCGTCGCGGTGCTGACAATGCACGCTCCCACGCCATGATAAAAACACGTCATCCCGGGCGAGGTCGAGGGATCCCGACGCGAGACCTTTAAGGTAACTTCCACGGGATCCCTCGCCGTTGCTCGGGATGACCGCTTGGTGAGCCGGTTTTCCCTACGATTTGCCCATGTAGCAAGCGCGCAATTCTTCCGCCGCGAAGCCTCTTTCCCGTAATGCGCGCAAACTGAGCGAGCCATGTCGTTTCGCCAGCCGACGCCCTGATTCATCCACCACTAATTGCGTGTGAAAGAATTTCGGCGGCGTTAAGTCGAGCGCGCGATACAGCAGCAGCTGCCGGAAGGTGGAGGTGAGCAAATCTTCACCCCGCGCCACATCACTGATTCGCATCGCGGCGTCATCCATCACTACCGCCAGTTGATAGGCGGGGACATCGTCGCGCCGCCAAATAATGAAATCGCCGAAATCGCGACCGGCCACGGCCGATTGCCTTCCGACGCGTCCATCGACAAAATCGATTTGCTCGCCATCAGGCACTCGAAATCGCCAGTGCCTCCCGGCCGGCGCCTTTGATTGCGTAGCTTCCGCCGTCACTGGCGGCAGGATTCTTCCCCCACCCTGCATTGGCAGGCATGTCGGCTCATTCTTTGCTGCTGCGGCCGGCACGTCCGCCTTTACAGGAAAATGCAGCGGGCGACAGGTACCAGGGTAAATCGGCTCGTCATCTTCATCGTGCGGGGCGAGGGAAGCTTCCGCCACATCCTTGCGCGAGCATTTGCACGGATAAATCAAGCCGCCGGCGCGCAATTTTCCCCAGGCCTCCAAATAGTGAGAACGTCTCTGGCTTTGAACATAAGGGGCGAAAGGTCCGCCGATGTCCGGGCCTTCATTCCAATCAAGCCCGAACCAATGAAGGTCCTCGATGATCGCGTCAGCAAATTCTGTGCGGCAACGATCGCGATCCAAATCTTCGATCCGCAAAACCAACTTACCGCCGGCTTCGCGTGCACGTTCCTGCGCCCGCCAGAACGTCATCGCATGACCGATGTGCAAAAATCCCGTCGGCGATGGCGCGATGCGACCGCGATATTCTCTCTCTGTCATTCCGAGCGATGTCGCCTACCAAACCATTGTGTTGTGCGAAGCTCCAAGGGAATGCCTTGAATGACGAAGCACGAATCTCGAATGACGAAGGAATGACAAAACCTCAAATGACCGAAAAGCGGTTTTAGCAAATGCCGCGCGTTTTCGGGTTTCGTCATTCGGACTTGATTCGTCATCCGTCATTCGTCATGCGTCATTCTTGTTTTCATGGAAACCAAACGCCTCCTTCTTTTCGACATTGACGGAACGCTGGTGAATACCGGCGGGGCCGGAGTCGAATCGCTCAAAATAACCGTGCACAATCGATTCGGGACGACAGACAATCTGCACGATATCGAAATTGCTGGAAAAACCGATCGCGCAATTATTCGCGATATTTTGCGTAAGTATCAGGTAGACGCAAAAGAGGAAAACATCGCCTCATTCGCCCAGGAGTACGTCGATCGACTCCCGCTTTCACTTTCTCGCTCGCGCGGACGAATCCTCCCCGGAATTCAGCAACTACTTGAACGATTGAAACCGCAGCCCTACATCGTGCTCGCGCTTTTGACCGGAAATCTGCAAGAGGGCGCGAGGCTTAAGCTTCAGCATTACGGTCTCTGGGATTTTTTTGAATTCGGCGCTTTTGCGGACGACCATCATGATCGGAACGAACTCGGGGCTTTTGCCAGAGAACGCGCTCAAAAAAAGCATGGTCACGATTTCGATGCGGCCGATATCGATGTTATCGGCGATACCAATCACGATATCGCCTGCGGAAAAGCATTTGGCGCGCGCACCATCGCGGTTGCGACTGGCAGTTGGTCGCGTGAACGATTACAAACGTGCGCCCCAGATTTTTTGTTCGACGATCTGGCAGACACGGATGAGGTGATCAACAAGTTGGGATGGTGGGCGAATGACGAATGCTCAAATGAGGAATAGCTGTTTTGGCAAAAGCTGCTGTTCTCGGGCTTCGTCGTTCAGGCTTGATTTCGTCATTGGTCATCGGTCATTCGTCATTCTTTATTGATGCTGGATGCTCGATACTGGATAAGGAAAATCCAGCATCTAGTATCTAGCATCCAGTATCCGATCCATGCCTCTACAAGTAAAAATCATTCCACTCGAAGGCGAAATCGATCTGCACATTTCTCCTCGTATTACCGTCACCCTTAACGCCGCGGTAAAGGCCAAGCCGCGCAATCTCGTCATCGATATGGGCAACGTCAGCTATATCGATAGCTCCGGCCTGGCGGTTCTGATCGAAGCGATGCAGAAGGTTGAAAAATATGGCGGAAAATTCGCGCTCGCCGGTCTACAGGAAAATGTGAAGCCGATTTTTGAGATCGCCCGCCTGGATCAGGTTTTTCGCATTTACCCGGACGTCGATTCCGCGGTCTCGCGGGAGTGAAGGAAAACTTCCAAAGTGTGAGCCACATTACGCGAGAGATCGAACTGGGTGGCGCGCTCGAGTAAGCCCGGTCGCGCAGTTAGGCGTCGCGATTCGTCGCTCCAAAAATGGAGCGCGTCCCTCAGCGCGTTCACGTCATCCGGACGATCAATGACCGATCCATGCACTTTTGGCTCGATGATCTCGCTACAACCGTTGGCCCGGGTTGTGATCACGGGCAATCCCGCGGCCATCGCTTCCAGCGAAGCATTGGAGAAAGGATCGTAAACGGTCGGCAAAATAAATATGTCTGCCGCCGCCAAAGGCAATCGCACATCCTCAATTTCGCCGAGAAAAGTCACGCTACCGGAGCGATATTTGCGCGTGTTACCGCGACCGGCCACCAGGAGTCGCATTCGTTGCTCGCGCAACTTTTCGATCGCAGCGACAGCGAAACGGAGTCCCTTTCGTTCCCAGCCCGAGCCGAGAAATAGCACTGCGATTTCATCGGCGCCGATCCGCAACTGCGCGCGTGCCGCTGCGCGCTTGCGCGGGGCCGGACCGAAATCCGAACCATTGCCGAATTGGCGATCACGCGACGCGCCGCGCCATTGCCAAGCAACGCTCTTTCCAAACGCAGGATGGCGTCGTGTTTGGGATTAAAACGACGCACAATTCTCCCGAGCCTTGTTTCAAACTGCGCTTTGCGCTCGAGCCAGGCCCGATGAACCCCGTCGCCCGCGCGAAAAAAATCGCAGCGCCAAACCCGTTCCAGACTGACCAGGAGTTCGCAATTCTTCCGTGGATCGATCCGTTCCAATTCATCTGCAAACGCAATTGGGCCGCCTCCGCCAACGCGGATTATTCGGCCGAATGCCCATTCTTTCTCCGGCCAATCTCCGGTCGTAAAAAGCGTTGCCTCGTGACCGGCCGCCACCAGCGCACCGCCAACGCGTCGCAAATATGCTTCGGCTCCTCCGCTGGGCGAAAAGCCGCGTCGGACAAAACCAATATTCAGTTTCTCAGAAGCCTTTACTTGCACGCCGTCAGCACAATAATTCTTCCCATGTCGGGCGAAACCCTAAACCCCACCGCGCCACCCCACATCGCCCCCCGATCGGCACGCTCGCCGAAAAGCCTGCTCTACTCCATTTTCGCTCGGATCGGTGGCTGGGGACTCGACATCGATGCCTTTGAAACGTTGCGCGCATCGTATCGAGGCGGATTTCTGGGCAAAGCGATCGCCTACGACAATCGGCAGAACGAAATTCCGGCATCGAAAATCCAATCCTTGCGCTGGCATCCGGTGCGGCTGCTTTCTTCGCTCGATCGACCTTATTATTATGGCGCGAAGAAGAAATATCTGGACTGGATCGCATCGCGCCAGCTCGAGACGGGCCGGTACGATTTGTTTCATAGCTGGTCGGGCGATTGCCTGGAATCTTTGCGCGTCGCGCAACGGAAAGGAATTCCTTCGATCGTAGAAATCCCGACCTGGCACCGGGATTTTGCCGAGCGCGTGGCCCCGCGGGCCGAACCACAAAGAACCAGACATCGTACTCCAATTGGGCGCTGGAAGAACGATCTCGTCCTACGTTCGGAACGTTCCATCGAAGAATACGACCTTGCCACGCTGCTGCTAGTGCTTTCGGAAAGAGCGGCTGAAACTTTTCGCGAGAGCGGGATGGCAAAGGAAAAACTCTTCTATCTTCCACGGGGAGTCGATGTCCAGCGTTTCAAACCGGGCGCGCCTCCGCCACTCTTTCGCGCAATTTTCTCCGGCGCCCTTATCGAACGCAAAGGAATTCACCATCTGCTCGAAGCCTGGCGTAAGCTGAACTTGAGAGATGCCGAATTGTGGCTGCTTGGTGCGATCCACGAAGAAGCGAAACCCCACTTGAAGAAATTCTGGCGCGATAATATCCGCACCATCGGTTTCGCGCGCGACGTGGAAAATTATTTGAGTCAGGCGACGATCCACATTTTTCCCTCACAGTTAGAAGGGAGCGCCAAGGTCACTTACGAAGCGGCGGCCTGTGGTTTGCCACAGGTGGTCACCCGCGAATCGGGCGATGTGGTGCGGGATGGAATCGAGGGCATCATTGTCCCACCGGGCGATGTCGATGCCATCGCCGCCGCCATCGAGCATCTTTACCAGAATCCGACCGTGGTGTCGGAAATGAGTACTGCCGCGCGCAAGCGGGTAGTGGAAAATTTTACCTGGGACCATTTTCGGGAGCGATTGCTGGGGGCTTATGAACGCGCGATGCAACAATTCGTCATTCCGAGTCCGGCTGCCGCCGGATCGAGGAATCCCGTTGCGTCTCCTTTAAGGTAACTTCCTCGGGATCCCTCGACTTCGCTCGGGATGACCGCAAAGTAGTTAACCAGAGTGAAAATTCTGCTTATCCAACTTCGCCGGCTCGGCGATCTCATTTTAACAACCCCGGCGATCTCGGCCGTGCACGAACATCTGCCCGGCGCGCAAATCGCCCTGGCGGTTGCACGCGAATGTGAGTCCCTTTTGCCTGCCATCCGCGGATTGCAGAAGACTTTCCTAACAAAACGTGGGCTACGCGATCCTCCCACCTGGATGGAAATCCGTCGCGCCAATTTCGATTGCGTAGTCGATTTTACCCGCAACGATCGCTCGGCCTGGTTAACGTTTTTGTCTGGCGCGCGACAACGGATTGTTTCCGATCGATTGAAAATCAAATCGAAATTCCGTGCGCGTTTTTACAACGAGTTCGTCGAGTGCGCGATGAAACAAATGCACACGGCGGATTACTATCTCGCCCTTTTGCAGCCGTTGGGAATTTCCGCGGGCGGAAACGACCCCGTGCTTGAGCTACCGGCGTCGGCGCGACAACACGCCTCTTCCATCATCGCCGATCATATTCACCATCAGCCATTCGCCGTTTTCCATCCGGGCTCAGCGCGAGTGGAAAAGTTTTGGGAGCCGGAACGCTGGGCTAAAATAATCGAATTCGCCGCTACCGAACTCGGTCTCTTCCCGGTTTTGTCAGGCGGCGGCAATGAGCTCGAACGCGCGCACCTCGCCTCCATCAGAGAAAAATTGCATATTTCTGTGCTCGATTTTTCCGCGCAACTCGATCTCCTGACGCTGGCAGCATTAATCGAACACGCGCGCTTGCTTGTCACGGTCGATTCCGCGCCCATGCATCTGGCCAGCGCGACGGGAACACCACAGGTCATCCTGTTTGGGCCAACCAATCCATTTCATTGGCGGCCACGAAAAAGTCCGGCGGCCATTTTGTTCGGTGAATCGCCCGAGCCGCTGCACCATTTCCAAGCCCGCGAAGCAGAAAGACCGATGAGGCAAATCTCGACGACAGCGGTGATCGATGCTATGCGTTCGGTGGTGTCGGCGCCAGCGGCGTCAGCCGTATGAAGGATAAAGCCGAGAAGAAGAAAGTCTCAATTCGGGAGACGATTCGAGTTGCGTGGAAGCCATACAAACGGCTCTACACTTATGTAGGGCCCTACAAATGGCGGTTCATCTTCGGCCTCGCTCTCGGTTTTCTTTTTGGCGCGACCCAGGGTTGCCTGCCGCTGGTTTTGCAGAAGGTGACCAGCACCGTTTTCCACGGCGCCGCACCCAACCCCCGCGATCTCGTTCATCATTCAGAATTACTCAACGCGGGCGGATCGGTGAAGTCGATCGTCTTCGTTTGCCTTCTCATTCCCGCGGTCATGACCGCGCGCAGTCTCATGGGATACGGCAATTCCTACTATATGAACTGGGTCAGCAATCGCGTCGTCACCGACATTCGCAATCAGCTTTTTGCCAAGATCGTGGGCCAGTCGATGGATTTCTTTAATCGAATGCGGGCGGGCGTTTTAATGTCGCGCATCACCAATGACACCAGCGCGATGCAGGCCGCCCTAAGCCAAGTCAGCAGCGACGCCTTTAAACAACCGGTCTCGATCGTTCTGGTGGTGACCGTCCTGCTCTACATGGATTGGAAATTTACCCTGGCCACGCTCGTCCTCTTCCCTAGCTGCATCGTGCCCATTCGGATTTTTGGCCGCCGCGCCCGACAAGCGGTGCAGAACCAGCAGGAAAACATGGGACAGATGGTGGTGACGATGCAGGAAACGTTTGCCGGCATTCGCGTGGTCAAGTCCTTTGGTCGCGAGGCCCACCAGGTGAAAAGTTTTTCGCGCAGCACCATGCTCCAATTCCGCAACGTCATGCGCATGGTCAAATCGATGGAGGTGACGGGGCCGTTGATCGAAGTCCTGGGAGCAATGGGCTTTGGCCTTGCTCTGCTCTACGTCTATGTCACTAACCTTTCCGCTGGGCGTTTCCTCGCCCTGATCGGCGGTATTTTCCTTCTCTACGACCCGGTTAAAACACTGAGCAAAATGCACATCGTCATGCAACGTTCAGTCGCAGCCACCGTCGGCATTTTTGGAATTCTGGACACACCCTCCACCATTCAGGATCCCCCGGACGCCGAAAGTTTGGATTCGTGCGATGGTCGCATCGATTTTCAAAACGTCACCTTTCGCTACACCGGGACATCGAGTGACGCGGTGAAGAATTTAAACTTGCAGATCGAGCCGGGTAAAAGCTACGCGCTCGTGGGCGCGAGCGGCGCGGGCAAGAGCACCATTCTTTCGCTTATCCTCCGGCTATACGATCCTACCGCTGGGGCTGTGCGCATTGATGGACACGATTTGCGCAAAATCACTCAGCAATCATTGCGGCAACAAATCGGCCTGGTGACGCAAGACACATTTCTGTTTCACGATACCATCTACAACAACATCCTTTTCGGCCGCCTCGATGCTACCCGGGAGGAAGTTTACGCAGCAGCGCAAATGGCTTATGCGCACGATTTCATCCTGGAACAGCCGCAAAAATACGACACCGTCGTTGGCGATAAAGGGATGCTCCTGTCCGGCGGACAGCAGCAACGCCTTGCCATCGCGCGCGCCGTTTTGAAGAACGCGCCCATCCTTCTTCTCGACGAGGCCACTTCCGCGCTCGATTCCGAATCGGAAAAACAAATTCAAATGGCGTTGCAGACCCTCGCCGCGGGCAAAACCGTGGTAGCGATTGCCCATCGGCTTTCCACCATTTTGTCTTGCGATCAAATCGTGGTGATGGATCGCGGCCACGTGAAAGAGGTCGGCACGCACGCCGAACTGCTGGCCAAATCCGGCTACTATCGGCATCTCTACGATCTGCAATTCAATCGCGGCGCCGAACATAAGGATCCGCAGCCGGAAGAATTGTTCGAGGTTGTCAGCTGAGTCCGTCAGCTCGAGCGGAAGTCGAGGGATCCCGCGGAAGTTACCTTTAAGATTTCGCAACGGCATCCTTCGACTTCGCTCAGGATGACGAGACGATTTGATCAAACTGCGCGCGAAGTTTCGTCTGCGCCGAGTCATTGAGCACAGCGCGCATCGTCATTTCCGGCAACGGGGGCAATTCAACCCAGGAGCGGCAACCGCTGAATCGCTTTCCATTTTGCAAAACCCAGACTGGGGAAATTTCAAAGACGCGAACGAAGGCGACATTCAGTCTGTCGCCTTTGTAGCCGAAACGTTCCCGCACCAGCTCGGGCGAGAGGATGTGCAACGGAGCCAGAGCTTCCGCGATTGCGAGTGAATTAATCCGCACCGCCCGCTCCACTCTTGCATACCACCGAATTGCGACCGTGCTGCCCGGCACCGGAATATCAGCCGCTGCAATCCGTACTTTCGCGATCTGCTCATGGAAGAACGTCGGAAACAAGAAGAACTCGCGATGCCGAAATGAAAAGCCGCCGCGCCCCTCCGCAATTCCGCCTTTGCGCAAAATTACCGATTGGCGTCCGCGTCCGAGGGCATCGCACACCAGTGACCATTCCTTAAAACCGGCGCTTTCCATTTTTCGCACTGCAAATTAGCGTTGTCGCGCGATGCCGTTCAATATTGACCTCCACACCCACACTTTTTTTTCCGGCGACGGCGTTTCCAGCCCGGAAGATTTAATTGCCAGCGCCCGGGCGAAAGGACTGCATGGCATCGCAATTACGGATCACAATACTTGCGACGCGATCGATTATCTGCTCGGGAAACAACTGATGCGCGAAGATGGATTGCCCGTGGATGGTTTCCTTGTTATTCCGGGAGTTGAAGTCACCACTGCCGAAGGTCACCTGCTTTGCGTCGGGACAACCTTGCCGGAGGCACCGCGGTTGAAGGGACGCGCCGCGCGCGATGTCTGTGCGCTGATTCACGAGCACGGCGGCCTCGCCATACCTCCACATCCTTACGATTTGTTCCGCGCCGGCATTCGCTTCGCCACCCTCGAAACTTTACCGGTCGATGCGCTGGAGGTTTTCAATGCCGCTACCACTCTGCGCCGCTACAACACGTTCGCGTTTCGTTATGCACAATTGCGCGGCCTGCCCATGACTGCAGCAAGCGACGCGCATCATGCCGCTGCGGTCGGGACCGCCTATACCATTCTCAACTGTGAGGAGCTATCGGTGAAGTCGGCCCTCGCGCAGATTCTCAAAGGCAACGAGCTTAAC
This sequence comes from Verrucomicrobiota bacterium, assembly GCA_003221295.1. Classification (GTDB taxonomy): domain Bacteria; phylum Verrucomicrobiota; class Verrucomicrobiia; order Chthoniobacterales; family UBA10450; genus AV69. The sequence goes on along the minus strand of QHRA01000231.1, from coordinate 6,950 downwards.
CAGCGCTATCTCACCCCGCGTGATAGTATGCGCAAGACCTGGAACAACTGGCTGCGGCTGCGCCGGAAAAAACTTCCCGAGATCACTTCGCGCGACGGCGGATCGGGGTAACGCAGCAAATTGGTAGGGCGAGACTCCGTCGAGCCGGTGGATGAGCAGCTTTTGCGGGGCGCTCCGCGGAGCGTCCTCTACCGAAGATTGTTAGCTCGTCAGCAGGCTTCTGAGCTCGTTCACATCCGTGACCGGCGCCTTGCAGGCAAAATTTTCACAAACGTAAGCTGCAGGTTTTCCACCCATCATCGACATAGCGCGAATCGCCTCGTTCGTTTCACCAAGATAACTCTGGCCCTCTGCCCCATCTGCCAAAAGCAGAACCCTGTTCGGCAAAAAATGCCGATGCACTTCTGCCAGCAATGCCTCCGTTTCAGACGCATCGGAATTACCCGCGATCACGATTTGTCGTAGCGCACCCTCAAGAAAATCAAATGCCACCAGCATTTGCGGCAGCGCGCTCGGAAAGTGCGCCAACTGCCGCGCGAAAGCGTTGACCGTTTCCTGTGCACGCGCCAGCAATCCGGTGTCGTTTCGTATTGCTGCGAGTCGCGCCAAATTCAGCGCCGCCACCGAGCTGGCCGCCGGTTCGGCGCTATCGTTGTCCTCTTTCATCCGCAGCAAAATATTGTTGTCGTGACCCGTGACCGCAAAGTAGCCGCCGTTTTCGGTGTCCCAGAAAAGCGCGTCCATCTGGCGCTGCAATTCGAGCGCAAATTTTAGCCAGCGGGTTTCGAACGACGCTTCATAAAGATCAAGCGTGCCTTGAATGACGAAGGCATAGTCATCGGCGAATCCCTCAACTTCGCCGCGGCCTTCGCGATAACTGCGGAACAAAATCTCACGCGATTCATCATAAAGATTGGCGCGAATAAACTCCGCTGCCCCCGTCGCGGTTTCCAGATAAGAGACGTCATCCAATACCTGGGCGGCGCACGCGAAAGCAGAAATCATCAAACCATTCCAAGCCGCGATGATTTTGTCGTCCAGATGCGGACGAGGACGTTTATTGCGGATCGAAAATAATTTTTGCCGGCTTTGCGCCAGCAATCGTGCGACTGAGTCCTCCTCTTTGTCGTCAACGCGCGAGACGCCCGTTGGCCCCACAGGCGGGACGCCTGCGCTACGAAATCGCGCGGTCTCGGCGATCGAGTGTCGCTCAATCAAAATGTTTTTGCCGACGAACTCACCATGAGGATCGGCTTCGGTGGGAGCATTTCCGTTTTCTTCAATGCCGTAATGAAATGAAAACACCCGCGCGTCTTCACCAAGCGCATCGTCGATCTCCTGTTTCGTCCAAACGTAAAATGCACCTTCCGCGTTTTTTCTGTGACTGGGATCGGCGATCCCGGCTACAAGTGGGCTGTCCGCATCTTCGGCCGAATAGAATCCGCCCTCCGGCGAAGCCATGTCGCGTCGGACGTAATCAAGAATGTCACGCGCGGTTGCTGCGAATTCCGTATCGCCAGTGATTTGAAAAGCATCGAGATAAGCGCTCGCCAATTGCGCCTGGTCGTACAGCATTTTCTCGAAATGCGGCACGTGCCAGTGCCCGTCGACAGAATACCGATGAAATCCACCGCCGATGTGATCGTGCATGCCACCAGACGCCATCTTTCGCAATGTGAGCAAGACCATTTCTAAGGCGTGCTGCTCGGCGTCCGAATCCGGATTGCGTGCGTGAAAGCGCGTCAGAAAATTAAGCGTGACCGGGCGCGGAAATTTTGGCGCGCCACCGAAACCGCCCTCGTGCGCATCGAAAGTTCGCGCAAATTGCTGGTAAGCCGATTCCAAAACGGCGGCATCGATTCTTCCGGCTGACGTTTGGTCTTTGGCGGCTTCGCGCAGCGCATCAACGATGTTCGCGCCCTGCTTCGAAATTTTTTCGCGATCGTTTCCCCAGGCTTCTGCGATCCGTTGCAAAACTCTGTTGAAAGCAGGTTGACCAAATCGGTCTTCCGGTGGGAAATAGGTTCCGCCGACAAACGGTTCGAGGTGTGGAGTAAGCCATACGCTCATGGGCCAGCCACCGCCGCCCGTCGTTGCCTGCACGAAGGTCATGTAAACGCGATCCACATCGGGGCGCTCTTCGCGATCGACTTTAATGTTCACAAACTCGCGATTCATGATTTCGGCGGTAGCAGCATCTTCGAAGGATTCGTGCGCCATGACGTGGCACCAGTGACAGGTGGAATAACCGATTGAGAGAAAAATCGGTTTGTCTTCCCGCCGCGCTTTCTCGAACGCCTCCTTCCCCCAGGGAAACCATTCCACCGGGTTCTGCGCGTGTTGCAGGAGGTAGGGCGACTTTTCCTGCACAAGCCGATTTTCGTGCTTCGCGATTCTTTCGTCATTCGTCATTCGTGCTTCGCCATTGCCTCGCCACGTTACGTTAGATCGATATGATGGATTACTCGCACCTTATTTTGCTGTTCCTCGCCATCGGCGTCATCGCCTTCCTTTATTCCTGCGTCGGTCACGCCGGTGCGTCCGGCTACATCGCCGTGATGACACTGTTCGGGCTCGTAACCACAACCATCCGGCCAACCGCTTTGGTATTAAACATTCTCGTTGCGATCATCGCGTCTTTTCAGTTTTGGCGAGCCGGACATTCCTCATGGAAATTATTTTGGCCGTTCGCGCTCCTTTCAGTTCCGGCTGCCTACTTCGGCGGCTATCTCCAGTTACCCGCTCGAATTTTGAAAATCATTATCGGTCTCGTCCTGCTCTTCTCTGCCGTCCGATTGTTTTTTCGTCGCGGCGATCCTCCGGCGGTTACTCCACCACCTTTGCCCGCCGCGCTCGCGGTTGGTTCAGGCATCGGATTTCTTTCCGGTCTGACCGGCACCGGGGGAGGAATTTTTCTCACACCCCTTCTACTTTTTTCTAACTGGGCAAAGACAAAACAGGCGTCGGCGGTTTCTGCGTTGTTTATTTTGGCAAATTCAATTGCGGGCCTGGCCGGTTTTGTTAGCGCCAGACAATCCATTCCGGCCTTGGCAGCCGTTCTTTCCGGCGCCGCAATCATCGGCGGGACGGTTGGTTCGCATTTAGGAAGCCGCAAGTTCCCGGTTCGCACCATTTCAATCTTGCTCGCAACCGTCCTTGTTATCGCAGGCTGCAAATTAATTTTTACCCGCTGAGCATCGATTTCGTTCGCGATTGAAACTTCCCGCGCCTTTCCACCCTAACGCGCATTCGGGACGGTTGCGTGTGTATGGAATCTGGGGAGCACAGGCTGCTTGCCTGTAGTCGTCGGCAGCTTGCCGACAACAATCGTGTTCGGCAAGCTGCCGAACACCGCAAGCTGGCAGCCTGCGCTCCCCGGAAAAAGACGATGGCAGCTACCGCAGCTCCACTCGTGGTGCAGTCGATGGCGACCACGGGTTGCGCCGAAAATCGGCGGCCACAATTTCTTCGCGATAACGTGTCAGCAGTTCGCGAAAACGGGCAAGGTCGAGCGCCTGAAATTCATCCGGGAGGTCCTCCAAATTTCGTAATGCCAACTCGAACAACCGCGTGGCCGGTGGCAAACGCTGGCTATGTTTGGGATGCGATGGTTGCTGGAAATTTTTCTGCAAATGAACGAACGCACCCGCGGCCTGAATCAGCGCCTGGTAAAAACGCCCCAGCTCCGCGTTTTTTTCCACCAGCCAAAGTTGTTCGAGCACATCGTGCGCTTCGTAATATTTTTGCGCATTCCACAATTGAAAAAATGCAGTGTAATAATTTCGCGACGCTCCCTCCGTGGACCCAGACTCGAGTGAACGCACAAAATCCGAAATCCGCTCGCGTTTATTCATCGGAGGCATAACTTCGGCAAAGCAAGCAAATGGGCAATCGCTTGAGATGACACGATGACACCGTCGCTCGTCGCTCTCCTGCTCGTGATCGTCGCAGGATTAGTCGTCTGCTCCGCCCTTTTCTCCGGTCTGGAGACTGCGCTCTTCGCCCTCCGCCGCCATCAGCTGCGCCGCCTCGAATCCAATCATCCCGCGCTCGCCGGCTTTGTGCAAAAGTTTCGGGAAAATCCGCGCCGTGTCCTTGCGGTCATCCTTCTTGGTTCCGCGCTCGTGAACGTTTTTCTCGTCGTCATTTGTCTCGCTTTGCTTTGGGAAACGCCCCGTGCCACCCCGTTACCGCCCTGGCTGATTGCTGTCTCGCTCTTCGCCATCATCGTTTTTTTCTGTGATTTGCTCCCCAAGCTTGTCGCACTTTCGGCGCCTTATCGCCTTTCCGCTCTTGGCGTTTTCACTCTGCGCGTCTTAATGCCGCTGCTCGAAACCGTCGGTAGCGCCTTGGAAACAATCAGCGCTGCCATCGTCGAGCTGGTGACCCCCCGGCACATTCGCACGCGCCCGCATTTGTCCGATGAAGAACTCGAAACCCTGATTCAGATCGGTGCCGAGCAAGGCACCCTCCAGGAAGCCGAAGGCGAGATCATCCAGGAGGTATTCAAGCTGGGCGACAAAACCGCGAAAGACGTGCTCACACCGCGGGTCGACATGTTCGCGCTGCCGGACGATCTCACGAACGAAGATGCGATCGCGCAATTGAAACCGCGCCGGCATCGTCGCGTCCCGGTCTATGCCGATTCCCCCGACAACATCCTCGGCATTATCGAAGTAAAATGGTTTCTGCTCCATTCGGAAGCGCATTACACCGAGACGATGGTGCCGCCGTCATTCGTGCCCGAAACAATGCGCGCGCTCGATTTGCTGCGTAGTTTTCTGACGCGCGCGCAAGGCATGGCCATCGTGGTGGATGAATTTGGCGGTACTGAAGGCATCGTCACCATCTCCGATATTATCGAAGACATTCTCAGCGACGCCGCTCCGCTCGGTGACACCGATCTCGACATCGAACCACTGGCGGAAGGTCGCTACCTTGTGAACGGCAAAGCGCGCCTCGATGATTTGAGCGAGCGACTGGGGTTCGATTTCGATGCTTCTGGCATCGATACCATCGGCGGCTATGTTTTCAACCAACTCGGCCGTGTTCCCGAAGTCGGCACCGAATTGGAAACGCCGCGTCTGAAAATTACTGTGCGCCGCGTCAATCGCCGGCGAATCGAAGAATTGCTTCTCGAGAAAACGGTGTGCGTGGATGGTGACAGCGAGAACGGAGAACTTCCATGATCTGGCTGCTGGTGGTGCTTTGCTGGATCATTTCGTTTCTCTTTGCCGGAATCGAAGCGGGCCTTCTCGCGCTCGATCCGGTCCGGTTGCGGCATCGCGCCAAGGGCGGAGATCGGAGTGCGCGGCGGCTGCAAGAAATGCTCAAACAGCCCGACCGATTGCTCGTCACCGTCCTGCTCGTGACCAATGCCGCGGATATCACTGCCCTCATTATTCTGACCCACGAGCTCGTGCTCCGTTTGGGTTGGCTCGGCTACCCGATTGCCGTTGCCATCGCGCTGCCGGTTTATCTTTTCCTCCTCGGCGTCCTGCCAAAATCATTGTTCCGCCGTTTTCCCTTGCGTGCGGTCGCGCGGCTTTCCGGTTTGCTCGAGCTGACCACAAAGTTGTTGTGGCCATTGCACGCCATCGGCGCATTCATCGAACGCACCGTTTTTGCACGCGCCAAAAATCCGCCACGTCTCTTCGCCGGACGTGAAGAGTTAAAAATGATCGCCGTCCAAAGCGAGGAAAGCGGCGCGCTCAGCGCCACCGAACGGGCGATGATTCATAACGTCGTCGATTTCACCTCCGTCAAAGTACGCGATGTCATGGTCCCCCTCGAAAAAACCTTGTCGTTTACTCCGGATGGCTCTCCAAAAGAAGTTTTGGAAACGAGCGAGAAATCCGGAATCGATCGATTCCCCATTTTCGCCAACAACGCTGAGCCTCTCGGTCTGATCAACGTTTACGATATTCTTTTCGACACTGAATCGTCGCGTCCGCTGCGCCACTACATGCGCCGAATCATTACCGCCTCGGAAAACGAATCCGCTTACCGCGTAGTCCGCCGCCTCCGCGCCGCGCGCATCGGCCTGGCTGCCGTTGTCGATAGCCGCCAAAAATCCACTGGCATTGTCGCGTTAGAAGACCTCGTCCGGCAGCTCGTGCAAGGGTAATGATTTATTTGTATGGCCGGCATGTCACCTGAGTTCCAAACAGAGTTTGGGAACGAGAGAATCATATCATCCGCGTAATTCGCGGTTCTGCAATCATTGCTTCTCTTCGATAAATTGCGCCGCAGCGATGAGCATGACGTGGGTGAAGGCCTGCGGGAAATTTCCCAGCAATCGTTTTTCGCGCGGATCGTATTCTTCCGACAGCAAACCGAGATCGTTTTGCAACGTGAGCAGGCGCTCGAAAAGCTCGCGCGCTTCTTCTTTGCGCCCGAGCCAATCCAGACAAATGGCGAACCAGAACGAGCAGGGCAAGAACACGCCTTCATTTCCGGGCAAACCATCCACATTTTCCTCCTGCGGCCGGTAACGCAGCACGAAACCATCCACCAGCAGATCCCGCTCGATCGCAGCGATGGTATTGCGCATCCGTTCGTCCTCGATCGGCAGGAACCCGATCAGCGGCGCCATCAGCAAGCTGGCGTCGAGCGCGTCGCTCCCATAGTACTGGGTAAACGCTTTTACTTTCGGGTTGTAGCCACGCTCGCAGACTTCGCGATGGATTTGGTCGCGGATTTTTTTCCAGCGCTCGAGCTCGCCGTTCGCGGGCAGCCCAGCCTCTTCGATCAATTGCACGCCACGATGGAACGCCAGCCACGCCATCATTTTCGAATGGGTGAAATGTTTGCGGCCGCCGCGCACTTCCCAGATTCCTTCGTCCGGTTCCTGCCAGTGTGATTCGAGAAATTTCATCAGCGCTTTTTGCAACGCCCAATCCGTCTCCTCGATTTCGATGCCGGCCTGTTGGGCGTGATACATCGAGCTC
>QHRA01000174.1 GCA_003221295.1 Verrucomicrobiota bacterium | reverse complement strand
TCTGCTTGCCGTAATCGCGTTGCGCGTGCCAAACCGTCCCGTCCTTTTCTTCGATCCGTTCCAGAACATGCGGCAGTTTCGGTTGCCAACCTCCGTTCGGGAAAATGGTGTAGGCCAGTGCCAGTTCCGCCAAAGTAACTTCACTGCTCCCAAGAAATGTCGCCGGATAAGGTCGCAGCGGCGATTTCATTCCGGCGTTACGACAAAGCTGAATCACATTATCGACTCCGGAGTTCATCCCGATGCGCACGGTCGCACCATTTTTCGATTTCGAGAGTGCCTCGCGCGCGGTGATTGGCCCCTCGTAGCGGTTCTCCGCACTCTCAGGTCCCCATTCACCGAGAATTCCAGTCGTCCCGCCGATCATGACCGCGCGATTATCAAGAGCGGAATCCTCCACCACTGATCCAGGGAACATTCCGTTCTCAAAGGCGGCTGCGAAAACAAACGGCGTCATCGCCGTTCCCGCCGGACGCCGGGCCTGCAACGCACGATCGTATTGGTTATGCTCGAAGTCGCGGCCGCCCACCAGCGCAAGCATGCCGCCAGTCGCGTTATCCAGCACGATCACCGCGCCCTGCAAATAGTCGGGGACCGCTGGCGGGCTGCTTCCCGGGCGCGTCTTGCGGAACGTCGCGGTGTATTCCGCATAGGTCGGATGCCCATAGTCAGGATGCTTTTCCGCACGATCGAGGTGTGATCGCAACGAGTCCTCGGCCGCTTTTTGCAAATCGGAATCGATTGTGGTGTAAATGCGGAAACCTTCGTTCATCGCGCGGTTCCATCCCACCGCCTCGATCACCTTCTGCCGGATGTAATCGACGGCGTATGTTTGTCCCTGAGCATTCTGCCGGTTACCGATGAGGACATCTTCCGATTGTGCGGCGGCGCAACGCTGGCGATCGACGAAACTGAGATCGCGCATCCGGCCCAGGACGACATTGCGCGATTCACGCGCCGCCGCCCGGTCCGACCAGGGCGAAAGCCGATTCGGACTTCTGATGATGCCGGCCAGAGTGGCGCATTCCACCAGCGACATCTCGCGCGCCGGTTTATCGAAATAACCGCGCGCGGCTGCTTCGGCGCCGTAGAGTCCGCCGCCGAAGTAGATTCGGTTCAGATACAGCTCCATGATTTTTTGCTTGTCGAAATGCTGCTCGATTCGTTCAGCGACGAAGATTTCAAGAAGTTTTCGCCGATACGTTTTCTCTTTGAGAGCGAAACTGTTGCGCGCCAGTTGCTGGGTGATTGTGCTAGCGCCCTGTCGGACGTGGCCGGCGACAAAGTTTTTCAAGGCCGCGCGCACGATGCCAAAGAGATCGTAGCCGCTGTGCTGATAAAATTTGGTGTCTTCCATTGCGACCACGGCGTTCACCAGGTCGCGCGGCAATTGATCATAGGGGATGGTCTCGCGGTTTTCGACATAGATTTGGCCAAAAATTTTTCCGTTTCGATCCAGAATCACACTGGCCGATTCCATCTGTTCTAGCTTGCTCAGATCGTAGGTCGCGGCTTCCGCCTTCAATTCCGACGAGACAATTCCGAAATAGATGGCGCTGAAAATTATTGCGAGCAGCACAATCAATACGGGCAGGTAAAATTGGGGCCGGGCGTACCACGGTCGCGGGTAACGGTGCGGAGAGGTTGGGATCAAAAACGAAACAGGCATGCAGGGACGTAAAAAAGAGAAATAGACTTGGAGGCAGAGCTTAGGCGCAATTCGCCCGAAAATCCAAAGGCCAAAGAGGCGTGGCAAACTCCGAACTAATTCAGATTATCCGTGCTGAGATTGGCGCGAACGGCCCGATCTCCTTCGCGCGCTTCATGGAGCTGGCGCTCTATCATCCCGACCGCGGGTATTACGCCAGTGGGCGGGCGAACATTGGCCGGCGCGGCGATTTTTTTACTAGCGTGAGTGTGGGACCGCTCTTCGGAAAACTTCTCGCGGCCCAGTTCGTGGAAATTTGGGAGAAACTTGGACGGCCGGGCGATTTCGAAATCGTGGAACAGGGTGCGCATGATGGCGTTTTTGCGGCCGATGCGCTGAGGGCGCTGCGGCAATCAGCCGGCGAGTGTTTTGCCGCAACTTCCTATTGCATCGTCGAGCCCTTTCCGATTTGGCAGGAGCGACAGGAAAAAAATCTGCACGAGTTCGCCGAAAAAACTTCCTGGGTCGCGTCGATTGACGAAATCGCGCCCTTCGTCGGAATTCATTTTTCCAACGAACTATTCGATTCACTGCCGGTGCATCTCATCGTTTCGGGCGGCGTTGCGAACGGCGCCACGGTGTGGCACGAAAAATTCGTCACCGTTGCTGCCGATAATTTTGCATTTGCGATTGCGAACGTTAGCCGCTCCGGTTTGCAGCTTGATCATCTCGGATTTTTCCCGGCTGGCTTTGAAGCGGAAGTGAATTTGGCCGCGCCGAAACTAATGAGCGAGATCACTGCCAAACTTTCGCGCGGACTCGTTCTCACAATCGACTACGGTTTTCCCCGGACGGAGTTCTACTCGCTGCATCGCAGCCAGGGTTCTCTCCAGGTCCGGGCGAAACAAAAGAAGCTATCGTCGCCGTTCCAGCAGATCGGGCTGGCCGATATTTCCGCGCATGTCGAGTGGACCAGCCTGGCCGAAGCGGCGCAATCATCCGGGACAAGACCAACCGGTTTTACCGACCAACATCATTTTCTCACGGGGATTATTTCGAAATTTTTTCCAGAGGCCGACTTTGACGCTTCTGAAAAGCGCGCCCTCCAAACCTTGCTACATCCGGAAATGCTCGGCCGAAATTTTCAGGTCCTCGCCCTTGGCAAAGATTTTCACGAGGAGCTTGCCGGGTTTCAATTCGGTCGTGATCCCAATGCTGCGCTTGGGATTTGAGATGAAGAGAAAGGGGAAAGCGGATGGAACCCCGCAAAGTTACTGGGACACTGCGATAGCATCGATTTGAACGGGCGACTCGCCGCGAATTTTTGCGGTGCCAGTGATTCGAGCTGGAATTTGTTCGTCTCGTTCCTCGGCTTCGGCTTTGGCTACTTTCTTTTGCGCGGACACTGACGAAGCGATGTAGTTGCCTTCGAAGACCAAGCGCTTCTTCAAACTGCTGTTGTACCCGGTGGCGCGGAAATAGAACTCGGCATTGGCCGCCTGCGCTTTGTCATCAAAACTGCCGGCCGCGCGTGGTGCGGGCGCGGTGTAATTCTGTTTTTGGTTGAAGACGCTGCGCGCATCGTTCTGGGCCAATGGTTCGAGCTTACCCGAATAAGTCGAGCCATCGGCGTCAACCACCCGAATTTCGTGATCGGTTTGTTCCACCTGAAACTCATTCAAAATGTTGAGCGTTTGTTTGGGTTTGCTGCGAAAGGCTTGGTTGGCAGCGTTCTGCGAAAATTGCTGACGGAAATTAGTCGTCTGCCGATTTTGCGCCAGCGAAGCCGCCGCTGGCGCTGACTGGGTTGCTTCTTTAGCGGCTAACGAGATGTCGGATGATAATGATCTATCTGTCTTTTTGCCGGCGCTGATAAAATCTTTTGTCGTCGGCGCGAGCGGAGGTGGGGTGGGCGTCGCCTCTGCGAATTTACTTAACGTATCTGAAGCTTTGGCCTGATCCGCGGATTGCACGGCGCCCATATTGTTGTCGGCGAAGCTTTCGGCGGACCGTGCGGCCGCAGCGGCTGCACCTTGTTCGAATACTTTTTCGGGTGCGGCGGCTTCGTTCGGCGGAGCCACCGGCTGTTGCATGGCCAGCTTCATGGTTTCGCCTCCGGCAGATTCGTGTTCCCGCCACCACCAGATGGCCGAAGCGCTAACGAGAACCAGAGCCAAAGCCGTGGCGGTCATGAGCCGCGGCCATGAAATTCCAGATGCGCGCCAGCGCGACTGGCATTCGTCGCTTCGGGCCAAACGTGCGATCTCATGATGCAGCTGTGCCCGCATCGGATTGGGCATTTTCGGATCGGCCCCGAAGTCGGCGCGGCGCGCTCGGGCGGAGGCCTCCAGCAGCTCTTCAATTGGGTTTTTCGGTTCCAGCGGCATGATGCAATAAGTTAGACGGCAAATGAATGTTCTGGTGGAAAGATTTTTTTCGCGATCATGCAGAGGCGATCAAGACACTTGCTCAAGCGCGAGCTGACCGTTTTCGGATTCAATCGCAACTCGGTCGCGATTTCGGTGTAACTCAGGTCGCCATAATAACGCAGCTCGATGATTTCCCGGCATGGATCGTCCAGCTGATCGAGGCTTTGCCGAATGAGACGAGAAGTTTCGGCGTTTACCAGCACGGTGTCCGGTCCGGGGCATTGTGATCGCGGATCGATTTTGTCCTGTTCATGCGCGCCATCGAGCGAGAAGTGAACCATGCTGCCACCGCGTTTCTCGGCCCGACTTTTTCCGCGAAAATCCAGCGCCTTGTTCGCGGCCACGCGCAGCAACCACGTTTGAAAAGAACTCCTTCCCTGAAACGATGCCAGATTTCGCACCACTGCGAGGAAGGTCTCCTGGCAGATCTCTTCCGTGTCTTCGTGATTGAAGTCGGCGGACAATTGGAAAACGAAGCGCGCCGCGACCGGATAATATTTGTCGAACAACGCATCCCAGGCGTCGGCGTCACCCCTCCGGCAGCGAGCAATCAAGTCAGCATCGACCTTTCCCGGATCAGAGACAGCAACTTGAGGTTCGCTCATTCTAGATCGGCTTTACCAATTTAACACAATGAATGTAGGGCCGTATCGGTCAGACAGCATTCTAATTTCTGGCATTCGATACTGAGAGCGGCGAAGCCGCGGCACGAGAGACGTTCATCTCGGGTTAGCGCCCATTTTGTCATTCCGAGCGCAGTCGAGGAATCTCTAATTTCTTTGCAGAGGAATGGCAAGAGATGTCTCGACTTTCGCTCGACATGACAAAATGCGTCCATCGAGGCCCCAAGAGCGCGCGGGTCGGTTTCGCTTCATGAAAGATCTTCGCAGGAAAACAAGATTGCGGCGGTACTAGTCGGCGCTTGCGATTCCCACCGCATCTGACCTGTCCAGTTTCTCTCCGGTTCAGAAAAAACCGGGAGCATTTCCGCAGGGATGCCGACTAACAGGGCGATGAAAAGATCGCTTCTGATTCTCGCAGTCGGTTTGCTCGGCATACTTTCCAATGCGTGCGGGGATGGCTTTATCGTGGTCGAGCGCCCATTTCTGGTCCGGTCTGGGCACTTCCCCTTTGCGCCGCTGGAAGTGACCAGCCACCACGTCGAGGTCAAAATCGACGGCCAGGTAGCGGTTACCTCCATCGATCAGGAATTCTACAACCCGAACGATCAGCGACTGGAGGGAACCTACATGTATCCGGTGCCGGAAGGGGCGCATATCGACAAGTTCAGCATGGAGATTGGCGGAAAAATGGTGGACGCCGAATTACTTCGCGCGGACAAGGCGCGCCAAATTTACGAGGATATCGTCCGCAGGATGCGCGATCCGGCGCTGCTGGAATACGCCGGACGCGACCTCTTTAAGATTCGCATTTTTCCGATCGAACCGCGCAGTCGCAAGCCGATCAAAATTTCTTACACCGAATTGCTGCGCTCTGACGCCGGCACCGTGACCTACAGCTATCCGCTGAGCACGGAGAAATTTTCCGCGCAACCAATTAAGAGCCTGAGCGTAAAAGTGGAAGTGAAGACTGAGCAACCACTCGCTTCAATTTATTCGCCCAGTCACAAGGTCGAAATCAAACGGGATGGCGCCAATCGCGCGGTGATTGGTTATGAGTCGAAAGACGAAACGCCAGACACCGATTTCCAGCTCGTCTACAACTCGGAAGCGCGTGATGTCGGGCTGAGTTTGATCACGCACAAGCCGGTGGGCGAAGATGGTTATTTCCTTCTCCTCGCCGCTCCGACTACTGCGAAGGAAACCAAGCCCGCTCCGAAGGACATCGTCTTTGTTGTCGATACCTCGGGCTCAATGGCTGGCCCGAAATTGCAACAGGCAAAGAAGGCGCTGGAATTCTGCGTCGAGAATTTGAACAACGAAGATCGCTTCGAGATCGTGCGGTTTTCCACCGAAGCGGAGTCGCTTTTCGGCAAGCTGGTAGATGCCGATTCGGAACATCGCAAGCGCGCTTCGAATTTCATCGCCGATCTGAAGCCAATCGGTGGCACCGCTATTGCCGATGCGTTGCAAAGCGCGCTCAAAGCGCGCACGGAAAAAACGGAGCGGCCATTCCTCATCATTTTTCTGACGGATGGATTGCCGACTGTGGGAGCGCGGAATCCGGACGAAATCGTGGCCGAAGTGAAGAAAGCTGGGAGCGCGCGAATCTTTTCCTTCGGAATCGGGTCAGACGTCAACACGCAACTACTCGATCAGATTGCAGAAGGGACGCGTGCCTTTAGCCAGTATGTGCTGGCGAATGAAGATCTCGAAGTAAAGGTTTCGAGTTTCTATACTCGGATCAAAGAACCAGCGCTGACCAATGTGCGCCTGGAATTCGGTGGCGGCGTGCGCACCAGTAAATTGTATCCGGCGCAATTGCCGGACTTGTTCAAAGGCGATCAACTTGTCGTAACTGGGCGCTACACTGGCTCCGGCGAAGTAGAAGCAAAACTCACCGGCATCGCAAACGGCCGCGAACAAATATTTACCTACAAGGTAAAGTTTAATGATTCTTCCAACGATTATGTGGCGCGGCTTTGGGCGACGCGTCGTGTTGGATTTTTACTCGATGAAATTCGACTTCACGGCGAAACCAATGAGCTGCGTGATGAAGCAACCGATCTGGCGCGGCGATACGGGATAGTAACTCCCTACACCGCCTACTTGATCGTCGAAGACGAAGATCGGCGGCGAGTGCCAATGACCGAGCGTTCGATGCAAAGCATGAGCGGGGATACTGCTGCGCGAGCTGAAGTTTCGAAAGCCTGGGGCGGATTCAAGGAAAAGAAGGATGGCGAAGACGCGGTGGCAAACGCGCGCAGTCAGAACGCATTCAAGTTCGCCGATCAATCCGCGGCCTCGATCTATTCCGGGGCAGCGGAATCGTTGCGCGGATTCGCGTTCGCTGCTCCGGCCGCGCGAGCGGAGTCGGATCGCGTCACGCAATACACCCAGCAATCAAAATTCGTGAATGGCCGCGCGTTTTTCCAAAACGGCAAGCAATGGGTCGATACGAACGCGCAAAACGCGACCAAGCGAGAACGCATTCAGTTCAACTCCGAGGCCTATTTCGACCTGCTCAAGAAACATCCCGAGGCCGCGCCCTGGATGGCGCTTGGCCAAAACGTCCTGCTCGCGCTCGACGACACCGTTTATGAAATCACCGAATAACACTATGAAAAAAACCGTTACATTCCTCACCCTTGCGATGGCGATTGGGTGGTCACAAATAGTTAACGCCAAAACCAAGACCAGCGAAGCGAAGCCGCGGATCGAAGTCTGTTTTGTCCTCGATACCACGGGCTCGATGGGCGGCCTGATCGAGGGCGCCAAACAAAAGATCTGGTCGATCGCCAATGAAATGATCAGCGCAAAGCCGACACCGGAATTAAAACTCGGCCTGATTGGCTACCGCGACCGCGGCGATGAATATGTTGTTAAATCGTTTCAACTGACGGACGACATCGATTCGATCTATGGCCATCTACGCGATTTCAAGGCAGAAGGCGGCGGGGACGAGCCCGAAAGCGTGAACGAAGCTCTTGCCGAAACAATTGAGAAGATGCCGTGGAGTCAGGACCGCAAAGTTCTGAAGATTATTTTTCTGGTGGGCGATGCGCCGCCGCACCTGGATTATGCCGATGGCCCTAAATATCCTGAGCTTTGCCGGATCGCGGCAAAAAAGGATTTAATCATCAACACCGTGCAATGCGGGAACATTGCTGAGACCACGCCGATCTGGAAGGAGATCGCGAAGTTGTCTGAAGGCAGCTATGCCGCGATTGCTCAATCTGGCGGCGTAGCCGTGATCGCGACGCCGATGGACGACGGGCTGGCGCGGTTAAACAAGAAGATCGGCGCTACACTGATTCCATATGGCAATGCCGCGTTGCAGCGCGAAGTAGCCGCCAAACAAGCTTTCGCGGAAAGCGCGCCGGCCAGTGCCGCCGCCGATCGCCTGAGCTATAACGCCAAGACCGGTAAAGCTGTTCAAGGTCGCGGCGAACTTCTCGATGCTTTGGCAAACAACGAAGTCAAACTAGATGCCATCGACAAGAAAGATCTGCCAAAGGAATTTCAGGAACTAACGAAACAGGAGATGGAAGCTCGCATCGCCAAAACGCGGGCAGAACGAGATAGTCTGCAAAAAGAAGTCCAAGACCTAGCCAAGAAGCGCGACGCCTATATCCAGGCGGAAAACAAGCGGCTCGCCGAAGCGGGGAAGGGCGATGGATTCGACGAGAAAGTGGCGGAGACAATCCACCAGCAAGCTGAAAGAAAAGGCATTAACTATACTCCGTAATTTCCCGCGATGGGTCGAACAAACGTGAGGGACAACTCTTGCGACCGTCTAAACGTGGTAGGGATGCATTTCCAAGGCGTTCCCAACTTCGCTTTATTTTTGGGACGGCTCGGAGAGCCATCCCTACCGACGTCGGCGATGTGCGAATGCAAAAATTGAACACTACGACGTTCAAGGAGCGGCGGTCTCCAGACCGCCGTGTGTTTGAGTCGGCGACTGGGAAGGCGCCGCTCCTTGATCGCGCGATCTGAGATGTGCAATTCCACGTTGGGTGGTGAGATAAACAGCGAAACTTCCGAGCCAGTGTCCGCCTTCATAATGCTCGCTTTGTCAGCGGGCTCAGACGAGTTTTATTCGAATCAGAAACCGAATATTCCGAGTGAACTTTAGTGTGTTGCACCTGCAACACTCGAATGTTCGCTCATTCGCACTCCAATCCATTATGCTTTCACAATTTTTCCCAATCCAATTGTCGGGACTGCGTGTGTTCGCGCTCCTCGCAGCAATGCAAATCGCGGCTATAGCTGTTGCCGCGCAGAATTCCTCACCAATGCCTTCTGATAATCCATTCTTGGTCGAAAGCGCCCTGCCTTATCACCTTCCTCCCTTTGATAAGATTAAGGACGAGCATTTCGTGCCTGCGACAGAAACCGGGATGCAGGAGCAACTCAAGGAAGTCGATGCGATTGCGGCAAATGCGGAGAAAGCGACTTTTGATAACACCGTGGTGGCGTTGGAACAGACGGGAAGGTTGCTCGATCGGGTGCAGCGAACTTTTTCGAACCTTAATGCCGCTGACACCAATCCGGCTCGGCAGAAAATTGACACTGAGCTAGCTCCGAAGTTATCGACGCATCGCGACGCCATTCTTCTGAACAGCAAACTTTTCGCGCGCATCCAGGAGCTTTATTCCAATCGTGAAAAGCTCGGACTCGACCCGGAGTCGAGCTATCTGCTTGAGCGTTACTATAAGGATTTCGTGCGTGCAGGCGCGAAACTGTCCGATTCTGACAAGGAGAAGCTGAAGAAGGTCAACGCCGAGCTGGCGACGCTCCAAACCCAGTTTGACCAGAATGTTCTGAAGGAAAAAAACGCCTCCTCGATTGTCGTCGATTGCCGGGAAGATCTGGCCGGCCTATCTGATAACCAAATCGCCGCGGCGAGCGCTGCTGCTAAAGACGAGCACAAGGAAGGGAAGTTCGTGCTGCGACTACAGAACACGACTGGCCAGCCGCTGCTCGGCTCCTTGCAAAACCGTGCCTTGCGCGAACGCATCATGCAGGCCTCACTCGCGCGTAATAGTAAGAGCGGACCGTTTGATACTCGTGAGATTGTTATCCGCACCGCACAACTGCGAGCGGAGCGGTCCAAGTTGCTCGGTTACGAAAACCACGCCGCCTATCAGATGGAAGACCAGACGGCGAAAGATGTTTCGACCGTGAACAAGCTTCTGGCCGACCTGACGGTGCCCGCAGTCGCCAATGCTCGCCGCGAGGCGGCTGACATGCAGAAGATTGTCGATCAGGAAAAAGGTGGCTTCGAGATCGCCTCCTGGGACTGGGATTTCTATTCCGAGAAAGTGCGCAAAGCGCTCTATCAATTCGATGAGTCGGACGTACGACCTTACTACGAGTTAAACCATGTCCTAGTCGACGGCGTATTCTTTGCCGCGAGCAAGCTCTACGGCCTGACTTTCAAGGAGCGGCACGACCTTCCGGTATATCAACCTGACGTACGCGTGTGGGAAGTGTATGACGCCGATGGTCAACCACTCGCGCTTTTCCTCGGTGATTACTACGCGCGTCCTTCGAAGCGCGGAGGCGCCTGGATGACCGCCTATGTGCAACAAAGCGGATTATTCGGCACCAGACCGGTGGTGGCCAATCATCTGAACATTCCGAAACCGCCACCAGGCGAACCGACCCTGCTCACTCACGATGAAGTACGGACCGCTTTTCATGAATTCGGCCACGCCTTACATGGAATGTTTTCGCTTGTGAAGTATCCGCGATTTAGCGGAACAAGCGTGCCGCGCGATTTTGTCGAGTATCCTTCACAGGTTAACGAGATGTGGGCAAGCTGGCCAGAGGTGCTGAAGAACTTCGCTAAACATTACAAGACGGGAGAGTCGATGCCACAGGCACTCTTCGATAAAGTAGTTGCGGCGGAGAAGTTCAATCAAGGTTACAAGACGACTGAGTACCTGGGCGCATCCCTGCTTGATCAAGCCTGGCATCAGATCAATCCGTCAGAAGTACCTAAGGATGCGATGGCTTTTGAAGTGATGGCGCTACGCAAAGCCGGGGTCGATTTTCCGCCAGTGCCTCCGCGTTATCGCAGCCCGTACTTCTCGCACGCGTTTTCCGGAGGATATTCCGCGGGATATTACTCGTACATCTGGAGCGAAGTGCTCGATGCCGACAGCGTGGAATGGATCAAAGAACATGGAGGGTTGAAGCGCGAAAATGGCGATCGCTTCCGACAAACGTTGCTCAGTCGCGGTGGTTCGGCTGATGCGTTGGGTTTGTTCAAAAATTTTGTCGGGCGCGATCCTTACATCGAGCCGTTGCTGAAACGGCGCGGACTGGAAGGGAAGCCTGCGGCGGATGATTCCAAGTCGGCCGCTGAGGCGGTGAAGCCGTAGCAAACGCGGACCGCGATCAGAGATCGCGTATTTCTTTGGCTTTGCTGATTGTCATCCCGAGGCGCCTAAACGGCGAGGGACCTGACAAACGCGGTATTGATCACGCGAGATAGCTTTTGTGATCAACGAGTGTAGGCGAGGTCCCTCGCTTGTGCTCGGGATGACGGAAGAATGAGAGCGGCTACAGGAATTTGCTCTGGCAAAACGGGAATATTGCCTGAAATTGACGATTGAGTTTTAGCTATGGCCGACCCGATCAGTCCATCTCCTGTTGCTCCCGAAGCGGGCATGGCGCCTAACACGCCGGGGCCGGAGCGCGCCGATCTCCGCCCGGAAAACATTCAAGACGCTGTTATTCGGCTGGCGGGAAATTCGCAGGACGGAATTCAAACCGCCGGCGCATTTCTCGCACGACTCGCCGGGCGCAGCGATCAGGATGTCATGACTTACATGACGATTCCCGCGACCATTTCCGGAGGGCCCTCGATCTTTCAAGTACGCATCGGCTCGGGCGAAGTCTTATCGGCCGGTGATGAAGCCGATTTTCTCGTCGCGTTCTATCAGCACAGTTACCAGGACCACATCGGTTTCGTGCGCGAGGGTGGCGTGGTGCTTTACGATTCGGATAACGTTGAGCCGAATTTCGACGACAAACGGTTCGTTTACGTTGGCGTGCCCATTACTGGATTGACGGTTGAGGCTCTTGGCGGAACGGCAAAGGACAAAGGCAAAAACATTTTCGTCCTCGGTCTGATCACGAAAATCTTCAGTCTTGATGTCGAGAAGCTAAAGAAAATCATCACCGAAAAATTTGCCGGGAAGGATGAGAGCATCGTCAACACCGCCTTGATGGCGTTTCAGGCCGGCTACGCTTATCCGGTCGGAAAGGTGCTCACGCATCACTATCAATTCGAACATATTCCTAAAGAAGCCGGTGCCCGCGCCCAGATCACGATGGATGGAAACCAGGCGCTCGCCTACGGATTGATCGCTGCGGGCGTGCGCTACGGCGCTGGTTATCCGATCACGCCCTGGTCGTCGGTCATGGAAACGTTGCGGCGCGAACTTCCGAAATACGGCGGCATATTTGTCCAGGCCGAGGACGAACTTGGCGCGGTCTCGTTAGCGCTCGGGTTTTCGTATTCCGGCTATCTCGCTGTTACTGGCAGCGCTGGTCCGGGAATTTCGCTCAAGACGGAAGCAATCGGTTGGGCGTCGATGGCGGAGATCCCGCTCATTATTTGCAATATTCAACGCGGTGGGCCCAGCACCGGATTGCCGACCAACGTCGAGCAGAGCGATTTGCATCAGGCGATCTATGGCGGACACGGTGACAGCCCTCGTGTCGTGCTCGCGCCCAAAACGGTGGAAGATTGTTTTTATATCGCGATCGAAGCGGCCCGGATTGCGCGCAAATACAGCACCCCGGTTTTTATCTTGAGCGATACTTCGCTGGCGACGCGGATTGAAGCGTTCGATGAACCGGATCTGTCGAAATTGATGGTCGATCCGAAACCGGACCTCTCGCCGCGGCAGACTTTTAAGCCATACCCGGTCGACGCGATTACTCAGCATATTCCTCCGGGTACGCGGATTTTCGACGGCAAATATCCGCTTTTGTCCGGACTCGAACACGACGAGATGGGTCACCCCACGGGCAGTCCGAAATTGCACATGGTGATGACGGCGAAGCGTCGCAACAAATTGCGCAAACTCGCCGAGGAAATTCCGGTGCCGGAAATTTATGGCGACAACGAAGGCGACGTCCTCCTGGTCGGCTGGGGATCGACTTATGGCCCGATCCACGACGCGGTGAAACAGGCGCGCGATCATGGAGAAAAAGCCGGTGCGATTCATTTGCGCCACATTCATCCGTTACCGAACGGCATTGAAAAAATCTTCGCAAAGTTCAAACGGATCGTCGTTGTCGAAATGAACGACCAGGGAGTTTATGGCTTCGGCCAGCTCGCGATCATTTTGCGGGCGCGCTACTGCGAGCCGAAGATCGAAAGCTTTACCAAAACCGACGGTCTTACTTTTCGGGTGAAAGAAATTCTGGACGGCGTTTTCAAAGGCCGCTCATTTGCTGCCAGAAAAATTCCGCGCGACGGAGCTGCCATCGTTCATACCGACACCGCACCTGAGAGCGTGAAATCGGTTAGAGAAGTGGTGCCGCAGGGAGTCGGGTAGGTCCGAGCCGGACTGGCATTTTGCTCGGATGACGAAGCGCGGGGACCGGCGACCACGTCTCAGCGGAAGCTGGACGAGTATTGAATTGTGAATTCTCGTCAGCGGGAAACTTGACTGCGTTAAGCCATCAAGTTTCTCTGTGGCCGAAAAGAATTAAGTGCGATTAGCCTTTTGATTTGTTGCAGTTGCTGAGGGGCGAACTCGCAGCCGCTTTTCCGATAGGCGAATTACTCGCGCCCGTTTTTGTACGTTATCACGCGACCCCATAAATTTTTGGTGCCCCAAATACCCGCCCGCAAACATTCGAGCTGCACGATCTGGCTGTGATCGATGAAGAGGTTTACCTCCGCGCCGTAATTTTTTATGTACCAGGCAAACACATCTGGTTCGGACGCTTCGAACATCAGCCGGTCCAGGCCGAGCTCGTTAATAAATCGCGCCGGCACGTCTGTTCGCCACGACCTCACATTTTCGGTAATGCCTTCGCTTTCGATCATGACGATGTCGGCACCGGCATCGAGAAATCGGCTGGCTTGTGCAATGGTCCACGTCGGATCGGAAGTGCCTTCGGATTCGAGTTCCGAAGTGTTAGTTCCACCGCCGGAGCCGAATTGAATTCCCACCTCCGGTTTCGCTTTCAATCCACATTTGCGCGCCAGTGCGATCAGACGCAACCAATCATCCGTCGGGATCGAAAGAAACCCCGCGGAAATTTCGATAATGTCAAAGCCGAGATTCCTGCATTCCCTGACGTACTGCCGCACGACATCATGACCCTGGGTAAGGACGCGCTCGATGAATCCGCCGGTGGAAACGAGCACGCCGTGTTTATGGCAAAGATCGATAATATCTCTTACGACTCCCTCCGGCATGAGGGTAAACGAACCGCCGGCGAACTTGAGTGAATCAATGTAGCGGCCCATTGTTTCGAAAAGATCTTCAAGATGGCGTCGGCCGTAAGCGGAGTAATAGGGTCCGCGGATTTCGGTTAAGCCGCGCTTGCGCGGTTTGCTTTCGCGTTCGTTCAGGCGCAGAAACGGAAAACTCCGCTCGACTTTTCGACTCTTCGATTTCATTGACCTTCAACTAACGAACGCAGCGCAACGTGCAATCGGGTGTTTTTCGGTTAACCCTCGCGCACCTGTGCAACTCCTGTAGCGGCGGTCTGTGACCGCCGGAATTCAGAAGATCGGCGCTCACAGAGCGCCGCTACAGAAGAAGTGGGCAAGAGCAGGAATGCAGATACGAACAGGACGGCGCTACGCGGGTAACACGGTTGAAAGTGTTACTTCGCTATCGATGGTTTGCTTGAAGACGTTTTCCACCTTCGCGCCAATTTTTGATCCGTCGCGATCGACAATCCAGCACTGCTGACCCTCCTGGAAGGGGCCGCGCGCGAGTACCTTAAGCAGAATACCCTCTTCCCTCGTCGGATCAGCGAGCACTTCGGCGCAGATCGCTTCGGTTTTACCGAAGTCGGTCAGCAACGTAAGGCTGTCATCCACTTTGGGTTTTTGCATCGCACGAATTGCCCAAATTTCAATCGCTACTCGCGCCACAAAAGAGCGTGTCGGGAGTCAAAACTAAGTCGCCCCATGGTCATTTCACATCTAACATCATTCCATCGCAGGCAATGAACGCGTCGATCCCACGGTCGGTGGCGATCTTCTGAAGTTCCTTGGCAAGCTTAGTCTCGTTACCTGTGACGATCTCGGAGCCGCAATGAGTAATGATCACAAGCGGAACACCTTCTTTTGCGCACCACCCCAGTTGGGTGCGAACGTTGGCGTGGCCGATGAGTCGGTCGCCACGTTTGCGGACGAATGAGCGCGTGATGGCTGCGCCGTCGCCAATGTAGATCTGGACATCCTTTAATGCTGCTGCGCGATTATGAATAAAAAGCAGATCCGGCCCGTAGAAAATACAGGCGTGGCCCGCGCTGATCCGGTATCCGACGGCCGGCGCCAGGATCGAGTGTTCAACGGAAAAAGGTTGAAAGTTGATGCCGCAAATTTTGGTCGGCCCGCCTTCTTCGATTACGTGAGGATGATCGATCTTGTAATTTGGTAAGGTACGCCATGTCTCTTTCGGCGCGTGCACCGGACAGGGCGCGCCCTTTCGCAGGCCCCAGGCATGATCCGGGTGCGCGTGCGTTAAGACAATTGCATCCGGGTGCAGTCGCTCAAAGTTTCCGAGCCAATCGAGTCCGCAATCGATCATTACCTCTCTGCCGCGAAGGGAAACCAAGAGCGAGCTGTGCATGCGATGGCGCCGGGTCCGGGCCCCGATCTCGCCGCGTGTGCCGAGAAAGGTCAGTTTCATCTAGAAGCAGTGTCAGAGCGACCGATCATGACATCGCCGCACAAGAAAAGACGTGGGTGAAAAGTAGATCCCAAATTCCAACTCCCAAAACGGTATACCGAGTCGTTTCAATTGACTCAGTCTTCTGTGGCGGCGGTTTATGACCGCCGAACTTCTTAGGATTCGGCGCTCATAGAGCGCCGCTACAACAATTATGAGATTAAGTTAGGCTCGGCCTGAAAACGGCGAAGTTGTAGCTCGGTCAATCGCAGGAGCACTGATTTCACGGTATTGGCAATCGCAGTGTCGGCTGGGACCGTAATCAAATTTGGAGACAGCTGTGAGGGAGCTTCGTAAGCGGCAAGCAACTTTTCGAGGTCTTCAAGGCGAGCATCCGAAATTACACCGATACTTTTGTTACGCGCTCTCAACCTGTGCTCGATCTCGCCCGGCTCGACCTCAAGTTCCACGGCCTGAAAACGAACATGAGCTTTCTCGCATTTCTGACGAAACGATTCGCGGTTTGCCGCACTGGAAAACGTCGCATCGACGATTGCTCCTCCGTGAGTTTCCGCTGCAAGAAGCCCGCGTGCTAAAAGCTCCTTGTAGGTTTGCCCAGTCATCTGTCGGGAATAGACCTCGGCGCGCTTTCTTGCCGGGGTCCGCCTGGTCAATGGCACGCCAGCTAGCGTCTTGCGGATCTGGTCGGAAGAAAAGACCGGCCAATTCAATTCATTCCCCAGTTCGCGAGCAACAGTACTCTTGCCGGTCCCGACTCGTCCGATGACGGCGAGGAGCAACGGCTCGGAGCCGCTTACTGCATAGCGCAGGGCGAGACGAAAATAGCGCGCTGCTGCGTCGGAATGCTCGCGGGCTTTCATTCTTTTCATTGAGGTTGCCTGAATGGTTTCGACTTTTGCCCGCACCAGCGCCCGATAGCATTTGTAGAAGTCCGATAACTTCAGCATTTCGGGATCATGAAATTCCCGTGCGCAATTTCGAAGGAGCAAATTTCCCAAATCGCTTCGGCCTTCGAAATCAAAATCCATCGCCAGAAACGCGACATCATTAGCAACGTCGATGAAGCGGAAACGATCGTTGAATTCGATGCAATCAAAAATGGTTGTCGCTTCAGGAGTCAGATGAATGTGGTCCAGGTGGACATCACCGTGGCAATCCCGGATCCAGTGTTGCTGAATTCGCCGGCAAAATAATTTCTCGTTCCGGACATAGAATTCGTTGGTGAAATGCCGAATTGCTTCGAAGGCAGCGGGCGAAATCTTTCTTCCAACAAACGGTTCAACCTGCGTGAAATTTTCGTCCGTGCTGATCTTCAGTTTTTCGGGCGTTCCCCATTGCTCAATGTCCCTGTTCGGTGTTTGCGATTCATAAAAGTGTCGTAAACGGGAAATAATGCGATCGATCTCGCCCTCGCCCACTCGCCGCTCTGCCACCAATTCGCCCAGGAACCCGCCTTTCGGCAGTTCTTTCATCTTCAGGCAGAACTCGGCGATTTTTCCTTTGGCCTTGAAGGAAAAATCGGAAGGCGTCTTGTAGATCGGAAGGACGTCCAGGTAAACGTCCGGGCAGAGTCTGCCGTTTAGCTCAAGCTCTCGCTGGCAAAAATGGTGTCGCTTTCCCAGGGTACTGAAGTCGAGAAAGCCGAGATTGACCGGTTTTTTTACTTTGAAAACAAAGGGCGAGGCGATGAAGACCCAAGAAATGTGGGTTTGCATCGACAACACCCGTCGCGGCCGGTGCGGATAGGAAGCCGGCGATTTCAGGAAATTGATCAGTTTTTGCGAGTGTTGCCTTTTCGTGGACGGCGACTTTTTCCGCGCCGCCAGCTTCTGATTGGCGTTTCCGCTCACGATTACAAATCCGCTCTTATGCCCTGCTTTCAGCGGTCTGTATATTTTTAATGCCAGGCTGAGTCCTGAAGAATGCTACGACTTGGGCGGTTCGCTTTTATTTATGAAGGGCGTGAACAAATCGATCGGCACAGGAAGAAATGTGGTTGTGTTATGCTCGCTCGAAATCTCGCGCATGGTTTGGAGGAAGCGCAGCTGCAGCGCAATCGGTTCCTTGCTCATCATCGCGGCGGCCTGCACCATTTTTTCCGCGGCCTGGAATTCGCCCTCGGCGTTAACGACCTTGGCTCGGCGCTCGCGCTCGGCTTCGGCCTGCTTGGCCATGGCGCGCTTCATTGTGTCGGGCAGCGCCACGTCCTTTACCTCGACCGCCGTGACTTTGACGCCCCACGGTTCGGTTTGCCGGTCGATGATCTCCTGCAACTTCAGGTTGATGCTCTCGCGCTGCGAAAGCAGGTCATCGAGCGGGGCCTGGCCGAGGACGCTTCGCAGCGTGGTCTGCGACATCAGCGAGGTGGCTTTGAGAAAGTTCTCCACTTTCACGACTGCCGCTTGCGGATCCACCACGCGGAAATAAACCACTGCATCGACCGTCACCGGCACGTTGTCGCGCGTCATCACTTCCTGCTTCTCGACGCTGATAGTCACGACGCGCAAATCCATGCGCACCATTCGATCCACGATCGGGATGAGAAAAATCAATCCCGGCCCTTTCGCGCCAAGCAATTTTCCCAGGCGAAAAATCACTCCGCGCTCGTATTCGCGCAGAATGCGGATCGCCTGCGGCAGAATGATGATGGCCAGGACGACGAGCGGAATGACCCAGCCGACTAACCTCACGAGGCCTTCAAGTAATGGCATACCCAATTTCTAATCGAAGTCCGCCAAAATCCGAAGCTCGAACTTTGAGATCCAAAACAAGCTCGAATGCGAGTGCATCTCATGCTCCTTTCGCCGGCTGAACTCTTAAAGTTAATCCTTGCACAGCCGCGATCTCTGCTACGTCACCTTTTCCAATCGGCGTATCGCTGACCGCGTTCCAATACTCACCTTCGACGAAAACCCTGCCGCCGCGCGAGTCGATTGGCATTAACGCGGTTGCCGTTTTTCCGACCATCATTTCTGTTCCCGCTTTCACCGGCAAAAGCTGCGCGCGCAAACCTTTGCCGACGACGAAAACAAAAAACAGCGCTGTGATCAACGTAGCCGGAATAATGTAGCCGAGCGATAAACGAAAAAGCGGATCGGCACGGTTGAAGAGCATGAGCGAACCGATCAAAAACGAAATGATTCCGCCGATTGTGAGCACTCCGTGGGTCGGCGCATAGATATCGAAAACAAAAAGCATGAGCGCAAGAGCGATCAATGCCAGTCCGGTTGCATTTACCGGCAGGATCGCCGCCAGATAAAGGGCAAGGATCAGCGCAATCGCGCCTACCACCCCCGGAAGAATTGCGCCGGGCGTCGTTAGCTCACCAATGATGCCATACATGGCGATGAGCATGAGAATGAACATGACTTCAGGTCGCCAGATCTTCTGAAAAACGCGTTCGGAAGGCGACATTTTGATCTCGGAAACCTCAGCGCCCGCGGTCTTGAGCGTCCTGCCATCGACCACGCGCCCGTTTAGTTGCTTTAGCAAGTCCGGTAGATCGTTCGCGATAAGATCGACAACCTTCAACTCGAGCGCTTTTTCCGCGCTGATCGAAGCGCTCTCGCGCACGGCTGATTTCGCCCACTCGACGTTGCGGTGCCGCCTGGCCGCGATCGCTTCGATGTAGCTCAGGGAAAAATTCTCGAGCTTCTGTTTCATCGTATCATCGAGCTTTTCTTCGCCGCCGGTCGGATTCCCGCCAATTGTCACCGGATGCGCCGCACCGATCGTCGTGGCTGGTGCCATGGCCGCAACGCTTGCGGCGACGGTGATGAAGCAACCAGCGCTGGTCGCGGTCGAGCCAGTTGGCGCCACGTAGACCACCACCGGCTCCGTCGAACCAAGAAAGCTTTTCACGATCGTCTGCGTCGAATCGAGCAAACCTCCCGGGGTGTTAAGTTGAATGATGAGACATTGCGTGTTCTCCGCCCGTGCTTCATCGATGCTTCGCGAAATGTAACTCGCTGTCGCCGGACCAATCGCGCCATCGATTTTGATAAGCGAAACCCTCTCGGCCGCCGGCACCGCCGCCACGCACACCAGCCAAAACGCCAGGCCTGTTAGAGCTGCGCGCAATCTTACACTCCTTTCATTGGGTGAATCTTGATCGCCAAATCTTTTACCTGCGGCTTCACAATTTTTTCGTAATCGCGATAGCTAACTTTTATCGCCTCGGTATGAGTGCCTGCTTCGAAGACAATGTAATCTTCCTCAGCCAAACTCTTGTCCACATACGTGGGCACACCGTAAAGATTGCCAAACGGCGGCATCGCTCCGGCCGCGCAGTCCGGGAAGAGGGACTCGAATTCCCGTTCGCTCTCCAAGGAGACGTCTTGGCCGACAATCTTCGCTAACTTCTCGAGATCGATCAGATGTTCTGCCGGAAGGACAATCATCAGGTGCTCTGCTCCCGATTTTACCATTACGACTTTGGCATGACGCCGCCCTTTCACATGCTCGGCTTGAGCGATTCTTTGCGCGGTAACTGCTTCCGGATGGCGCAGAATTTCATAACTGGCCTTGTTCTCGTCCAAACAATCAATCAGCCGTTTCGGCATTTTCATGCGTCACCTCCAACGCAAAATATCACTTTCTCGTTCGAACTCTACATTCAGGGGCGACAGCTCATTTCTTCGCGGAACGCCGGCGGAACACAGCTTTTTAGCCTGTGCGCCCAGAGGGTTTGTAACCCGCTGAACCAAAAACAGCGGAGAACATCTCCGCTGGGCGCACAGGCAGGAATGCCTGTGTTCCGGCCAACGCGAGGAATATCGCTTTATTCTTTGGACTCTCCAACTTCCTCGAGCGGCACGCACGAGCAGAACAAATTGCGATCGCCGTAAACGTTGTCGATTCGAGCGACGCTCGGCCAGAATTTGTGATGGCGCAGCCATGGCGCGGGGAAGGCCGCTTGCTCGCGTGAATAGGGCCGGTCCCATTTATCGGCGGCGATCTGCCCGGTCGTGTGCGGAGCATTTTTCAAAACATTATTTTGTTTATCAGCGGTGCCGTTCGCGATTGCGCTCATTTCCGCGTGAATCGAAATCATGGCATCGCAAAAACGATCCAGCTCGTCTTTCGGTTCGCTCTCTGTCGGCTCGACCATCATCGTTCCTGCGACTGGCCAGGAGATCGTTGGCGCATGGAATCCGTAATCCATCAATCGCTTGGCCACATCTTCCACTTCCATGCCGGCGTGCTTCCAATCGCGCAGATCGAGAATGCATTCGTGGGCAACGAGACCCCGTTTGCCTTTGAACAGGACCGGAAAATAACGATCGAGTCGTTTTGCGATGTAATTCGCGTTCAGGATCGCGACTTCCGTGGCGCGTTTCAGTCCCTCGGGACCCATCATGCGAATGTACATCCACGAGATGGTGAGAATGCTGGCG
Source organism: Verrucomicrobiota bacterium (assembly GCA_003221295.1). Classification (GTDB taxonomy): domain Bacteria; phylum Verrucomicrobiota; class Verrucomicrobiia; order Chthoniobacterales; family UBA10450; genus AV69. The sequence goes on along the minus strand of QHRA01000174.1, from coordinate 23,594 downwards.
CTGCCGTAGGGAGCAGCAGCGACGGGACCAACGGAAGAATTGCTGATTTTTGATTGCTGATTGCTGATTGCAGAAGGCAAAGGCAGGAACGGTGCAAGGTGTTGCGCGACACCGATTGGGCCGACGCCTGGGCCGCCGCCGCCATGTGGAATGCAGAAAGTTTTGTGCAAGTTCAAATGGCAGACGTCGGCACCGATGTCGCCTGGCCGGCAAACACCGACTTGCGCGTTCATGTTCGCGCCGTCCATGTAAACCTGACCACCGTGACCGTGCACGATGTCGCAGATTTCGCGAATCGTAGTCTCGAAAACGCCGTGGGTGCTCGGATAGGTGACCATCAGCGCTGCCAGATCGCGTGCATGCGTGTCGGCCTTTGCCCGCAAATCGGCCAGATCGATGTCACCATCTTTTAACGTTGCGATGGCCACGACCTTGAAGCCGGCCATGACCGCGCTGGCGGGGTTTGTTCCGTGAGCTGATTGCGGAATGAGACAGACATTCCGATGCGCTTCCCCGCGCGAGGCGTGGTATTCGCGAATCGCGAGCAGGCCAACAAATTCGCCTTGGGAACCGGCATTAGGTTGTAAGGAGACGGCGGCGAAGCCGGTGATTTCCGCGAGCCAGCGCTCGAGTTGGTCGCACATTTTGAGGTAGCCGGCCGTTTGCGAATTCGGCGCGAATGGATGCAGTCTGGCAAATTCCGACCACGAAATCGGAAACATTTCCGCGGTGGCGTTTAATTTCATGGTGCAGGAACCGAGCGGGATCATGGAGTGGCAGAGCGAGAGATCGCGTGATTCCAGTCGCCGCAGATAACGTAACATTTCAGTTTCGCTGTGATAGGTGTTGAAAACTGGATGAGTGAGAAAATCGGAGTGGCGGATTGCGAACTGCGGAATCCAGAACGAAGAAGACTCAATATCCGCGTCGGCAAAATCGCGTACCTGCGTGCCGCGAAAGATCGACATCAGCGTTTCGATATCGAAATCGGTGGTGGTTTCGTCGAGTGAAATGCTGATCGCGTGATCGCCTGCTGCACGCAGGTTGCATCCGGCGCGCCCGGCACGTTCGATCAAATTGTTGCTAGAGGCCTGACCGAGTTCAACCCGGATAGTGTCGAAGAAATTTTCGTATGCGATTTTGAAACCAAGCTGGCGCAGACCTTCCACGAGTTTAGCCGTGAAATTGTGAACGCGTTGCGCAATAGCGCGCAATCCTTCTGGTCCGTGATAAACCGCATACATCGCGGCGATCACAGCTAACAAGACCTGGGCCGTGCAGATGTTACTGGTAGCCTTGTCGCGTCGGATGTGCTGCTCGCGCGTTTGCAGTGCCAGCCGGTAGGCCGGACGTCCTTCAGCGTCATGAGAGACGCCGACAAGGCGGCCGGGAAGGTGACGTTTAAATTGGTCGCGCGTCGCGATGTAAGCCGCGTGCGGGCCGCCAAAGCCAAGCGGAACTCCGAAACGCTGGGTGGAACCGACCGCAACATCGGCCCCGAATTCTCCAGGCGGTTTCAACAACGTGAGCGCCAGAATATCGGCAGCGACAACGAACAAAGCCCCGGCATCGTGCGCGGCCTTGGCGAATTTTTCGTAGTCATAAATCGCGCCGTCCGTCGCCGGATACTGCACCAGTGCGCCAAAAATCGTATCATCCAATTTGAAATTGGAGAAATTGCCGGTGACGATTTCGATTCCAAGCGGTTTCGCGCGGGTCCGCACAACGGCGATGGTTTGTGGATGACAATTATCCGCGACGAAGAATTTATTCCTGACGCTGGGTCCGGTGACCGCGTGATAGCATAGTGCCATTGCTTCGGCAGCTGCGGTTGCTTCATCGAGTAACGAGGCGTTGGCAATGTCGAGCGCGGTGAGATCGGTCACCATGGTTTGGAAATTTACGAGCGCTTCCAGCCGGCCCTGGGCAACCTCAGCCTGATAGGGTGTGTAAGCGGTATACCAGCCGGGGTTTTCGAGAATGTTCCGCTGAATCACCGGCGGCGTGATGGTGTCGGAATAACCCGCGCCGATGAAATTTCGCGCAACCTTATTTTTCGACGCCAGGGCGCGCAATTCCGCCAGCGCTTCATTCTCACTTTTCGCCTTTGGCAATTCGAGTGGCCGATCCAGCCGAATGTTTTTCGGAACGGTGGCATCGACCAGGGCGTCCAGATTTTCGAAGCCCAGCTCGCGCAACATTTGCACCGTCTCTTCTGTGCTTGGGCCGATATGACGATCGGCGAAAGTAGCGACGGTGTTTGGCGTCGCGACGAAGTTACCCGGTGCCGATTTTTTCTGCGTTTTTGCTACCGGTTTTTCAATCCTCTCCGTCTCGCCCGAATGCATTGTGAAAGATTACGGAGCGCGATGGGTGCTTCAAGTGAGGCGAAGTCCGCTGGCCCCACGAAACGGTCATCCCGAGCGAAGTCGAGGGATCCCGCCGCGAAACCTTAAAGCTATCTTCATCGGGATCCCTCGACTGACGCTCGGGATGACCGTTAGCGCGAGTCGTACGTCTCCACGCCGTGTTCGCGCAATTTTTTGCGCAGCAGGGCCAAATGCTCGCGGTTTCGTGTTTCCACCGTGCACAGGACATGCACCGCTGAAACGTCCGAGCCGGCAAAGGCGCGATCGTGCACCACTTGTTTGATGCTTGCGCCGCTCGCGGCAATTTGCGTGGTCAAATCGGCCAATCCGCCGGGCCGATCGCTGATGACCGCGACGAAACGCGACAGCCTTCCATCGGCAACAAGGCCGCGTTCGATGACCCGGCTCAAGACGTTGGGATCAATATTTCCGCCACAAAGGAGAAGGACGACGCGTTTGCGGGCAAGATTCCGAAGCTCGCCGGACAGGCATGCGGCCAGAGGAGTGGCAGCCGCGCCTTCAACCATGCCTTTTTGCAGCTCCACTATCCGCAAAATAGAAAGCGCGATTTGTTCCTCGGTAACGATGACAGCCCGATCAACGCGCGACTTCGCGATCTCGAATGCATTTTTGCCTACTTGCGGAATGGCCAAACCATCTGCCAGCGTCGGTTGCATTTCGACCCGCGTCGGTTTGCCCGCTTTCAACGCGGCTGAGAAACTTGCGACATTTTCCGCTTCGACCGCGATGATTTTCACTTTCGGTCGCTTGGTTTTTACTGCCAGCGAAACGCCCGCGATTAACCCGGCTCCGCCAACCGGCACAATCACCGCATCGACGTTTGGGACTTGCTCGAGAATTTCCAAGCCCATTGTGCCCTGACCGGCAATGATCGCCGGATCATCGTAGCCATCGATGTAGGCCAGCTTGTCCTTCGCCGCGATTTCGTGTGCGCGCGTTTTCGCTTCCGCAAAATCTTTGCCGTGCAGGACAACTCGAGCGCCGAGTTTCTGGCAATTGCTCACTTTGATCAGCGGCGCATGCTTTGGCATAACGACGGTCGCGGGCACTCCGAGCAATTTGCCCTGGTAAGCGAGGGCTTGGCCGTGATTTCCAGCGGAGGCTGCGATGACGCCGCGCTTTTTCTGGTCAGCGGGCAATTGTGAGAGAACGTTGCGCGCGCCGCGTTCCTTGAAACTTCCCGTGCGCTGCAAGTTGTCGAGCTTGCAGAAAATTTCCATCCCGGTGAGCTCGCTCAATGGAATCGAAGGCAGGCAGGGTGAATAATAAACCGCACCTTTGCTTCGCTCGCGTGCTGCTTCGATGTCAGCGAAACTGACCACGCGGTTGCATACACCGCGACGAAAGTTGCGGCAACGGTTTCGCTACGAGCTATTGAAGGAACACAGACTTCCAAGTCTGTGCGCCCAGCGGAGTTCTATTCCGCTGACACTTGGTTGAACGAACAGCGGGGAGAATCCCCACAGGGCGCACAGGCCACAGGCCCGTGTTCCGTTCGCTCAGGTCAAAACAACCGCATCAAGCGACGCCCGTACTGTTTCAGCCAACTGTTGTGGATCGAAGGGCTTCGACAGAAAAGGCAGGTCGCTAGATGGAGTGCCGATTGTCGTCATTTCGGGCAAATAACCGGAGGTCAGCAGAATTTGCGTCGAAGGGCTGTTAATCCGCATCCAATCAGCAAAGTCGCACCCGCTCATATCCGGCAGCACGATGTCACTGACGACGAGATTGATGGCGGTATTCTCAATCAGACGCTTGGCTTCATCGGCGCGGAACGCCTCGAGAACATTGTAGCCGAGCATGCGCAATGTCCTCACCGCGACGTGCCGCACGCTAATGTCGTCTTCCACTACCAGGATGGTTTCGTTGCCGTTTGGCAATTTCGGCCGCTTTCGGTAGGCGGCCGCCGGAGGCGCGGCAACCTCAGGGAGGTAGATGTGCACGGCGGTGCCTTTGGCGAGCTCACTCTCAACGGTGATGTGACCGCCACTCTGACCAACAATTCCATAGCAAGTAGCGAGGCCGAGCCCGCTGCCGTGACGATCATCTTTCGTGGTAAAGAACGGTTCGAAAAGACGCTCCTTCACTTCCTCGCTCATCCCCATGCCGTTATCAATCACGCTAATACGGACGTATTTACCCGACGGCAGTTCCGGCACTGATTTCCCATTTGTCGAAATCGTCTCCGTTTTCAGTACCAGTGTGCCTCCAGCCGGCATCGCATCGCGTGCGTTAACTGCGAGGTTGATGATAATCTGGGTGAATTGATCCGGATCGACTTTGATGTGTTTTTTTTCCCGCATCAGCTCGCAAAGAACGGAGATGTTTTCGCCAAGCAGTCGCAGGATTGAACGCTCGAGATTATGAATCAGCGTGTTTACTTCCAGAACGCGGGGTTCCAGCGGTTGGCGACGGCTGAAAGTGAGAAGCTGCTTGGTCAGTGAGGCGGCTCGCCCGGCGGCACTGCGAATTTCGCTGAGGTATTTTGCGCCGGTGCCGCGGCCCTGAATTTCCGCCACCAGCAGGTCGCTATAGCCGAGAATTGCGGTCAGGAAATTGTTGAAATCGTGGGCGACGCCGCCGGCCAGTTGACCGAACGCTTCCATTTTCTGGGAATGTGAGAGCTGGTCTCGCAGTTGTTTGCCCGCGGTCACATCCATGAGCGCGCCAACGAACCGCACGGCGCGGCCATTTTTGTCGCGCACAAGCAGGGCGCGCTCCAACAACTGAAGGTAATGGCCTTGAGCGTGTCGAAAACGATATTCGCCCGACCAATGCTCCGCCTTGGATTTGATAGCCTCGCGAATAGAGGCTGCGATTCTGGATCGATCGTCGCGATGAATCTGCTGTTCCCAGAAAGCGATTGTCTGACCTGATCCGCTCGGAGAATAACCGAGGAGGGAATCAAGGCCTTGTGGCCAGGTGAGCTCGTCGCTGTTTAAATTCCAATCCCGAATTGCATCCTTTGTAGCCCGGGCAACCAGCTGATAATGATCCGCACTTTTCGTCGCAGCGGTTTTCCGCGAAGTCTGTCGTTGGTTCTCATTGCTTTTACGCCGAGGCGAATTTTTTCTGCCCGCCTCCCGTTGCCGTCGCGTTTGGGTGTGAGTTGCCGTGATTGCTCGCATTCGCCGCGCCGGTGACGCCCGTGCCCAGAAAAAGCTAATTCCGTGCCGCTAATTCAGATGGGTGAGATTTGGGAACGGCGCATTTGATTTAGGATAGAAAATGCGGACATACGCGAAACTTATGGAAAACATGACGGCCGACCGCGGTTCCTGTCTCAAATCAGAATGCTCTTTTCACCAAAGCGAAATTTTCGTCGAGTAGCAACCCCTAGAACTTGGCACCGCTCGCATTTGTCCCTCGCGATCGGAAGAACTAAATCGCGCGATTGTAACTTTCTGATCAACGGCTAACTGTGCGGATGCCTTGCCATCCGAGAGCAGCGATGTCGTTTTCGTGCTCAACATGAAATGTGAGTCGAACATATTTTGCTTCGACCCCGAGCACTGAGACACTGAAGAGACGTTTGCGTTTAAATGAAGTTGCGCCGTCCACCGGCGTCCATTTGTCGCTGTCGGCCGAAAGTTTCTCGTTCGAGACCGCAATTCTGAGTTCGCCCCGAGCCGTGGTATTTTCGTTGATAAAGGTGAAGCGATCGAGCGGGGAACTCCGCACGAGCGAGATAATAAAGGTGGTGTCGCCTTCAGGGAGTGAGCAGCTAATGGTGTCGTTGTCCAGGGTCAGAATGTTCTTCTCCGTTTGGCTCATCTGAGCAGCGTTTCGAGTGTCATTGGACGTCGCTCTGACTGTCGGCGCAGCCCACATCGCGGAACTTGTGGTGGCCAGAATCAGAACGATTGCACGCCAGGGCTTCGACATACGTCACTATTTGAAAGCTTAGACTGCGCCACACTTTTTCTTTTTTGGTAGCTTTTCCGCCAAAAACTCCCCGGCGAAGCCCCTGTTTTTCCTTGAATTACATCGTATCTCTGAGTAACCGTCGGTAGGACCGCACCGCCACGTTGAAGCTGGAATGTCAGTGGCGGCGGATTCGAAACCTTAACCAAGTGCCAGATTTGCATCGATTTGAGGGCGAGCGGGCCAGGGCGGTCGCGCCGCCTTTTGCTGGTCGATCTTTTAGACTTGGGCACGTGGTCTTAATGAGCCCGAGAGTCCTCCTTTCTGTCTGCCCTCGTGGCAAACGATTAGGTTTCGTTTTGCTTGTCTGCACATTATTCGGAGCGTGGTCGGCCTTGGCGCAAGATGCCGTTCGGCCCTCTCTTGCCGGCGAAGAAGCGGCCGAGGCCCGCCGTCAGGACATCGAGCACATTCCCTACAATTTGATGACCGGCGCCATTAAGTATCGCATCAGTGCGACCCTTGGCTTCGAGTATAACGACAACATCAATCTTTCTGAAAACAGGCCCGAGAGCGACTTCATCATTCACCCACAAGTAACGATCAATGCTCTCTGGCCAGTCACCCAGCTCAATACCTTGCGATTGGATATCGGCCTCGGCTATGCCTTCTATCTTGATCACTCCAGCCAGGACACAAACGGCGTTCTGCTCACCCCGGGCTCGCAACTCGCCCTCGACGTTTTCGTCGGCGATTTCCGGATTAACTTTCACGATCGCTTTTCCCTGCAACAGGATCCGATCAGCGAGTTGCAGCTCAGTAACGTGATTGACTATGGCCGTTTCGAAAATAGCGCCGGGATTTCCGTCCTGTGGGACTTGAACAAGGCAGTGGCGACTCTCGGCTACGATCACTACCTTTACGTTTCAACTAACTCCGACCTCGATTACCTCAATCGTAACGCGGAAGTTCTGGTCGGGTCGCTCGCCTTTACTTTAACCAATACTACCGGGGTTGGTCTGGAATCGAGTTTTGTCCATACCTATTATGATCAGAACGTGCTGAATGACTCGAATGCCGTCACCGCCGGTGCATTTCTCGAAACCCAGTTGACCAACTACATGAGGGTGCGTGTCGCAGGTGGTTATCAGATGATCAACTTCGATAACACCGGCTCGGTCTTTGATTCGAACGATGTGCACGATTATTATGCCAATATCCTCATTTCTCACCGGCTCAACGCCTATATCACGCAAACCCTCTCTGCCGGTCATGAAAGTCAGCTTGGGGTGAACTCCAACTTTATTACCCTGAATTATGTCCGGCATACCGTGACCTGGAATATCATTCGTAATACCTTGCTTTCGACCGAAGTGTTCTATGAGGACGCCGATGACTCCGGCGGCTTTATCGACGAACACCTGCATCGTTACGGCGGCGCCATTACCATCGGCTATCAATTGACGCCGCACGTTACCCTCGGGTTGCGCTATCAATTTACGGAAAAGGATTCAGATGTTCCGTTCCGCGATTACACCCAGAACCGCATCGCGTTCGACGGCACTTACAGCTTTTAAGAATAGAAGTAGAGGATGAAGGTCATTGTGTTCATAATCATCATCCTCGCGCTATCCAATTTCTCGTTAGTAGCGCAGGAAACCAGTCCGTCTCCGACGGCGGCTAAGTCGCTTCCGCCTGATCTGCCGGTGACCACTACCGTCATGCGGACCAATTCAATGAGTGTCCTTGACGATAAGAAACGGCTGGGGTCGAATGATTACGTGAGCTTTCGCGTAGTGGAAGATCGCGATGAGGAGTCGCAACACCTGCGCGTGAACGACAATGGTGAGTTGGAGGTTCCTTATATTGGGTTGGTGCCGGCAAAGGGACGGACCTGCCGCGACCTGGCCTTCGCCATCAAAGCCGCGCTCGAGAAGGAGTATTATTATCACGCCACCGTCATCCTCGCGATCGAGCGAGTGAGCGAGAAATCTCGCGGCCGGATTTACGTCTATGGCTCGGTCAAAGGCCAGGGTCCGCAGGAAATTCCGGCTGATGAAAGTTATACCGTGAGTAAGGCAATTATTCGGGCCGGCGGCTTCGGCGATTTTGCCAACAAGCGAAAAGTAAAAGTCACACGGAAGAACGGCCAGGATTTTACGATCGATTTGAAACGGGTAATTGAAGAAGGACGCACCGACGAAGACATGGTCTTACAGCCGGACGATCAGATCTACGTGCCGCAACGGTTGATCAACATGTAGTATGAACGCGCCTCTCGAGCGACCCGCCGCGGCGCCGTGGTCCACCGCGTTTTTCACGCGGATTTATCGCTACAAATCGCTCCTTCTTCGGCGTTGGTGGATTCTCCTGCTTACCATTTGTTGCGGTCTTTTTGTGGAGGCCTGGCTCATTTTTCAAACCCCACCCTCGTTTCAATCCACCAGCAAGATGATGCTGGCCGGGAAGCTCAACATCAACCAGGGTCCAGTCTACAGCGAAGACAACGTCAATTTTTACGGCACCCAAATCCAGCTGATGCAAAGCGCCGAAGTGCGCCGCGCCGCGGCCGCCCTGGTCCGTTCCACTAATCCCGAACTCCAGCCAGTGCCGGTTGAGCTAAGCGTCGCGCAACGCCCGCGCACTTCCATCTTCGAGCTTCAGGCAATTGGTAGCTCGCCCGACTACACCCAGATCTACCTCAATGCCGTGATGCAGAAGTATCTCGACTTCAAAAGAGGAATGCGGGAGGGCCAGACCCATACCTTTACTACCGGCATTACCGAGCAGTTAATTCAAGTCGAGAAAGACTTGCGCGCGGCCGAGGATGAAATGCTTGATTTTCAAAAACAGAACAACATCGGATTTATTCAGGAAGAAGGAAATAGTGCCGCGCAGTATCTGGTGAAATTGAATCAAGATTACGCGCGCCTGAAGACTGAATACGAGCTCCTCGAGAAACTTGATCTTGATCAGAACCTCGATCGTGGAGAGAAGACGCAGACGGAGGCTTCACCGAATCCTTCAGCTAACGATCAGGTAGGCATGCCGTTTTCCGATGTCGGTCCGGAAGGCGACTATCTCAAGGCCAAGCAACAAGTCCAGTTGCTCAAAGCAGAACGCGACACTCTTTCCCAGGACCTGCGGCCGAAGCATCCCAAAATCATCAAGCTAAACGATGAAATCTCGAAGCAGGAGAAGTTGATTGACCTTTTCCGTTCCGACGCCGTCGAGAAGCTCGAAACCCGGCGCAAATCCATTGGCAAACAGATGGAAAATTTGCAAGGCAACATTAAGGAGTGGGAAGTAAAAGCGCTCGACCTCAGTCAGCGCCTCGCACAATTCAATCGCATCAAGGGTAAAGTCGATCGTACTAAACTACTCTATGAGCGGCTAACGAACGATTTGAAGTCAGTTGATGTATCGCAGGTAATCGAGACCGGCGATCAAATCTCGATCATGGAACCGGCGACAACTCCGGTTTCCGTTCGCCCGGGATTACTAAAGAGTTTACTTCTCGGTTTCGGCGGCGGCGCTCTGGTCGGGATCATGGTTCTTCTTCTGCTCGATCGGATCGACGATCGGATGGCTTCCTACGGCGAGTTTCAACGTCATTTCTCGGAGAATGTGGTTGGCCAGATTCCGAAAGAGAAAGTCAAAGGCACAATGGCGTTGCTGCAACCGGACGATCCCAGACACATCTTTGCCGAATCATATCGCAATATTAGGTCTTCTCTCCTCTTCATGCCGTACGAAGGACCAAGGCCGAAAACCATACTGGTCACCAGCGCGGTCCCAAACGAGGGTAAGTCTACGGTGTCGGCCAACCTTGCCATCGCCCTGGCCCTTTCCGGGGCGCGCACTCTTTTGATCGATGGCGATCTGCGCCGCGGCGCATTACGCGAACAATTCGGCAGTAATTCGCGCATTGGTTTTGCGGAAGTATTACAGCAGGAAGTACCGTGGCAGGAAGTTGTCATGCCAACGGCTTATCCCAGCTTGCTCCTGGTGACGCGTGGCAAAACCCTGGCGCAGCCAAGTGAACATCTGCTCCGCGATTCCACCGATCAATTCCTAAAGGAGATCTATCATCAATTCGACTACATCATCATTGATAGCTCGCCCGTGCTGGCGGCCGATGATACTACCAGCCTCGCCCCAAAGATTGATGCCACCCTGCTCGTCGTCCGGCTTTCTTATACTTCGGCTCGGCTCACGAAGAAGGCACTCGAGCTACTTTACAACCGCCAGGTCGGCGTGCCCGGAGTAATCCTGAATTGTGTCGATACATCATTGCCAGAGTATTACTACTACCAGTATTCCGAATACTACAACCGGCCAGTCGCCCCATCGGAATCCGAAGCGATCGCCCAGCGTTCAAGCGGCTAAGCCCGGTCCTCTTAAGTCTCGCTTCCGAGTCTTCAAAAGCTTTCGGGGTCGAAGGACCTTTAACTAGGACGTGTTGGTCAGACGCCTTCAATTCTGCCGTCTCGCAGAGACGGCCTACAATCATCCGATTACGCTCGGTCTAAAATATACTTGTCAGTTGCTACGTTTGGCGGGCATGCTTCTAGAATGAGAGCGCTGCGCGTTATCGTGATCGCGTTTTTCACGGCGATTGCGGGCGCGGTTCTATCGGTCGTGGCGTCGCTTTATCTGACCGAGCTCTATCACGTTTCTGATTTCGAAGGTGGGCGCGGGATGTTGATCCTTTTTGCGCTGGCGCCGCTCGGTCTCATCGTTGGCTTTATCATCGGGTTGGTCGTCGCTCTGCGGAGTCGCGGGACCGGATTCAGCGGCTTTGCCAAGGCACAGGGGATTGCACTCGGAATTGCGATTGGACTCGCTGCTGGTGTTTCAGGCGTTCTCTATCTCGCGGCCGATCATCCACCCAAACTGGATGGCAAATCACTCGCACTCGAGTTCGAACTTAAGATTCCTCCGACGCTCAAGTTGCCCGCCCAGCCAAGCGAGCAAACATTGCACGCCAGTCTTTATGCTAACAACCGGGATAACCGCAACGCATTGCTCGATTACGACAAAATTGCGACTCGCGATGGCTACGTTTTTGTTCCCGGCAAAGCGTCGTTGCTCTCGCAAACCTTCAATCGCGATCTTTTCGTTTCAATCGAGGGCGAGGGAGGTGCAGGCCAGTTTATCAAGCTCAAGCTGCGCGCAAAACCGCGCCAGGAGGATGAACCATGGTCGGACTGGATAACAGCAACGGAACGCGCCGATCTTAGTCCGGTGCCCGAACCGGAAAGAATTGCGGTGCGGTATCGGGTACAGCCGGAGCAGTAGCACGGGCATCCTGGCGGTGGGGCCAACGGGCATCTTGCCCGTTGATGACGACGCCTTCGTCGCCACGTTGTTCCGAATCGTGGAGAAGCGCGCTGCGGACCCTTTGAAGGGCGTCGCTGCTACATTCTGAGTACGCGCCTTACTTACTGGCGAGTAGCTGGCGCAAGACGAACTGCAGAATCCCGCCGTGGCGGTAGTAATCAATTTCGATCGGGGTATCGATTCGCAATTTAACGGGAACTGAATCGCGCTTTCCATTTTTCCACTCGATTTCCAGTGTCACGGTTTTTCCCGGTTCAATGGAATCGGATAGCCCGGTGATAGAAAACATTTCCGAGCCATTAAGGCTTAGCGTCTGTGCATTTGTGCCTTCGGGAAATTGCAAGGGCAGCACTCCCATTCCGACAAGATTCGATCGATGAATGCGCTCAAAGCTCGCCGCAATCACTGCTTTCACTCCGAGCAATCGTGTTCCTTTGGCCGCCCAATCGCGCGATGAACCAGTTCCATATTCGTGCCCAGCCAGAATAACCAGCGGCACGTTTTCTTTTTGATACTTGATCGCCGCGTCATAGATCGACATCTGTTCGCTCGATGTAGCTGCCGCTGTCCCAGCGGCAGGACCATAATATTTCGTCACGCCACCTTCCGTCCCCGGCACCATCAGGTTCTTGATCCGCACATTGGCGAACGTGCCGCGCGTCATCACCAGGTCATTCCCGCGGCGCGAACCGTAGCTGTTAAAATCCTCCGGCTTGATGCCGCGGGACATTAGATATTGACCCGCTGGAGCACTCGCCTTGATCGCGCCGGCTGGCGAAATGTGATCGGTCGTAACTGAGTCTCCGAAAATTCCGAGAGCGCGCGCGCCAGCAATGTTTTCGATCTTCCCGGCCTCCATCGAGAAATCTTTGAAGAACGGCGGTTCATGAATGTAATCGCTCTTTTCGTCCCATTGATAAATGTCACCGGTGCTGGATGGAATTTCGTTCCACTTCGGATTTTGATCGGCGAAATCGCGATAAAGTTTGCGGAAAACTTCCGGCGTAAGCGCGGACTGCATGGCGTCGCGCACTTCCTTCAAGCTCGGCCAGAGATCGCGCAGAAAAATGTCCTTTCCGCTTTCGTCCTTGCCGATCGGCTCTTTTGTCAGATCAAGATCAACCCGGCCGGCAAGTGCGAACGCGACTACCAACGGGGGCGACATCAAGAAATTCGCCTTGATGTTTTGATGGACGCGCGCTTCGAAATTGCGGTTTCCCGAAAGGACCGAGGCCGCGACCAGGTCGTAATCGTGAATCGCTTTCTCGATCTTGGGGTGAAGTGGGCCCGAATTACCAATGCAGGTGGTGCAACCATATCCGACCAGATTGAACCCAAGCTGATCGAGGTACGATTGCAGCCCAGTTTTCGTTAGGTAATCCGAAACCACGCGCGAGCCCGGCGCGAGCGAAGTCTTAACGGCCGGATCGACTCGCATCCCACGTTCGACCGCCTTCTTGGCCAGCAAACCGGCCGCCAGCATCACGCTCGGATTGCTGGTGTTGGTGCAACTGGTGATGGCCGCGATTAACACACTTCCATGGCCGATTTCACTCCGACCATGTCGAAATGGATCCGCGGTCGAAGCTTTGAATTCGCGAGCTGTGTCGGGTGTCGGGCGATTAGCGACCATCTCGACTTTGTTTCGTTCGTCCCCGGGTTCGATTCCCTGGTTGCGGTTGTCGGTCGAAGCCATCTCGTCGTCCTGCGGCGCGCTGCCGTTTAATTGCACCGGATGTTTCGCGCCGAGATCGACATTTTCCATCCCATAGCCGCCGTCCTTCACCGGTTTTTGCAAGAGCGACCGAAAAGTTCGGCCGAGCTCGGGGAGATTGATTCGATCCTGCGGCCGCTTCGGTCCAGCTACCCCTGGCTGAACCTGGCCGAGATCCAGTTCCAGATCGACGCTGTAATCGATTTCGCCCTTGCGCGGCATGCCAAACATTTGCTGCGTGCGAAAGTAATTTTCGAACGCGGCGCATTGCTCGTCAGTGCGACCAGTGGCGCGCAAATAATTCACCGATTCCTGATCGACTGGGAAATATCCAATGGTCGCGCCGTACTCCGGCGACATGTTGCCGATGGTGGCACGATCGGGTACCGGCAAGGATGCCGCACCCTCGCCATAAAACTCGACGAATTTCCCGACTACCTTTTGCGCCCGCAACATTTGAGTGATGTGCAGGACGAGATCGGTTGCAGTGACGCCTTCCTTCAGGCGCCCGCTCAAATGCACGCCCACGACTTCCGGCGTCAAAAAATAAACCGGCTGCCCGAGCATCCCAGCTTCCGCTTCAATTCCGCCCACGCCCCAACCGACGACACCAAGCCCATTGATCATGGTGGTGTGTGAATCAGTGCCAACCAAAGTGTCAGGATAAAAGATCTCCGACCTCTGACCTCTAACCTCTGACTTCTGGCTTAGAACGCCCTTCGCGAGATATTCGAGGTTAACCTGATGCACGATGCCGATTCCGGGCGGAATCAGTTGGAAGGTTTTAAAGGCTTGCTGGCCCCATTTCAAAAATTGGTAGCGCTCGCGGTTACGCTTGAACTCCATCTCCAAATTCAATCGCAATGCTTGGGCTGAGCCAAAAAAGTCAACCTGGACGCTATGATCGACTACCAGATCAACCGGCACCAGCGGTTCGATGATTCTGGGATCGCCGCCAAGGCGTTGCACCGCGCTGCGCATCGCGCCCAGATCGACCACCAGCGGCACGCCGGTGAAATCCTGCAGAACGATCCGCGCGACGACGAACGGGATTTCTTCGTTGGCGGGCTTTTTCGCGTCCCAATTGGCCAAAGTCTCCACATCTTTGCGGCGCACTTTTTTGCCATCGCAATTTCGCAAGACGGACTCGAGCACGATGCGTATACTGATGGGGAGGCGCGAAATCTTGCCGACACCTTGTTTTTCTAATTCTGGCAGGGAATGGAAAAATCCTTCACGCCAATTGCCGGCGTCGAACTTTTGCACGCTCTTGAATTCGTCGTTCATTAACGAGTTTGGTCATTCGGAGCGAAGCAAAGCGCAGTCGAAGAATCCCGCGGCGCTAGCCTTAAGTTTTCGCAACGGGATCCCTCGACTCTCGCTCGGGATGACAATGTTCCTGTCGTCATACCAGCTCCGCTAATTTCGCTTTCACTTTGTTGAAATCGGGCACTACGCGCGCGTCGTCGTTGCAATCGACGTACTGGATTACCCCAGCACGATCAATCACAAAGGTGGCGCGCTTCGGCACACCGCTCATGCCCAGTCCGATCTGCGGAAGAAAGGACTCGTAGATGGCGTCGTAGATGCGCGCGACCTTGTGCTCATAGTCGCTCAAAAGCGGCACCACGATTCCTTCTTTCCGGGCCCAGGCTTCCTGTGCGAATGGATTATCCCCGCTGATTCCGTAAACCGCCGCGTTCATCTCAGCGTAGGCGGCAAGGTCGGAGCTGATACCACACATTTCCGTCGTGCAGGTGCTGGTAAACGCCATTGGGAAAAATGCGAGCAAGGTGTTTCGTTTGCCGAAATTTTCGCTCAACGTGATCTGTTTCGGTCCATCTGACGTTTTAGTGGGCAGAGTGAAGTCCGGAGCTTTTGTTCCAACAGCGAGTGGCATGACAGAATTTCAGTATAAGATCGACACTTCGTCGGTCAAAAAAAGATCGCGCAACTGTTGCGCTTGAATCGTTAATTGCCGATTCACAACTCACGGATCACGATTCATCAATCCCATGGAAGCGTTCTGGTGGCTGTTTGCAATTGTGCTAATGGCTCTCGGGTTGATCGGAACGGTAATCCCGATCGTGCCAGGAACGACAATTATCCTGGCGGTGGCAGTGGTCCATCGTGTGGCGCTGGGCGCAGATCGCAGTCTTGGCATGAGCGCGCTCATTGCGATGTTGGCGCTCACGCTTCTAACCTACGCAATTGATGCTGCTGCCGGATACATGGGGGCGAAACGCTTCGGCGCGACAAAATGGGGTCTGATTGGCGGCGCAGCCGGCGCGCTCATCGGATTAGCTTTTGGGTTGCTTGGGCTTTTCGTCGGGCCCGTAATCGGGGCGATTGCGGGCGAACTTATTGGCGGGAAAGAAATCATGAAAGCCGGCCGCGCCGGCTGGGGCACATTTCTGGGCGGTCTAGCGGGCGTAATCGCGAAACTTTTTATCGGGCTCATTATGATCGTGATCTTTCTGATGAACGTGCCGTCGCCGTTGTGATCCCGCGCGGTAGGGCGAGGCTGGCTCCGCGGAGCGTCGCCCTACTAGCCGGGAAAATTGGCGTTAAAAATTTTCTTGCCGGGCTTCAAGCTTTGTATTACAAAGTTATTTAATGCACGAACGCGACCGCGCCGAGGAACACCTTCGGATCATTCGGACCTTGATGGAACGCGCGACGATTTATCGCGCGATTTCCGCGCCTACCGCCCTCGCCGGCGGCGTCATTGCCATTACCTTGGCCGCATTCATTTGGCTGCGTGAACATCACTGGGCGGAGAAGGCGCCGGAAGTGATGCGCCATATTTCTACTCGTGGCTTTGCTTCACTCTGGCTCTGTGCACTCGCCATTTTGCTTGCCTTAAACACATTTTTCGTCTGGCGAAAAGCGCAGCGCGATGGTCGCCCTTTCATTTCGCCGTCGATGAAACTCGCGCTTCGATCCATCGTGCCCTGCCTGGTGCTTCCAGCCGCGACCACCATCTGGTTTTTTTACGACGGCTACGAATTCGACAATGAACTTCTGCTGGTGCGCGTCTGGATCGGATTTTATGGGCTGGCTTTAATCGCTACCCAGCATTTCGCACCTCGATCGCTCGTGTTCCTGGGATGGGCTTTTTTGATGACAGCCGCGGCAATGATGGTCGCATCACGGCAGTTGGAATATTACGCCACGCCGCTGGTCCCCAACCTGGCGATGGGTGCCACTTTCGGTCTCTACCATTTGATTTATGCAGTGTGCGTCTGGAAGTCGCCGGTACGGGCTGAGAGCGAATGAAAAATGCCCGACTTCGACAAACTCGACAAAGCGATTCACGAGAAAGGTCGTCTTTCCATCATGACCTTGCTGGCGACGCGGATGCCCTGGTCGTTTCAAGATCTCAAAGCCGAACTCAACATGAGCGATGGCAATCTCATCACTCATCTCCGGACGTTGCACAAACTGGGATTGGTGGCGGTGACGAAAGAAATTCGCGATCGCCCGCAAACGAGCTACGCCCTGACGGCGAAGGGACGCTCGGCCTTTCAGGAGTATCTGCGGGTACTGGAGCAAATTGTGAAAGCCGGGAGAAAATGACCACTTTTGTCATGTCGAGCGCAGTCGAGACATCTCTAATTATTTTCTCGGATAGGAGTGAGATTCCTCGACTGCGCTCGGAATGACAAAGAGCGGGAAGGCGTAAAAATTTTTGGGGACTAGCTTTGTGGCACAAAGTAAATGAAGGTTATTACAGCGGAACATTTTGGGATCTGTTTCGGGGTCCGCGATGCCATCGCCCAGGCGCAGGCCCTCGCCCGGGAAGCCCCCCTCACCATTCTCGGTGAACTGGTGCACAACCCCATCGTGCGCGAGCAGCTGCGCGCTCAGGGCGTTCACGAAGAACCTTCCGATCGCGCTCCGCAAACTTCCCGCGTCATGTTTACTGCGCACGGCGCTTCCGACAAACGTCGCGAAGCCCTAAGCAAAAGTGGCTTGGTTGTCGCTGATGGCACCTGCCCGCTTGTTCGATATGCGCACGAACAACTCAAGCGACTGGTGCAGGCCGGTTATTTTCCGGTGGTGATCGGCCTGGCCAATCACGTCGAAGTGCGTGGTTTGGTCGGAGATTTTGCCGATGCCTTTGTCATCAATGAATCCGCCGATATCCAAAATCTTCCGGCGCAGCCGCGTTACGGGATTATTTCGCAAACGACTCAACCAATCGATCGCGTTCGCGCGCTGGTCGCGGAAATCGCCCGAGCGAATCCAGGCGCCGAGATTCGATTCGCGGACACGGTTTGCAAACCGACAAAAGATCGACAGCTCGCGCTTAAAAAATTGATCGAGGTGGCGGAGGTCATCGTTGTCGTTGGCGGCCGGCAGAGCAACAACACGCGTCAATTAGTCGAAACCTGTCGCGCCGCGGGCAAAAGAGCATTGCACATCGAACGTCCTGAAGAATTGCAGCCCGAATGGTTCCGCGGCGTGCGCGTGGTCGGGCTCACTGGAGGAACTTCCACCCTACCGGAAACGGTCGAGGCGGTGCGCCAGCGGCTCGAAGAATTCCATGATTGAACATTTCAAGACGTTGTTGCGCGGCGAGGTCGGCACGGTTTCACTGGAAAAGCCGGGATGGCGTTGGTTTGGCACCTATTGCCTGGCGATTGTCGTCGGCTCGTCTGTTTACGGCGCTACCATCGGACTTTGGCGAGCACCGCTGCAGTCGGTTTTCACTGCGATGAAGTTTCCGCTGCTGATTTTTCTGACCTGCATCAGCAACGGCGCGGTCAACGGAATGCTTGCGCAACTTTTCGGTTCCGGCCTTTCCTTCAAGCAAACCGCGCTTGCAATTTTGATGAGTTTCGCGATTGCGGCCGTGATTCTCGGCGCGCTCAGTCCGGTCACGCTCTTTGTTCTCTACAACGCGCCGCTGCTTGGATCGGCAAACGCGATCGTCGGCCACAGCATGATATTGCTCACGCATGTCTTTGCGATTGCCTTCGCCGGGATCATGGCCAACCGGCGGTTGCTCGACTTGTTGCGAAGAATGACCGGCCGCGACGCGACAGCCCGTGCGGTTCTATTTAGTTGGCTCGGCGGCAATCTTTTTCTCGGGGCGCAGCTCGCGTGGAATTTGCGGCCTTTTATCGGCTCGCCCGGTCTGACTGTGCAATTTCTCCGCGATGATCCGCTTCGCGGAAATTTCTACGAAGCAGTCTGGCGCGCGTTTCAGCATCTCTTTTTCTAAACAAAAAAGCAAAACCAAATACCAAATGAACCCACCACCACTTCCATCAAAACAACCACCATTGTTCGCCAACAATTTCGTCTTTGAGCCAATGCCGAACCCAGAAAACCCAATCAACGTCCTCGAAAACTTGTTGAAGCATCCGGGACGCGTCGTTCATGAGCTGCATCAAAAACAGGCGCCAGTTCTGGCGGGTTGGCTGCTCATTTTCGGCCTCATCGGCGTTGCGATTTATGGAACAGTTGTCGGCGCGCAATCGGGCGGGGCGCAAATGTGGATCGCACCAGCCAAGCTCGGACTGGGCACTTTGCTGGCGGTGCTGATTTGCTTGCCGAGCCTTTACATTTTCACCTGCCTAGGCGGAATTGACGCACAACTGCGCAGTGTTTGCGGCGCACTTTTCGCGGCCGTTTGTTTAAGTTCCATTTTGCTGATCGGTTTTGCACCGGTGGCCTGGATTTTTTCGCAATCAACGGACTCCATCGCTTTCCTGGGCGCGCTTCATTTGCTCTTTTGGGTAATAGGAATCCGTTTTGGCTTACGTCTGATCGACGCGACGGGCCGGTTCCTCGGCGCACGGAGCAGGGGTCATCTCAGAATCTGGAGCCTCATCTTTATCCTAGTCTGTTTTCAAATGACGACGACGTTGCGCCCGATCATTGCTCCTTCAAAAACGTTTTTGCCGACGGAGAAAAAGTTTTTTCTCGCGCATTGGTTTGAAACTGTAAATGCTCCCAATCAGGAAAAGAAATAGAACGCGGCGGATGCGGATCGAACAGGTGTCGATTGGGGGAGACATGCGCCCCCGCGTGCCGGCTTCAGCGCCTGGCGAAGGGCGAATCAATGCATATCCGTGGTTTTCTTTCCTTTGGTGCCGATCGTGGTAGACTATGCGTGATGGCAGACGATCGCTGGAGAGTCGTGAGGCTTGCCAGAGGAAAGTCCGAACACCATACGGCAGCATGCCGCGTAGAAAACGCGGGCGTTGCATTCGTAAGATTGCGGCGACGGAAAGTGTCACAGAAATGATACCGCCGGTTCTTTGAGAAAAGCGCAGGCAAGGGTGAAAAGGCGAGGTAAAAGCTCACCGCGCGCGAAGTAATTCGCGCGGCAGGAAAAACCCCATGCGGTGCAAGACAAAACAGGAGGAGGACAGCCGGTCCGTCTATCTCCGGGTATCGTCGCACCAGATAAACCTGTAGCGGCGGTCTATGACCGCCGGGTGTTTATCGGCATCTGGAGAAATCTTGATGAGATAAATGATCGTCCCGGTTGAGAAATCAATCGGACAGAATTCGGCTTACCGCCATCAAATTATGAAGGGCGCTTCGGAAACGGAGCGCCCTTCGCTTTTTTGCAAAGCACGCACAAAAACGTTCCAGTCAGAACCACCTAATCCACTCAGTTCCGCCCGCGACGCTGCCACATTTTGTGCAGCCAGTCCTCGAACTCAAGCACCCGCCAGAGGGGGTTCGCGCGGAAGCGGCGACTCCAGGCGGTTATCTTCCCCGGCGGCGCTTTGGTATGCGCCCGCATCCAACTCGCCACCTCAACATCGTCGGCGCCGGTGGAAATAAAGTCACGCAACGCCGCCGGCTCGAGACCGGTGGCAGCGAAAAACCGGCGATCCATCGGACAATTGTAATGATACGAGCCCGCCCGGCCGAGTAGTTCAGCACGGCATTTGTCGACCAGCCGAGCCGCAACGGCAGGGAACGAAGCTCCGAGCGGTGCATACGGGCTGCGTGGAGCGGTCTCATTCAGATCAAGCGCAAGGCTACGCAATTTGTCGGGAGGCATCATCGAGTACGAGCATTCGCGCCGGCTGCGAGCTGTCAACGTCCTCGAGCGACTCCTGCGGCAGGTCGGCGGCTCGGTCATGCCTCTGTCGATTCTTTCACCCGATCGACGCCCTCTTCGATTTTCTGTACCGTCGGATGCAATTCTTTAAGAATTTCGTGCTCTTCCTTAGAGAGTTCTTCGATAGTGCGAGCCTGTTGTTGCAGCTCATGCAGCATGGTGTTCTGCCGTTCTGAAATGCGATGCATCCACCAAAAACAAACCGCCCAGCAGCCGATGTCGAGCAGGGTAACGAAATTTGCCATGGTAGGCCCCATCGCATTCGAATCGTGTCTCGCAGAGCAACTGGCGGGGCGATGTTAGGTCAACAGCGCTTTACGATTCAGCCGAGCGCCGCGAATGTCGCTGAATGTTTGTGGGAAATTCGGGAACGAGAAAGCGGATTGACTGGCGCATTCCGGCAGCGTGGCTGACGCTCTGCATTGTCTGGAGCTCGACCTGGCTCGCGATTAAAGTCGGCTTGCGCGATTTGCCGCCGATCTCATACGTCGCGATCCGTTTTCTGATCGCGATCGTTGCCTTGATCGCGGTTTCGGTTGGGCATACCCGTCTGCGGCCAAAGCGCCGATCGGATTACGGCGTGCTCGCTTTCACCGGCGTGCTCATGTTCGCGATCAACTATGTGCTCTTGTTTTGGGGTGAACTGTACGTGTCTTCGGGGCTGGCGGCGATTTTGCAGGCATCAATTCCGATTTTCGGAATGGTGTTCGCGCACTGGCTCTTGCCGGAGGAACCGTTGCGCTGGCAGCGCCTGCTTGGCGCGTTCGTGTCGATCGGCGGTGTCGCGTTAATTTGCGCCCGCCTGCTTAGTTTCAACGGCTGGCTCGCATTCCTGGGCGGCCTCGGCATTACCATCGGTGCGGCCAGCGCGGCGTTTTCAAATGTGTTGCTAAAATCGCGGCGGATGGATCTCGCCCCGGCCATGATGGCAGCGTGGCAAATGATTTTCGGCACCGCCCCACTGCTGGTGATGGGATTTATCGTAGACGGCAACCCGGCGCGTTTTCATTGGACCGGAACGGCAATTTTCTGCCTCCTCTATCTCGCGATCATCGGATCGTCGCTCACCTTTTTGCTTCTTTACTGGCTAATGCCGCTTATGTCGGTCACGAAATTGCAAACTATCTCGCTGATCACGCCACCCGGCGCAATCGCACTCGGCTGGGCGCTCGGTGGCGAACGCTTGTCAGCCTGGTCGCTCCTCGGTGCCTGTTTCGTCCTTGTCGGGGTCTGGATGATTTTCCGACCGCTGGCGGATGAGAAGGAAGCTGCGGAGCGCGCTTTGGAATCACAAGTTGCCGCTCCGCGTGCCTGAGGATTTTCCTCTTTTGAATGAATGTCTCCGATGGACACCCGCAGATTTTCAAAGTCCGATCGAAACTGAGAGGGATTAGCGTTCCATGCCATCCGAATTGCCACCCGAGGAAGATCGTCCTGCTGTGTCGATCGCACCGCCGCTGTTATTCGTTTTGCCAATCGCTGCGGCGCTTGCGCTGGAATGGTTTGTGCCAACGAGCTTCGTGCATGGCGCATTCCGATGGATTCTTGGGGCAATCTTCTTTGTCGCTGGACTTTTACTCAACATCGCCGGATTCGTCACTCAGAAGCGTGCCGGCACCGACCCGATTCCGTTCAATCCGAGCACACGCATCGTCACGCATGGACCGTATCGTTTTAGTCGCAATCCGATGTACATCGGTTTGGCCTTGTGGACGCTGGGAATTGCCTTTCTGGTCGATTGCGCGTGGATGCTGCTGGCCGTGCCGATCGGCCTGGTTCTGATCGACCGCCTCGTCGTTACCCGCGAAGAACGCTATCTCGAACGCAAGTTCGGAGAAGAATATCTCAGCTATAAACGGCGGGTTCGACGCTGGATTTAGCGCCAGGCAGCGCGAGCGCCGAGCCAGAGTTGATTGGGTGGGTTATCCCAGACAAGCGTCGAGGCAGGCGAGCAGATGGGAAACGGTTTCTTCGGTTTCGTCGCCCATGTTGGAAAGGCGGAAGCTCTGGCCTTTGATTTTACCATAGCCGCCGTCGATGACGAGATGATGTTTTTCGCGCAAGTCGCGCACGAGTTTCGTCACGTCGATGCCGCGATTATTTTTGACGCAGGTGAGGGTGAGGGAGCGAAAGTTTTCTTCGGCGAAAAATTCGAAATTACGTTTACGCACCCAGTCGTGGACGAGCGCATTTGTCCGGGCGTGACGACCAAAACGCGTCGGCAAAGTTTCACTGAAAATTTCTTCAAGTTTTGATTGGAGCGCGAAAATATGCCCAATGCTGGGCGTGCTCGGGGTCATGAATTCGCTTTGCTGTTTTTTGAATTCGAGAAAATCGAAGTAATAGCCACGATCTTTTTGCTTTTCGGCGCGGGTGAATGCTTTTTCGGAAACGCTGAAAAGAGAGAATCCTGGTGGAAGGGCGAGCGCTTTTTGCGCCCCGGTAAGCATGACATCGATGCCGAGCGCATCCATCACGATCGGGACAGCGGAGAAGGATGAGACGGTATCGACGATGAGCGCGACGTCGGGATATTTCGCGAGGGTGCAGCAAATCTCCGGCAACGGATTCATCACCCCTGTCGAGGTCTCGTTATGAATCAAGGTGATGGCATCGAATTTCCCACTCGCCAATTCGCGGTCGATTGCCCTTTGATCGATATGTTTGCCCCATTCGACCTGCAACGCCTCCGCTTCCTTTCCGCAGCGGCGCGCAACGTCGAGCCACTTATCGGAAAACGCGCCACACATGCAGCAGAGCACGCGCTCGCGCACGACGTTGCGGATGGCCGCTTCCATCACGCCCCAGGCCGATGAGGTGGAAAGAAAAACAGGCTGCTTCGTTCCGAACAGTCCCTGCAAGAGAGGATGAATTTCGCGGTAGAGACTTTTGAAGCCTTCGCCGCGATGCCCAATCATCGGTCGGGAAAAGGCGGCTAACGTTCTTTCTGAAACTTCGACCGGACCGGGAATGAAAAGCTTATCGTGCGGCGTCACGGTCGGATCCTAATTGCGAATACACGGAATTGTAGGGCGTTTCTGTGAACCCGGAAAGCTTTCGGGGCTGACGCAGCCGCCCTTCAATTCTTGAACGGTGCGCGAGAATGCGATGAGGATCCTATTCTTTCTTGATAAAACTGATGTCGCCACTGCGCTCGACGCGCGCGACTTTTACTTTTGAGACATCTTCCATT
>QHRA01000230.1 GCA_003221295.1 Verrucomicrobiota bacterium | reverse complement strand
CATGATCCACAAGATGGGTGAGGTGCACGAAGGGACAACTGTGACCGACTGGATGGAGCAGGAGCGTGAGCGTGGGATCACGATTACCTCAGCGGCGACAACGTGCAGTTGGGCGCAACGCAAGGAAGAAGGTGTTTACAAATCCTTCGAAGGGATCAAGCAGCGCATTAACATCATCGACACGCCGGGTCACGTTGACTTTACGGCGGAAGTGGAACGCTCTCTTCGCGTGCTCGACGGCGCGATTGCCGTTTTTGATGGGGTCGCCGGCGTCCAACCGCAATCCGAAACCGTCTGGCGGCAGGCGACGAAGTACAATGTGCCGCGACTGGCATTCATCAACAAGATGGACCGGGTCGGCGCCGACTTCGAGATGTCGGTGGATAGCATTCACAAAAAACTCGGCGCCAACGCCTGGCCGGTCTTGCTGCCGCTTGGCCGGGAAGATCAACTCAAAGGCCAACTCGATGTTATTAATAAGAGGGCGATCATTTATTCGGACAGCGATGAGCTTGGGTCGACCTATGAGGTGACAGATATTCCAGAGGAATATGTCGATGCGGTAAACAAGGCTTACGCCACTCTGCTCGAACAGGTTTCAAACCTCGATGACGAGGTGGCCGAGGCCGTCATTCACGAAAAGCCGGTCACGCCGGAATTGTTAAAAGCGGGCATTCGTCGCCAAACCATCGCCAACAAATTTGTGCCGGTGATCGGCGGCTCGGCGTTGAAGAACATCGGCGTGCAATACTTGGTCGATGCCGTGGTCGATTATCTGCCGAGCCCGCTCGAAATTCCGCCAGCCAAAGGCATGGAGCCCGACACGCATGAACCGATGCAAGCGCCTACGGACGACAACGGAAAATTTTGTTCACTGGCGTTCAAACTTTGGAGTGATCCGTTTGTCGGGAAACTTGTTTTTTTCCGGGTCTATTCCGGCACGCTTTCAAAAGGCGACACGGTTTACAATCCGCGCACGAACAAGCGCGAACGCATCTCACGTTTGATTCAAATTCAGGCGGACAAACGCGAAGACATCGAGACCTGTTATTCCGGCGACATTGCCGCGATCGTCGGGATCAAAAATATCACGACAGGCGACACCCTATGCGACGAGGACTATCCGATTTTGCTCGAGCCGCCGACGTTCCCTGATCCCGTTATTTCAATGGCGATTGAGCCAAAGACAAAATTGGATCAGGAAAAAATGGGGGTCGCGCTGCAACGACTCGCCGAGGAAGATCCCACTTTTCGCGTTTACACCCACGAAGATACCGGACAAACCATCATCGCCGGAATGGGCGAGCTGCATTTGGAAATCATTCGCGATCGTATGTTCCGTGAGTTCAAAGTGGACGCGAACGCGGGCAAACCGCAGATCGCGTATCGTGAGACAATCACAGGCGGCGCGCACGGCGTCGGGAAATTGATCAAGCAATCCGGCGGTCGCGGACAATACGGTCACGTGGAAGTTGACGTGCGTCCGGCTAGCCGAGGTACCGGTTTGGTGGTCGAGAACAAGATCGTCGGCGGCGTGATTCCGCGCGAATATATCCCCGCGGTCAAGAAAGGCATCGAAGAAGCGGTGCTAAACGGTGTGCTCGGTGGTTACCCCGTCATCGACGTAGAAGTCGATATCGTTTACGGCAGTTATCACGAAGTCGATTCCAACGAGCTCGCTTTCAAAATGGCGGCGATCTTTGCTATGAAAGATGGTTTCAAACAGGGTAAACCGATCCTGCTCGAGCCGATCATGAAAGTGGAAAACAGTACCCCGGAAGAGTATCAGGGCGATATCATCGGTGACTTGAATCGCCGGCGAGCGCGCATCGACAGCATCGAGGCGCGCGGCAATCTCACCATCGTGAACGCGGAAGTTCCGCTCGCGGAAATGTTCGGTTACGCCACTGCCATCCGTTCGCTTTCCAAAGGCCGTTCCAGTTACTCAATGGAGCCATCACATTTCGAGCAGGTGCCGCAGAATTTAGTGAGCGCGATCCTTGATCAAAAGGAGACGAAATGACGAACGGCCAGCGCATTCGCATTCGTTTGAAGGCATTCGATCATCGCATGCTTGATCAATCCGCTGTCGAAATCGTCGAGACTGCGAAACGCACCGGCGCGCGGGTCGCGGGTCCCATTCCGCTGCCGACGTTGATTGAAAAGTTTACCGTCAATCGTTCGCCGCACGTGGACAAAAAATCGATGGATCAATTTGAAATCCGCACCCACAAACGTCTGCTGGACATTATCGACCCGACCGCGAAAACGGTGGATGAATTGAAGAAATTAAATTTGCCAGCGGGCGTGGATATTACGATTAAGATTTAGCGAATGCTGACGGGTTTAAGAGATGAGCATCGGGTTACTTGGACAAAAAATTGGCATGACCAGCGTCTACGACGCCAATGGCAAGCTGCGTCCGGTGACCGTGATCGCGGCGGGCGATAATGTTTTAGTTCGCCGGATAACGGCGGAACGCGATGGCTACTCTGCCGTGCAAGTCGGGTTTGGCGCGCAAAAGGAATCGCGGTTGAACAATTCCGAGATCGGCGCGTTCAAGAAAGCCGGGGTCGAACCGAAAAGATTTTCTCGCGAGTTTCGGCTCGGGGCTGACCCGCCCGAGGGCGAAGTGAATTTGAACGTGACGCAATTTCAGGCGGGCGATTTCGTGGATGTGATTGGCCGCTCCAAAGGCAAAGGGTTTCAGGGAGTGATGAAGAAACACAACATGCATGGGCAAGGTGCCGCGCACGGTTCCAAGACACACCGGCGGAACGGTGCCATCGGCAATCGTTCTACTCCTGGCCGGATCTGGAAAAACATGGGCATGCCTGGGCATCTCGGGGACGAGCGCGTGACGGTGCAAAATTTACAGGTGATGCAAGTGCGCGAATCTGAAAAAATAATTCTCGTTAGCGGCGCAGTGCCCGGATCAAACGGATCATTCGTGGTGGTGCGTCCCGCGATCAAAAAGCCTGCTAAAAAATCATGAGCGCGAAAGTTTTAACCAAGGCAGCGGCGAAAGAGGCCAAGATCGCGCTGGTAGACGGCGGGCGCGGGACGCAGGCAGTTCATGACGTTGTGGTCGCGATGCGGGCGGCGCGGCGATCCGGCACTGCTAACACCAAAACGAAAGCGGATGTGAATTTGTCCGGGGCCAAACCGTGGCGACAAAAAGGCACGGGGCGCGCACGGGCCGGCTACAAATCATCGGTCATCTGGCGCGGCGGTGGTGTCGTCTTCGGGCCGAAGCCGCGCGATTATTCCAAGAAAGTTTCCAAATCGGTACGCCGGCTCGCCTTTCAAAAGGCGCTGAGCGAACGGATCAATGCCGGCGATGTGCTCACGATTGGCGAGTTCGCGGTCAAAGAGGCAAAAACTAAATCCTTCGTGCAGTTGGTCAAGAAACAGACTGATGCGCGCCGCATTCTGATTGTGTCGGATCAATTTGATGAGAACACCTACAAATCGGCGCGTAACGTTAAGCCGGTAAAGCTGGCGACGGCGAGCGATGTAAATACGGAACAATTGCTCACCTTTGAGAAGATTTTAGTAACGGACCGTGCTCTGGCGAAGTTAGCCGAAAGAACCTCCGCCTCCGGCAAGGCAGGACAAGAATGAACGAGCCATTCGACATTATTGAAACAGCGTCGCTGACGGAAAAATCATCGCTTCTGAGCGAGAAGCAGAACAAGTATGTCTTTCGCGTCCGACCGCGAGCTAACAAGATTCAGATCAAGCAGGCAATTGAGAAACTCTTTCAAAAGAAAGTGGTGGACGTCAACACCTGCAATTACGCCGGTAAAAAGAAACGCGAGCGCCGCGCCGACTTCGGTCGCAAATCGCATTGGAAGAAAGCAATCGTAACACTGCAGGAAGGCGAGAAGATCGATTTGGTCTAACGTTTTATGGCGCTAAAATCTTTCCGCCCACTTACTCCGACGCTGCGATTCAAGTCGCTCCCGGCTTTCGATGAAGTTACGAAAGCGAGACCGGCGAAGCGTTTGTTGGAGCCGAAGAAGAAGACCGGCGGCCGTAATCATTTTGGTCGGCTGACTTCCCGTCACATCGGCGGCGGGCACAAGCAGCATTATCGCAAGGTCGATTTCAAACGGCGCAAACGTGGGGTGGAGGCGGAAGTCCTAGGAATCGAGTACGATCCGAACCGCTCGGCCCGCATCGCTCTTATTAAGTACAGCGACGGCGAACTTAGTTATATTCTGGCACCGGACGGTCTGCGCGTTGGCGCGCGGGTGATGTCCGGCAATGAGGCGGCACCAGATTTGGGAAATGCGCTTCCCTTGTCAGCCATTCCGCTCGGCACCAACATTCATAACATCGAGCTGACACCCGGACGCGGTGGCCAGATCGCGCGCAGCGCCGGCCAACAGGCGACGCTGAATAACCGCGAAGGCGGTTACGGTCTCGTAAAAATGCCTTCCGGCGAAATCCGGCGGATTCACGAGACCTGTTACGCGACGATTGGTCAGGTCGGCAATGTCGATCACATGAATGTTTCAAGTGGGAAGGCGGGCCGGACGCGCTGGCGGGGTCGGCGTCCGCACGTGCGAGGGATGGTGATGAACCCGATCGATCATCCAATGGGCGGTGGCCAGGGTAAGTCCAAGGGCGGCGGCGGCCGGCATCATCCGGTGAGCCCGTGGGGACAACTCGCGAAAGGATTTAAAACGCGGACGAAACACAAGCCGAGCGATCGATTTATTTTGGAAAAGAGAAGGGGGAAGAAGAAGGTATAACCTTGTCATTCTGAGCGGAGCGAAGCGGAGTCGAAGAAGCCCGCGGCGACACCTTAAAGGTAACTCATCGGGATCCCTCGATTGCGCTCGGAATGACGAGCGGCGGTGACGAGACAAATTTGACATTTATGGCTAGATCATTGAAAAAAGGACCCTTCGTCGAATCGTATCTTCTGGAGAAGATCGATAAGATGAACAGCTCGGGCGCGAAGAAACCAATTAAGACCTGGTCGCGACGCTCGATGGTGACGCCGGATTTCGTCGGCCACACGTTTCTGGTTCACAACGGAAAGATTTTTCAATCTGTTTTCGTGACCGAAAACATGGTTGGTCACAAGCTCGGCGAATTTTCGCCGACGCGTGTGTTTAAGAAACACGGTTCGCACACGGCGAAAGTGACGAAGTAATGGGAATTGCAGATTGAAGATTGCAGATTGCAGATTGAATTGGTCGCGGCGTAGCCGTCACGTTTTCGAATCTGAAATCTTAAATCTGAAATTGGCGGCGATGATTTTTGTCGGCTGCATAACGCTGGCTCGAGGGCTGGCGGCAGAGGGAGATAGTTCTTTGTTAGATTCCAAAAATGAAAGCGTGACGGTGACAGCGGCGGCGCTGCTGGCGCAGAAGGAAGAATTGCGCCGGCAGTTGTCCTTGAGCCAGGAAACGGTGAAAACGCTAACTACCAGTCTGGCGGAATCCAATGCCGAAGCGGAGTTGTTTCGGCGGAAATTCGCTGATCTGCAATTGCGGATGGAGGCGCTCGGGCTGGCTTCGGCGAGCAAGGACCGCGCGAAACTGGAGCAACGGTTGCTGACGGCGGTGAGTGATTTGCAGCTGGCGCAGAAGGAGCGCGATCAATATCGTGATCAAATGATGCAGTTATCGGAAACGATGCTGCGTTATTTGAAGACTGCGGAAGGCGGCGACGCGCAGGCGCGAATGGATGTGGAAGCGCAATTGCGCGGAATGAACGCGTTAGTGGACAAATCAACCAAAGCGCAGCCGCAGAATGGATCGCTGCTCGATGGCAGCGTCATCAGTGTGAAGGAGGAGTGGTCGTTTGTGGTCGGTAATTTTGGCGCCCGCGAAGGTGTGAAAATCGGAATGCCACTGCGAGTGAAACGCGGAGACGATGTGGTTGCGAGGTTGCGGGTGGTGGATGTGCGCGAGCGGATTTGCGGTGCGGTCATTCAGGAATCTGGAAAGGAAAAAGTTAAGGTTGGGGATCGGCTTGAAGTCGATGCCCGGCCAGATGTGAGTGCGAGATGAGGAAAGTTAGAAAGGTTAAAAAAGTTAAAGGTTAAAAAGGGATTCCGTTTTAACGGTGTAACTCCTTTAACAATTTTAACGTCTGCGAAGCAATGGAAGTTAGAGCGACATATAAGTACGCGAAGGTTTCGCCGTTCAAGGCGCGTGAAATCACGCGTGAGATCCAGGGTCTGCCGGTTTCGGCAGCGCTTGATGTTGTCGCCTACAGCCCAAAAAAAGCGGCGGCGCTGATCAACAAGACGTTGAAGAGCGCGGTGGCGAACGCCGAGAACAACGCAAATTTAAAAGTAGACGGTTTAGTGGTGAAGGAAGCAATCGTGGGCGAGGGCCCAACGATGAAGCGGATGATGGCGCGCGCACGGGGGAGTGGTTCGAGAATTCTCAAGCGCTCCAGTCACATCCGGATTGTTTTGACCGACGAGATCAAGATTGAGACGCGCGAAACTCGGAAGGCAGCGCAGAAAGCGGCCAAGAAAAAAATGAGAGAGGCGAAAGCGGAAGGCGCGGTGGAGGCGAAAGCGGAGAAGCCAGCGAAACGCGCCGCGAAGAAAGGGAAGAAGTAACAATGCACGGTCATTCTGAGCGAAGAGAAGCGGAGTCGAAGAATCCCGGGGAAGTTACGTTTAAGGTAGCAGTCCCGGTGACGAAATAAAATTTATGGGACAAAAAGTTAATCCGATTGGATTTCGATTGGCCGTGAACCGCGATTGGCGGTCGCGCTGGTATGCATCTCCGCAGGAGATGCCTGAGTTTTTGCACAGCGACATCGAGATTCGCGATTATGTGAAGAAGAAGCTGCAATTCGCCGCGGTTTCGAAAATCGTGATCGAACGAGCGTGGAATTCAATTCGCGTCACGATTTTCACGGCGCGTCCCGGCATTGTTATCGGACGCAAGGGCGCTGAAATCGAAAAGATGACTGAGGAAATTTCGAAAATGGCGCAGGGCAAGCAGATCAAGATCGATATTCAGGAGATCAAAACGCCGGAGCTGGATGCGCAGTTGGTCGCGGAAAATGTGGCGTTGCAAATCGAACGCCGCATCGCGTATCGGCGGGCGATGAAAAAGGCAGTGCAGGTAGCGATGGATTTTGGCGCGCTGGGAATTCGTTTACGAAGCTCGGGCCGGTTGAACGGCTACGGATTCGCCGAGGCCAACACGGTCTATGGGAAGATCGGTGTGAAATGTTGGATTTGTAAAAAGGAAGAGGCGGCGCCTGCCGAAACACCGGCGCAAGCATCTCCGCCGCCACCGCCCCCGGAGCCCGCGGCGACTGAACTCTAAGGAGACGATTTATGCCGTTGATGCCCAAACGCGTGAAGTATCGCAAGTCCCAGCGGGGAAGCCGGAAGGGAACAGCTTCGCGCAATTTGCGAATCGATTTCGGAGAGTTCGGATTGCAAACGCTCGAGCGCGCCTGGATCACGAACACACAGATTGAAGCGGCGCGGGTAGCTCTGACCCGCAACATGAAGCGCAAAGGCAAACTTTGGATCCGGATTTTTCCGGACAAATCGGTCACGTCGCGTCCGCCGGAAACGCGGATGGGAAAAGGCAAAGGTCAGCCGGAGTTTTGGGTGGCAACGGTGCGACCCGGCAACATTTTGTTTGAGCTCGATGGCGTGCCAGAATCGGTCGCGCGCGAATCATTGCGATTAGCGGCGGATAAGCTGCCGGTGCGGACGAAGTTTTTAAGTCGTCACCATGTCGCCGCCTAAGTATGAAATCGATGAACAATTCCCGTCATTCTGAACGAGGGACGGAACACAGGCAGCCTGCCTGTGCGCCGCGAAGATATTCTATCCGCGGCTCTTACATTTCAGCGGAATGCAACTCCGCTGGGCGCACAGACTGCAAGTCGGTGTTTCGTGCACGTGTTGCTGCCTAAAGAAGTATGAAGATAAAAGAAATTATTGAGATGAGCACGGACGAGCTTCTGACGAAGAAGCGCGATTTGCGGCAGGAGAGCTTGCATCTGCGGTTGCAGCAACAGAGCGGACAGCTCGAGCAACCGAGCCGGTTGCGTTTGCTCCGGCGCGAGGTGGCCCGGATCGAGACGGTGCTTTCCAAACGGGCGAAGGAGACAAAATAGTTTTATGGCTGAACAACCATCAACCGCAGTGCCACCGCCGCTGCCGACAAACGCTCCATCATCTGCTGCGGCTGCGCCACAATCTCAGCGCGGTTCCCGTAAGACGCGGGTGGGCGAAGTAATTTCGAGCGGGATGAATAAGACGATCGTTGTCCGCACCGTCACACGCGTGCCCCACCCGAAATTCGGCAAGATCGTAAAACAGCAGAAGAAATTTTACGCGCACGACGAAGAGAACAAAGCGAAGAACGGCGACACCGTTCGCATTATGGAAACGCGGCCGCTGAGCAAATTGAAACGCTGGCGTTTGGTCGAGATCGTCGGGAAATAATTTATGGTGCAGATTCGTTCCAGACTCGATGTAGCTGATAATACCGGCGCGCGCATGGCGACGATGATCGGCGTGATCGGGAAAGCCACGCTTTACGCGCGGATCGGGGACGTGATCACTGCGAACGTAAAAGAGGCAAGCGCGACCGGCACGGTGAAAAAAGGCGAGGTGGTGCGTGCCGTTATTGTCCGTACGAAACAGCCGGTGAAACGCGATGATGGCTCGCTTCTGCGCTTCGATAACAACGCGATAGTCATCATCGACAAGGATTTGAATCCGCGCGGGACTCGTATTTTCGGGCCGGTAGCGCGTGAACTAAGAGAGAAAAACTTCATGAAGATCGTCTCGCTGGCGCCGGAGGTGTTATGAAAACGGAACACAGACATTTTGTCTGTGCGCCCAACGGGCATTATGCCCGTTGCGGGAACAGCAGGCTAAAAGCCCGCTGGGCGCACAGGCCACAGGCCCGTGTTCCAGAAGCGGAGGTGTTATGAGAAATGACGAATTTTTCGTAGCACAGCCATCTTGGCTGTGGGGACGACAGGCATCTTGTCTGTCGAAATTGCGCAGGCGAGACGCCTGCTGGCCTCACAGGCTGGAAGCCTGTGCCACTTTCACCTTATGAACCGGATCAAGTTTCACGTAAAAAAAGGCGACAACGTCGAAGTGGTCTCTGGGAATTTCCGCGGTTCGAGCGGGAAAATTCTGCAAGTGTTGCCGAAGAAGCAGCGGGTGTTGATCGAAGGGGTGCGTATTATTAAGAAGCACCTGCGGAAGTCGCAGGATAACCCGAGCGGCAAGATTGCGGAACGCGAAGGGCCGATTCACATTTCGAATGTGCGCTTGATCGAAAAAGCGGAGAAGAAAGACAAGAAGAAGGAAACGAAGACGAAAAAAGAAAAGGCAAAGAGCTAGTCATCCCGAGCGCTAGTCAAGGGATCCCGCGAAGGTACCGAGAAGGTTCCGCAACGGGATTCCTCAACTCCGCTCGGAATGACGGAAGTTGCAGATGGAAAACGAATTTTACAAAGATTACAAAGAACGGGTGATGCCGGCTCTGCAAGAGCAGCACGGATACAAAAACGTGCATCAGGTCCCGAAAGTGGAGAAGGTGGTGATCAACACTTCGGTGGGGTCGCAGGCGGACGTGAAGCAGGCGCTCGACGATGCGAAGACCGAGCTGGCCTTGATCACCGGTCAGCGCGCGGCGGAGACTCGAGCCAAGAAGAGTATTTCCAATTTCAAGTTGCGAAAAGACCAGGCCATCGGCGCGAAGGTGACATTGCGGGGTGAACGCATGTACGAGTTTCTCGAGCGCCTGATCAAAGCAGCGCTGCCTCGCATTCGCGATTTTCGTGGACTTTCGCCGCGCGGATTTGATGGTCACGGCAACTACACCTTGGGCGTTTCCGACCAGTCGATTTTTCCCGAGGTCGAGCTCGATAAAATCAAGCGCAACATCGGATTTGATGTTACTATCGTGACCACCGCTCGCACGAACGCGGAAGCCAAATCGCTGCTCAGCGAAATGGGGATGCCGTTCAGCGACCGCGCGAAAAAGCTCGCCACAGCGAGTCCGTCCGAAGGCGGACCGGCTGGACAAGCTCAAGCTGCGTAATGATTAAATGAGTACCGTAACCGATCCGATTGCCGATTTGCTGGCGCGCGTGCGCAATGGAGCGCAGGCGCAGAAGCCGGAATTATTTGTGCCGTACTCGAGAATCAAAGCGGAGATCGCGCGAATTTTGAAAGAGGAAGGCTACATCACCGACTACGAATTGGATCGGAGTGCGGCGCATCCGCGGATCAAAATTACCAATAAGCTGGTCAACAGATCGTGCGCTATCACGGGATTGAAACGCGTGAGCCGGCCCGGTCTGCGCCGTTATGTGGGGGCGCAGGAAATTCCGCGTGTCCTGGGCGGAATGGGCATTGCGATCCTCTCCACCCCGCGTGGTGTCTTATCCGGGCGCGAAGCGAAAAAACAAAACATCGGTGGGGAATTGCTGGCCTACGTTTGGTAAATTTTTATGTCGCGAATCGGAAACAAATCAATTGCGCTGCCGGACAAAGTGAAGGTGAACGTCGGCAGCGATGGGGCGGTGGCGGTGGAAGGCCCGAAAGGCAAATTAAATTGGAAATTGCCGCGCGATATTTCGGCCAAGGTCGAGAACAATCACGTCTCGCTGGCGCGGGCGGCGGAAACGCGAAGCGTGAAAGCATTACATGGACTTTCGCGCGCGCTTCTCAACAACATGGTGCAAGGAGTAAGCGAAGGTTTTAGCAAGGATTTGGAAATCGAAGGGGTTGGATTCAAAGCGGCGGTGCAAGGCCAGAAGCTGAATCTCTCGCTCGGGTTTTCGCACCCGATTTTGTTTCCGATCCCGAAAGACATTAAGATCACGGTGACCGAGAATACCAAGCTAACGATTAGTGGGATCGATAAGAAACTGGTTGGTCAAGTAGCCGCTGATATTCGCAGATATTATCCGCCCGAGCCGTACAAGGGAAAAGGCGTGCGCTATGCGGGCGAGCAGATTCGGCGCAAGGAAGGCAAGACGGTGCAGTAAAATGGCGACGAATCGAAAGGCAACGCGGCAGCGCATTCATGCGCGCATCCGGAAAAAAGTGAGCGGGACCGCGGAGCGGCCACGTCTCGCTGTCCATTTTTCCGGCCGCCATGTTTACGCGCAGGTGATTGATGACGATGCCGGCAAAACGATGGCCGCGGTTTCGACCTTGCAGAAAGATTTGGCCGGGAAAAAAGCGGCGGCGAATCGCGAGTCGGCGGAACGTGTGGGCAAAGCGATCGCAGAGAAGCTGCTGGCAAAAAAAGTGGAGAACGTGGTGTTTGATCGCGGCGGCTACATTTTCCATGGCAAAGTGAAAGCGTTGGCCGATGCCGCGCGCGAAGGCGGGTTAAAATTCTAAGATGGCATCACCGAATCCAGGCAGACGACCCGATCGCAGCACCGACAAGACCCCGGCGGCAAGGGGCGACACGACCGAGAAAGTCGTTTTTATCAATCGTTGCGCGAAGGTGGTCAAAGGCGGACGCCGTTTTAGCTTTAGTGCACTGATCGTAGCGGGCGACCACGACGGAAAAGTGGGTGTCGGCTTTGGCAAAGCCAACGAAGTGGCGGAAGCCATCCGCAAGGCTTCGGAAGCGGCGCGCAAGTCGATGGAAAAAGTTTCGCTGCATGAGAACACGATCCCCCATGAGACTATCGGTGAATTTGGTGGTGGGAGGGTGTTATTGCGGCCGGCGTCCCCGGGGACGGGCGTGATCGCGGGCGGCGGCGTGCGCGCCGTAGTAGAGGCGGCGGGGATTCGTGATGTCTTGGCGAAATCGCTCGGCTCGAGCAATCACGCCAACGTGGTCAAAGCCACCATCGAAGCGTTGCGAAATTTGCGGCGCCGCGATGAGATTTTGAAAGTGCGCGGAATTCGCCCACGGGTCAATGCACCGGGTGATGGAGGGCAGCCGTCATGAAGTCCGAGGCCAAAAAAGAAAAAGCGACCGGGTTGCGTCTGCATAATTTGCGGCCACGTCCGGGAGCACGGCATCGGGTGAAACGCCTCGGCTGCGGGGAGAGTTCCGGCCACGGCAAAACCAGTGGCAAGGGTCACAAAGGTCAAAAGGCGCGCTCGGGCGGAAGCCTCCGTCTCGGATTCGAAGGCGGGCAGATGCCGCTGATCCGGCGATTGCCCAAGCGCGGATTTAACAACGCAGCTTTCCACAAACGCTATGCCATCGTGAATTTGTCCGAGCTGGCCGATTTCAAAAGCGGATCGGTCGTGAACGAAGAATCGTTGCGCGCGGCAAAATTGGTCCGCGGAAATTTTCAAGGGATTAAGATTCTCGGCGACGGCGAACTAAAGCATGGGCTGACGATTCAGGCGGAAAAGGTGAGCGCGTCGGCGCGCGAGAAAATCGAGAGAGCCGGTGGGACCATCGCAGCACCGGAAGCGAAAGCGCCCGGCAACGGTGCAACTGAGGCGCCAGCGGAGAAGCCGAAACGCGAGAGAAAATCTCCTGTTTCTCGGAAGGCGAAGCCGAAGAAAACAAAGGTCGGCAAGAAGTAGCTGGGGGGCGTTTAGGAAATGATCTCGGCGTTCCTGAACACAGTAAAAATTCCGGAGCTGCGGCGCCGGATTCTTTTTACTCTCGCGATCATTGTCATCGTGCGGCTGGGCGCCGCCATCACCACACCCGGAGTAAATCAGGCAGTGTTACAGGAGTGGTTTCGCAGTACTGCGGATAAAGCTGGCGGAGTCGCCGCCCTCTTTAATCTTTTCAGTGGAGGCGCGCTGGAGAATTGCGCGATTTTTTCGCTCGGCATCATGCCTTACATCAGCGCGTCGATCATGCTGCAGTTGCTCACGGCGGTAGTTCCACAACTGGGCCGATTGGCGCGGGAGGACGGTGGCCGACAGAAAATCATGCAATACACGCGCTACGCCACCGTCGCGCTTTGTATCTTCCAGGGATATTTGCTAGCCATTTCCTTCCAGCATCCGGAGGCGTACCACACCGTTTTGGGTGGAATCCCAGACACGATTCGAAGATTGGGAATACCGCTGGTGGATGATCAGGGTTGGACCTTCCGGATTGTAACGGTCATTTCGCTTACTACTGGCACGCTTTTTCTGATGTGGCTGGGCGATCAAATCACCGAACGAGGGATCGGCAATGGTATTTCCTTGATAATTACGGTCGGGATCGTGGCGCGCTTGCCGGCGGCGCTGGCGCAAGCGTGGAAAACATTTGTGCCAACAGGGGCGGGGACTGGTGAGAGCCAGGTTAACCCAGCGATTCTCGTCTTGATGGTGGCTTTCTTGTTTCTGGTAATCGCAGCAGTCATCGCCATTACGCAAGGAGTTCGGAAAATTTCGGTGCAATATGCAAAGCGTGTGGTCGGCCGGAAAATGTACGGCGGACAATCGACCTACATGCCGTTGAAAGTGAATTACGCAGGAGTGATGCCAATCATTTTTGCCTGGGCCTTGCTCCTGTTTCCCACCACCATCGTCGGCTTTTTGTTCAAGAATAGTCGCGTGGCGAAACAGATCACCGACGCGATGGCGTCGGGCTGGCCGCATTATGTCCTGATCGCGGCGATGATTTTCTTTTTCAGTTACTTTTGGGTCGCGACACAATTTCAACCGTCACAGATCGCTGATGATTTAAAGAAGCATGGTGGCTATATTCCGGGCGTGCGCCCGGGCAAACCGACAGCGGATTTCCTCGATTACACCATGACGCGCCTTACTTTTGCCGGCGCGGTTTTTCTCACTCTGATCGCGGTGCTGCCCAGCTTGCTCAGCCAGGGACTTCACGTTCCGCAGATTACGGCGCAATTTTTTGGCGGAACGAGCTTGCTCATTATCGTAGGTGTCATGCTTGATACGATGCGGCAGGTGGAAACGCATCTTATTCAACGGCACTACGACGGATTTTTGAGAAAAGGGCGGATTCGCGGGCGATCTTTCGATACACGCGCGGCCTACAACCGTGGCGAGGCGGCGGCGCAGGGCACGTTGATGTGGCTTTACGTCGCGATCGCCGTTCTCGTCATCAGTGGGGTCGCGATTTTCCTTTACGGCCGCTGAGTGAAGAAACGGCTTGTTCTGCTCGGCGCTCCCGGTTCTGGGAAAGGTACCCAGGCTGAACTGATCACGCGCCAGTTTGGGATTCCGGTCACTTCGCCGGGTGCGATCTTGCGACGAGAAAAAGATCTTGGCACACCGTTGGGGACCGAGACGTCCGAGATTATTCAACAAGGCGGGCTCGTTCCGGATGCAACGATTGTGAAGCTGATTGAAGACTGGCTGCGATTGCACGGCGCGCACGGTTTTGTTTTCGATGGGTTTCCGCGCACAGTGCCGCAGGCGGAAAGTCTCGCGGCCATTCTCACCCGACATCGCACCCCGCTCGATCTCGCAATCTGGCTCGAAGTTTCCGAAGAAACCGTGCGCGATCGGATCTCCGGGCGATTGCAATGCCGCAGTTGCGGTTTTGTGACAAGCGTGGCGGCGGGGAATTTTTCCGAGCGCGCGGTCTGTCCTTATTGTGAAGGACCGCTGGTCCGGCGTAATGACGACGACTTAGAGGTTCTGCAAAATCGATTGAAGGAATACCACGCGAAAACGGAACCGCTGGCCGCGTTTTACCAGAACACGAGCGTATTGCATCGAATCGACGGCAATCGCGATCGCGAAACGGTTTTTGGCGACATTTCGCGTTTGATTGAATCGAAATGATTCCGATCAAGAACGCAAAGCAAGCGGAAAAGATGCGGCTGGCTTGCCGCGTCGCCAGCGACATCCTCGATCGCGTCGTCGCCATCATTCGGCCGGGAATCACAACGAAGGAAGTGGACGAAGCCGCTGCCGAGATGATGGAGGAAGGGGGAGTAAAAAGCGCCTTTCTCGGATATCGGATCGGTCATCGCGTTTATCCGGGAAACATCTGTATTTCGTTAAATGACGAAGTCATTCACGGGATTGCCAGTCAGCGGCGAATTCAATATGGCGACATCGTGAAGCTCGATATCGGGGTCATCCGTGAAGGCTGGATCGGCGATACCGCGACAACGGTGCCGGTAGGTATTATCGACGAGCGCACCGAACGTTTGCTCCGCGTGACGGAGCGGGCGTTGGAACGCGCCATTGGAATGGCTTACCAGGGGCGGCGGCTCGGCGACATCAGCGCGGAGATTGAGGGGGAAGCGACGCGCAACCAGCTCAATGTCGTGCGCGAGTTTGTCGGCCACGGCGTGGGACGAAAACTTCACGAAGAACCGCAGATTCCAAATTATGGAAAGCGCGGGAGCGGACCGCGACTCAAGGCCGGGATGACACTGGCCATTGAGCCGATGATTAATTTGGGAACCGGTGCCGTCAGATTACTCGATGACGGCTGGACGGCCTGCACTGCCGATGGAATGCCATCGGCCCATTTTGAGCACACGGTCTTAATTACAAATGAGGAGCCGGAAATTCTGACATGGCGCGGAAAGACGCAATTGAAGTAGAAGGCAAGGTGGTGGAGCTCCTGCCGAACACGATGTTCCGCGTAGAACTGCCCAACGGCCACCAAGTCCTGGCTCATATTTCAGGAAAAATGCGGCTACACTTCATTCGCATCTTGCCAGGAGACAAAGTTATGCTAGAGATTTCGCCCTACGATTTGTCGAAGGGGCGAATTACATATCGCCAGAAGTAAGCGCGCGGATACGTCTCTGCGGTTTCGTCACGTGGAAAAAAATGAAGGTACGGCCATCAGTAAAAAGACTTTGTGAATCTTGCAAGATTGTGAAGCGCAAGAACGTAGTGCGCGTGATCTGCAAGAATCCACGTCATAAACAGAGGCAGGGATGAATCGCTTTAACGCTTTATCTCTTCGACGCTTAAACGATGAAGCGATAAAGCGTTGAAGAGTTGAAGCGATAGAAAAAATTAATTTAACAGCCTAACGGACATGCCACGACTACTTGGAGTTGAAATTCCAGCGGATAAACGCATCGAAGCGTCGCTCACCTATATTTACGGGATTGGGCCGGCGATCGCGAAACGCATTCTCGATCAGACCAATATCGACCCGAATCTGCGCGCCAAAAATCTTACCCCGCAACAGTTAAACGAAATTATTCATTCAATTACGAGCAACAAGATCGCGATCGAAGGCGATTTGCGTCGTGAAGTGCAAGGCAACCTCAAGCGTTTGCAGGCGATCAATTGTTATCGCGGGATCCGACATCGGCGCGGGTTGCCTGTTCGTGGCCAGCGCACGAGCACGAACGCGCGCACCCGCAAAGGTCCGCGCAAAACCGTCGGGGTCATCCGCAACAAAGACGCGAAAGCAGGGAAAGTTTAATGGCTGAACCAACAAAACCGGCGGAAGACGCCGCCAAGAAGCCGAGAGCGCCCAAAGCTGCAAAAGAAGCTGCGCCAAAACCCGAGGCAGCAGAAGTCCAGGGCGAGCCCGCCAAAGTGGAGGCGGCGGTTGCTGCTCCAGCTGAGCCGAAG
The DNA here is from genome assembly GCA_003221295.1 of Verrucomicrobiota bacterium. Taxonomy (GTDB): domain Bacteria; phylum Verrucomicrobiota; class Verrucomicrobiia; order Chthoniobacterales; family UBA10450; genus AV69. Next base: position 3,006 of record QHRA01000230.1, on the reverse strand, counting down.
AAAAAGACTGCGCCGAAGGCAAAGAAAGAGGAAGCGGCCGCTCCTGCTCCAGCGCCGGCGGAAAATCTTTCCCTTAGTCCCGACAGCATCGAGCAACCGAAGATCGTCAAAGCGAAGGGTAGTAAGAACATTCACAACGGCGTCGCTCACATTCTCGCGACGTTCAACAACACCATCGTCACGATCACCGACATGAAGGGCAATGTCATCGGATGGTCGAGTGCGGGCAAAGTTGGATTCAAAGGCTCGCGCAAAAGCACGGCTTACGCAGCGCAAATGGTGGCGCAGGATGCTTCGCGGCAGGCTATGGGTCACGGTCTCAAGGAAGTTGAAGTGCTGGTCAAAGGCCCGGGAGCCGGGCGTGAATCGGCCGTGCGCGCTTTGCAAGCGATTGGTCTCGAGCTCACCGTGATCCGCGACGTAACTCCAGTGCCGCACAACGGCTGCCGCCCGCCAAAGCAGCGGCGAGTGTAGGAACAGTTAAATGTTACCGCATTTCACGATTCCCATGGGCAGATACACCGGACCAAAAACCAAAGTTAGCCGCCGCTACGGCGTGCCGCTTTTCGGGCCATCGAAATCGCTCGAGCGGAAGAATTATCCGCCCGGGATGCATGGGCCAAAAGGTTCGCGACGGAAACAATCCGATTACGCCATTGCGCTCGGTGAAAAACAAAAGTTGCGTTACCAGTACGGACTGCTGGAGCGACAATTTCGGCGGATTTTCCAGAACGCGTTGCGCAAACGCGGCGTCACCGGCGAAACACTATTGCAGTTGCTCGAAACCCGCCTCGACAACGTCGTTTTTCGTTTGGGCCTGGCCAATACCCGCAGCGGCGCGCGTCAGCTCGTTTCACACGGCCACGTCTTGGTAAACGGACGGACGGTCAATATTTCGTCTTATAACGTGAAGGCCGGCGACGAAGTTTCGGTGAAAGACAAACCGAAAACGCGACAACTAGCGCTGCGCAATCTCGAACTGACTCAAATCGTTCCAGTTCCCGATTGGCTGACGGTCGATCGCGATGCGCTCAAAGGCAAAGTAGCCCGCATTCCATCGCGGGAAGAGATCCAACCGATGGTCAACGAGCAGCTGATCGTCGAGTTGTATTCGCGGTAACTATGGCGGCGCTTTGTGAGCGCCAGCTCCCGAATTAGACGAAAACTTTTCGTGAAAAAAGACGAACTTTCGCCTAATTGTAGTTAGGCTTCGCTCGCGCTCTCTCTGGAAACCCATCTGTCAGCCTCAACTACTATGCCAACCGAAACCTCGACCATTCCTCCCGATGACCTCCAGCGAAGGCTGGCGCTTGCACGACCGAACGAAGATCAGAACTTGCCTCACATTGGTTTGGCGGGAGACACCTATACGATCCTTCTGACGGGCGAGGACACCGCCGGTCGCTACTGCCTCATCGACATGCTTGTTCCGCCCGGCGGCGGCCCTCCTCCTCATCGCCACGATTTCGAGGAGATGTTTACCATTCTCGAAGGCGAGATAGAGGTCACCTTCCGCGGCAACAAATCCGTCGTGCGAGCGGGCGAGACGGCCAACATTCCGGCCAACGCGCCTCACCAGTTCCGCAACTCCTCCGAGCGATCCGCGCGGCTCCTCTGCATGTGTTCGCCCGCCGGGCAGGAAGAGTTTTTCATGGCCGTCGGCTCCCCCGTCGCAAGCCGGACCGCTCCGCCACCAAAGCTCGACGAGGCCACCCAGACGACACTCAAAGCAAGAGCTGAAGCACTCGCTTCACGATACCGAACCGAGTTTCTACACCTTTCACTCCAATGACCGCAACGCCTAACCATGCGGTGCAGCGAACGGCTACCCGCTGCGCAATCACGTTTCCCATGATTAAAACACTTCCACTTCGATTGGCGCTCGCCTCCGGTAGCCGTCGCTGATCTTGTTTTCGTTAGATCAAAATAACGTTGTCTGGTAGCGGGAAAATACTTTATGAACATCTGAATATGAAAGTGAACTGGAAATTCCTGGTCGCAATTGTCGGAAGTGTATTCATCTATGGACGAAGTTCAGCGAGTGCTGAACTGACCGCGACCTCGTGGGATCAGTGGCGCCCGCTTGTGGGAGAGTGGCAAGCCGCCGGAAAGGGAAGCCCCGGCGAGGGCGCAGGAGGCTTCTCTTTTGCGTTCGATCTGCAGAACAAAGTGCTCGTGCGGAAGAGTCATACGGATTATCCGCCTGCAGAAGGGCGGCCCGCGTTTTCACATGATGATCTGATGGTGGTTTATGCTGACGAAGCAGCTCATACATTTCGCGCTGATTATTTTGACAACGAGGGCCATGTAATTCGCTATACCGCCAGCTTCACCCCAGATGGCCGAACCCTAATGTTCCTCAGTGACCCAGCGCCTTCACAACCCAGCTTTCGCTTGACGTACGTTAAGAATCCGGATGACACGCTCGGCATCAAATTCGAAATAGCTCCGCCTAATACTCCAGATAAGTTCAAAATGTATGTGGAGGGCTCTGCTCACAAGCGGTAATCGTTGAACTCACTTAGTTCGTGAGCTGACGGATCTAACCAAACGATGCAGCGAACGGCTGGCAGGCTCGGTTCCTCACTTTCCATGAAATTCCACCCTCAGCCCGCAGCCACGCGCCACCCCGCCAGCCGTCGCTGATCTTATTCTCGTTAGACGTATGAGAGCAGCTTTTTTGACAGTGCTTCTGGCGGTTTTCTCGGCGAATGCTCAAGTTAAAGACCCATGGACGCAGCCGCACGCCCTGGTTCCCGACAAAGAGACCGCCATCAAGATCGCTGAAGCAGTGCTTTTCCCGATTTACGGAGAAGGCCGGATCAGCGGCGAACGGCCGTACAAAGTCACCCTGACAGATGGTTTTTGGCGAGTCACTGGTTCCTTACCGCCTACGCTTCCGGGAGAAGTCATGTTTGGCGGTACATTCTACATCACGATTTCACAATGGGACGCCCGGGTGATCGAGATCGGACACGAGGAGTGATGCACCGCGATACGTCTAAC
>QHRA01000229.1 GCA_003221295.1 Verrucomicrobiota bacterium | reverse complement strand
CGATCGACGGGACGCGCTGATGCTGGCGCGGATCGGGCGGATGGATCGCGCGCTGCTGTATCCGGTTCGCCACGGGAGCGAGGAAGCGCAACAGGATCTGTTGCGCATCAAATTGCGGGATAGTCTGGTGCGTGCGCGCGTGGCCTTGATCAATTCGGTTCGCTTTAGCCTCAAGAGCCTGGGGTACGGGGTGAGTAATCCTTCCAGTGAACGTTTCCACAAGGTGGCGATGGAGAGCTTACCCGAAGCGGTGCGAGAGATGATTGCTCCCAGTGTGCAGGCGCTGGCCGAGCTCAGTGCGCGCATTGCCGTGCTCGAGCGGGAGATCAGCCTCCTGGCCCGGACCAAATATCCGCAGACGCTCTGGCTGCAGCAGGTCCCGGGAGTAGGAGCAATCACTGCACTCTATTTTGTGTTGAAGATCGAAGACCCGAAGCGTTTTAAAAATGTGCGCGCGGTGGGAGCCTACACCGGCTTATGTCCGCGGCGTGATCAGAGCGGAGAGAGCGATCTGCAATTGCGCATCTCCAAGAGGGGAGATGCCTATTTGCGCCGGCTGCTGGTCAGTGCCGCGCAATACATTCTGGGACCATTTCGCCCTCACAGCGCTCTGCGTGAATATGGATTGAGGTTGGCGGCCGATGGCACTACCCGGGCCAAGAAGCGGGCGGTTGTGGCCGTGGCGCGCAAACTTTGTGTTCTATTGCTGAGCTTGTGGAAGAACCAAACTCCCTATCAGCCCTACCCTGCTTGAGGCAAACAATTGAGGACAGAAGGATCTGGAACGATTGCGATGCATCGCTTGGAAGCGTTTTTCTTCACCGACTTCGATAACCAGATGGCAACGTTCCACTGTTTTTGCGCTAAATTGGATCTAAACATGGACCACCACCTGAGTCCACATGGAAGCCCGATCCCAAAGCGCAGCGCCCTACCAAAGGTAATGAAATGAATTGTATCTCGAACTTGACTGCCTTCTCATGGAAGTCGCTGCAGCCGACGCCTAGCCGGCTTGTTTCCTCCCTTATCATGATTAAAATACCACCAGAGATTGCCAGCCGCACTCTCGCTAGCCGCGGCTGAGCTTTTACTCGCTAGACGAATATTTCCAAGCTAGTTCAGGCCATTGAAGCGGCGGGCGGACATCCCCGTTTTAACAGTCTCGAGGGAGGGGACCGTTTTATATTGGACGTGTATGACCAGCCCGACGTTTACGACTTGCTTCTGCAGCAGAAGCAAGCGCCACGGTTACTCAGAAGCCACCCGGGACTTAACTTACTATGTAGGACGTCACGTGTGACGGTTCGTGAGCAATTTTGTTAGCTCATCAACGGGCAAGATGCCCGTTGGCCCCACAGCCAAGATGGCCGTGCTACAACAGGGCTCGCGGGAGCTCGCCCCTCCAGCACGGAAAGGTTAATCGGCCCTACTTTCCAGGAACACGAGGGCTTTGTCGTAGCTTCGGCGGTCGAGGAAGTGGGCTAGGCGAGGCGGAATGGGCTGGGGGAGGGTTCCTACCAATGTTTCAATACGCTCGGAAACTTCGCGCAAACGCTTCACGTGCTGCTCTGGATTACGCCGGCTCTCTTCATCGGAAATAATTTTCAGCCGTTCTCGCAGGGCTTCGGCCAGTTCCCTTTCAGCTTTCGTCATCGGTTCGAAAAAAAGTTATGTTTTGGACGAGCGGAAGCTCGTCCCTTCGCCTGCTCCTTTGTCGTCATCGCTCGAAGGAAAACTTGAAACTCTTAGCCATTTAGCGCAAGCGTCTGCCGTGACCGACCGTGATCTCAAACGCATCCTTGTCGTTGATGACGATACTTCGCTCACTCGCCTGATCAGCGAGGCGTTGAGGAGCCGGTTTCGTTGCGAGGTCGATGCCACGCCCAATCCCGAGTATGGCTTTGAGCTGGCGTTGAAAAAGCGTTACCGCGTTTTCGTTTTTGATTTCTCCATGCCGATGATCGACGGCGCCATGCTTTTCGCCCTTATCGACAAGGTTTATAATCACGTGAATCCGCCACTTGTTGTTCCGCCGTTGATCCTGATTTCCGGGCGGGGTGATGAAGCGCGCGCCCAAGAATTGATGAAAGAAGCCGGGGTGCGCGGTTTTTTGCCAAAGCCGTTCGCGATGAATCGGCTGATGGAGAAAATCAGTGAAGTTGCGCCGGATTTGGAAGTCGCAGACGGAGAGTCAACTTTCGCAAAGATTGGAGACTAACCTGTGCCGCGTCCAGGACGAGCAGAAGCTCGTCCCTCCGTGACGAGATCGACCTAACGCGCGTGCCATTCCGAATCCGCCATCATTTGTTAAGCTTCCGCCGCGGGGAAAATCTCAGCGCCCTCACCTCAATCCTCTCCCACGACCCATTCCTGTGCCCTCACTGCCGCTTGCGCGTGCGTCTCTCCCAGCGGGAGAGACCGGGAGGGGTGGACACAGGTAACGGGTGTTTTGGGAATCAGGGCGGGAGACCGTACGCGAAGCGCCTGGTGAGGGAGAAGTTTCGCCAGAGCTCGAGTCGCCCGACGGAGAGTCAACGGTTCCGCCGGTGGACATTAGCGAATCGACAGGGTGGAGTGATGGAGTAGTGGAGAAATGAAATGGAGCAGACAAGACGCGTGGAAGCGCGTCGCTCCGTTCAACTTTCTCCCAACTCGGCCAGTAATTGTCGCCGCGCTTCGATCCAATCGGAATTGGCGTCGCCCGGAATTGCGAGGCGCTCCCGTTGTTCGGAAATGAAATAGGCCCGAATGCGAATCGCTTCGTCACTGACGCGCGATTTTTCTTTTTTTGTCGCCGCCGTCCTGCGCGTCGTCCCTTTCCGCGGTGAAGTGGCTTTCTTGGCTGCGGGTTTCGCAGCATTTCCATTAAGCGTCGTCCCGTCGGGTGACGCATTCTCTTTGTCGCTGACTTTTGCTTTCTTTGGCATGGTTTAAACAGGTATCGCTTTACCCGGCCGCGTTGGATTCGCAAGCCGTTTTCGCAAAGAATTGGCGTGAACTCGACCCTTCGCTAGCGTTCGCCATGCGGTCTTTTGTTTTTCGCTGGCTGACAACAACGGTGGCAGTAATGGTGGCGGCCTTGGTGCTTCACGGAATTCGCTACGATTCCGTCGGTTCACTAATTGGCGCCGCATTGCTCCTCGGCATCCTGAATGCTTTTGTTCGGCCCGTGCTGCTAATCTTGAGCGCGCCGCTGATCCTGCTGACGCTGGGATTCTTTATTCTGGTGGTCAACGGCTTGTTGCTGTGGTTTGTGCCTAACATCGTGCCTGGCTTTCACGTGGACAATTTTGGCAGCGCTTTCTGGGGCGCGATTGTCATCGGACTTGTATCCTGGATGCTGAGCGCATTTTTCCGTGGCAGCGACGGCCGCGTTCATGTCTTGACCCACCACACTCAAATCAAGCGCGTGCAAGGTCGCGTTATCGAACCGGGAGATCGCTCATGACTTATTGCCTGGGCATGCTTTGTCGCACCGGCGCGGTTTTCCTGTCCGATTCGCGCACCAGCGCCGGCATGGATAACATCACCATGCGCAGCAAAATGCGGGTTTACGAAAAACCGAGCGAGCGGGTCATTTGCATCATGACCTCGGGCAACCTTTCCCTCACTCAGGCCACCCTCGCGTTGATCGACGACGATTTGGTTCTGGCGAACAATGAACTGGCGAGCGAGACGATCATGAACACGCAGACGCTCTACGAGACCGCGCGCTACGTCGGCACCAAGGTTCGGACGGTGGAGAAACGCGATCGTGTCGCCCTGGAAGCCGATGGATTCGATTTCAACATTAACCTGCTCGTGGGCGGTCAAATCGCTGGTATGACGCCGGAAATTCACCTGATTTATCCGCAGGGAAACAGCATCCACGCGACGCGCGATTGCCCTTTCCTGCAAATCGGCGAAACAAAATACGGCAAACCGATTCTCGATCGCGGATTCAATTACGAGACGTCATTGAGCGACGCGGTGAAGTTTGGAATCATTTCCATCGATGCGACTATGAAAAGCAATGTCGCGGTGGGGCCGCCGATCGATCTGCTTTGCTATGAGGTCGATTCGCTGGTGGCAAATTTGCGGATGCGGCTCGATGAGGATGATCCATACCTCCAAGAGATCGGGCGGAAATGGCAGAATGGAATCGTGAAGCTGGTCAAAGACATGCCGGTGCCTGATTTCACCAAGCCTTCACTCGGCTTTGCCACCGCGGCGTAGGAACGACCGGTGTTCGTCAAGATCTGCGGCATCACCAATCCGGCGGACGCCGAAACCGCCATCGCCGCCGGGGCTGATGCTCTAGGCTTCAATTTCTGGCCGGAGAGCGAACGCTACCTCGAGCCGGCACAGGCGGCGGGGTGGATCAGAGAGTTGCCTGATACCATCGTCCGCGTCGCGGTATTGGTAAATCCAACCCCGGCATATGCGAAAGAGGTTGCGGCGATCGGCGGGATCGATCTCCTGCAGCTACACGGAGCCGAGTCGCCAGATTTCTGTTTGAGCCTCGTTCAGGCGCAAGTCCCACTGTGGAAGGCAATTCCAATGACAGGACCGGACATGCCGTTGCCTGATTTCCACACGAGTCGGCTGCTGCTGGATACAGGGGTGGGGCCGAAATTTGGCGGAACAGGCACCGCGTTTCCATGGAGTTGGGCGCGTGATCTTATCGTGGCGGATCCAGTCCGGGAATTCATCCTTGCCGGTGGGCTAAGTCCGGAAAATGTAGCTGAAGCGATCAACCAGGCCCGGCCGTTTGGTGTGGATGTGGCAAGCGGAGTCGAGACCCGACCGGGGCGTAAAGACGTTTACCGCGTCCGCGATTTTATTACCGCTGCGCGCTCGGTCTGAGGTGGTTCGAAAACGCCCTTTTAAGAGGCGGAAACAACATAGGGAGGCTGGTCTGCTTCCTGCTTTAACGCCGCTTGCATTAACCAAACTCGCATTACTACTATGCCAACTTTCACTGACAAACTGACTTGCGGAACGATCGCATTCTTCGCGACCATCTTCGTTTCCTTTGGGCAGGCGAATTCGCCGGCTCCGGACAGCAACGAAAAAACGGCGGTAAAGGCTCCTTCCGGACCTTCGACCAACCCTGCCAAGAGTGCCGAGAAATCCGAGTCAGCGGCCGCGCCCCAAACCCTTGTTCAGGCGACGAGTGCGACGTCTACGCCTGCAGCGGGCAAGCCGGCACCCCCCCAACCATCTACTAGCACGCCCGCCACCACGACGACTATTCCGCCTGTCGCTACCGATACCGCTACGGAAAGCGGTGGTGTCGGCGTGCGTGAGTTTCAGGGCGATGACGTCGGCCAAGTGCTGCGTCTTTTGGCCCGCCAGGCCAAGATCAACATGGTCGTCAGCGATCAGGTGACCGGCACAGTGACGATGCGGTTAGAAGATGTCACGGCTCTTCAGGCCATCGCCGTCATTGTTAAGGCCAAAGGCCTGTTCATGGATCAGATTGAGCACGTTTACTATATTAAGACCGCAGCCGAAAAAACCGCCGAGCCGACCGAAAGCGACAACTATCAGTTCAGTTACTCGCGCGCAAAAGAGGTCGCGCCGCTTTTGGCTTCACAGCTTTCAAGCAAAGAGGCGCCTCAGTTCGATGAGCGCACCAACACCATTTTCTTCCGCGAGACCCGCAGCAACATCGACACCGTGCGCAAATTGCTGGTGACAATCGATAAGCCGACCAAGCAGGTGATGATTGAAGCGCGGTTGGTAGAAGTGACCGCGAACCCGAGACAAAGCTATGGCATTAACTGGGCTGGCACTGTCGGCAGCTCCACCAATGCGCAGACGTTTTCGTATGGTGCGCCCGCCAATACCAGCGGCTCAACCACAAGCACGAGCGGCAATATTCCGTTAAACAATTTTGCTCTGGGTAACCCTGCTAACAACAATATCTTGGGCAATTTCAGCCACCTGGCTCTCGGCCAATTCGCCATCCTGAGCGTGCCACAAATGTCCGCTACCTTGCGTTTCCTCAACGAGGATAATGATGCGGAATTTCTCGCCAACCCGCGAGTCGTGACCGCCGATAATCTGCAGGCGAAGATCGAGATCAACCGGGCCCAGCCCGTTCCCCAGCTAAACTTCAACGAGCAGACTGCCACCGCAGTCTTCGGTGGATTCCAGGACAAAAAGTTTGGCAACACTCTCATTGTCACCCCCAGCATCAACAAGGATAACTTTGTCACCATGAAGGTGAAACCGGAGATCAGTAACAAGGTTGGGGATTCCACCTTCGTATTTGCCGGTGCAACGGTGAGCAGCCCGATCATTGATACCCGCACCTTGGAGTCCAACGTTTTGATCCGCAGCGGCGATACACTGGCGATTGGCGGTTTGCTCCAGGACGAAGTGGGGAAGGCGCGTAACAAAGTGCCATTGCTCGGCGATGTTCCAGTTCTTGGTTACCTCTTTCAGGAACGCCTGAACAACCGCGTCAAGCGCAACCTGTTGGTGTTTGTCACACCGACCATTATCAATTCGAAATACGGCACTGGTCTGGAGGACCAGGTCAATGGATTACACCATGTCGGAGAGGAATACTCCGATATCAATGGCTGGCGCAACAACGCCAAGGGCGCTGTCCGACTCGTGCCGACCGGTCACCGACAAGTGGTTGCAGATTATCCGAAACCAGGGACACCGCCGCCGCCGGCAATGGGCGAACAAGACGTGCAATTCAAGAGCTCAGCCAAAGATCGCGATTTCTAGAGTTTCAGTAGAATGTGGGGTTGAGAGGGGCGGACGCTTCGCGGCGTTCGCCCTTTCCCTTTCTAGGAATACAGGCTCGTCGCCCGTGCGCCAAGGCACAGACTGGCAGTCTGTGGGCCCAGCGGAGTTGCACTCCGCTGCCCGGGGGAAGGGGGGTGTGCAAATTACGTGACGCAGCGGGTTACAAATCCGCTCGGCGCACAGGCCGTCGCCTGTGTTCCTGTCCGGCGAACTGCGTGGAAGGCGCTGCCTATTTTTCGAGGTAGTGATTGAGCGCGGACCGCAGTTCGGTGCGCGCGCGAAATAACAGACTTTTTACCGCCGCCACCGTAAGACTTAGCACCTCCCCAATTTCCTCGTAGCTCTTACCTTCGTAGCGCCGGAGGACGACTGCCATTCGCTGCTTCTCAGGCAAGGCGCGAATTGCCCTTTCAATCGCCAGCTGTAGCTCGGCTTGGAGCAGTTCTTTATCCGGCACATTTCGCGCCGGGTCGGTCAACGCCAGTGCCTCCTCGCCTTCATGAACGTCGAGGGTGTCACCAGGATGGCGTTTTCGGCGCCGGGCTTCATTGAAAACGAGATTGCGTGTGATCGTTAGCAGCCAGGTGGTGAATTTCGCTGTTGGCCGGTAGCGCGAAGCGCCCTTCCAGACCCGGATGAAAACTTGCTGGGCCACGTCTTCCACTTCCGAATTACTGCCGAGCATTCGCCCCACCGTCCCAATCACCAGCGCCTGATGACGCTCGACCAGGCGTTCGAACGCTACCGTATCGCCACGCGCGACTTCCGCCATTAAGGCAGCGTCGTCAATCCCCTCCGTGCGTCGCTCCGACATGAGAAAGGACGACGGACACGCGCCCGCCCTTATTCGCTAAATTCGGCATAGGCTTTGGGGTCGCATTATGCGGTCGGTCGTTTTGGTTGCATCAATTTCTCGAACCATGCATCATTTAGTGCCTCTTTACGCGTATCAATTTGCGAATGAATCACCGTCTAATTCCCGACGCGCTTCGGCCCGTTGCAGAGAAAATCGAAGCCCAGGAACGCATCAGCGACGCCGATGCGGTCGCTTTGTATGAATCGAGCGAACTCAACGCGCTGGGCATGATGGCGAATGTCGTGCGCGAACGAAAAAATGGGAATTACGCGAGTTACATCCACAATCGTTACATCAATTACTCCAACATTTGCATTCTTTCGTGCCAGTTTTGCGCGTTTGCTGCCAAAAAACGCGATCCCCACGCTTTCGAATATGCGATTGAGGAAATCGTTCGCGTTGTCAAAGAAGCTCTTCCTCTTGGGATCACTGAAGTCCATATGGTTGGCGGTCTGCATCCGAGGCTGAAAAAAGAGTGGTATCTCGACTTGCTGGACGAGTTACGCGCGCTTGATCCCGATTTACATATCAAGGCTTTCACCGCCATTGAAGTGCGTCACCTCGCGCAGCGCATCTTTCGGCTCTCGATTCGAGAGATGCTAGAGCTTTTGCGCGAGCACGGTCTTGGTTCGATTACCGGCGGCGGCGCGGAAATTTTCGATCCCGTCGTGCGCGATACCATTTGTCGCGGAAAAGAAACCGCTGCCGAATGGCTCGATGTTCATCGCACCTGGCATGAAATGGGTGGCCGCAGCACCTGCACGATGCTTTACGGTCACATCGAGACCCTCGCGCATCGGGTCGATCACTTGAGCCAGTTGCGCCAGCTTCAGGATGAGACGGGCGGTTTTACCGGCTTTGTTCCTTTTGCCTTTGAGCCACAAACGACGATCCTGGCCCACATCAAACCCGCCACGGCCATCGAACAACTTCGCAATCTCGCCGTCAGCCGTATCTATCTCGATAACATCGACCACCTCACCGCCTATTGGGTAAGCATCGGCTTGCCACTGGCGCAGGTCTCACTCAGTTATGGGGTCGACGATTTGCACGGCACAATTCTGGAAGAAAAAATTTTCCACATGGCCGGTGCGACGACCCCTCAGCAGCAAACCGTCGCAGCGCTTGAGCACGCCATCCGCGAAGCCGGCCGCGAACCGGTCCAGCGCGACAGTCATTATCGACATATCGTTTCGTCCAAGAATCGATCAGCAAACGGGGTCCGGTCGGCGGAGGCGGAACTCGCCTGCGTCTAGTTAGGGCGCGACCGCCCCTTCGCACGCGACAAATGTTGCGCATCGGCTGCGTCAAATACCTTAATGCTCGCCCGCTGATTCACGGCTGGTCCGGAGCGGTTGATTTTGATCATCCGGCCGCCCTTTGTCGAAAACTCGAGCGTGGGGACATCGATGTCGCGCTGGTCTCCAGCCTCGAATACTTGCGGCGGCCGATTTATCGGATCATAGATGGCGTCTCAATTTCCGCTCGCGGTGCTGTTTATAGCGTCATCGTCGCGCACAACGAAGATCTTTCCCGCGCGGAGGAAATTGAAATCGACCCTGCCTCAGAAACGTCCGTTGCCCTCTTACGCTGCCTCCTTAGACAACGCAGGCTCAATCCGCGTCTGCGCGTACGGAACACAGACTTGGAGTCTGTGCGCCCAGCGGAGTTATACTCAGCTGAATCCGAGGCAGCGAGCGGATCCGTCGAAGTCCAGACAGCGGACAGCATGTCCGCCGGGCGCACAGGCCAACGGCCTGTGTTCCGCCCGTTCGATGAACAGGGCGAACTGCACCGCAGCCGTCGCAACCTTCCGCATTGGCAACAGGAAGGCGCGACCTACTTCGTCACGTTTCGTCTGGCGGATGCGGTTCCAGCATCGTTAGCCAGTCAATGGCGGTACGAATTACAGAACTGGCACCGGTTCCATCCCGAACCTTTGGATGATGAAGCCAGAAAGGAATATCGAAGGCGATTCCTTCAAGTCCGGGAGGATTGGCTCGATCAGGGACATGGCAGTTGTCTTCTGCGAGAGTCAAAGGCAGCAGCGATCGTAGCCGAAGCTCTGCGGCATTTCGATTCACAACGCTACCATCTCGATGCGTTCGTCGTCATGCCGAACCACGTGCACGCGCTTGTGCAGCCGTTGCCGGGTCACTCTCTGAAAGAGATTTTACGCTCGTGGAAAAGTTATAGCGCGCGTCAAATTAACAAGACGGTCGGACGCAGCGGAAGCGTTTGGATGGAAGAAAGTTTCGATCGAATCGTCCGCGATTGGACTGCGCTCGTAAAATGCCGGGACTACATCGCCCGCAATCCGGAAAAAGCGCATTTGCGCACTGGCACGTTCGTTCTGTCGTTCGAGGAAAAACTACAGAACACAGACCATGTCCGCCGGGCGCACAGGCCAACGGCCTGTGTTCCGCCTCCTCATCGGTGACCAGGCGATTCGTTTTCGTGCAGAGCACAGCGAGCGCTATCACTATTGGGACCTGGCGGAAAGCTGGACGAAGATCACATCGCTTCCATTTGTCTTCGCCTTCTGGCTGATTCGCCCGGAAATCAATAACGCGAACGAAATTGCCGATATCCTGCGGCAACTTCGCGATCACAACTTGGAAAATCTGGACGATCTCGTCTCGACGCAATCGGAAGTCTCGCCGGCGTTCTGCCGAAAATATTATCGGGAGCACCTTTTCTTCGATTTCGGCGAGCGCGAGAAAGCGGGCTTGCGCGAATTTCATTATCATTGTCTTCTGAACAAAGTCGATGTCGCTCCAGATTTGCAGTTGAATCTGGTGTGAAAACCGAGGTTCGCATTGGCATTTCCGGTTGGAATTATGCTGGCTGGCGCGGCGTCTTTTATCCAAAAGGATTGCGGCATAGTCACGAACTAGAATTCGCTTCGCGCGTATTCAATTCCATTGAGATCAACGGATCGTTCTATTCGCTGCAACGACCGACCAGCTATCGACGCTGGTACGAGGAAACACCGAAAAATTTTCTCTTCAGCGTCAAAGGCGGGCGTTTCATCACCCACATGAAAAAATTGCGCGAGGTTAAAGTGCCGCTGGCAAATTTCTTTGCTTCTGGCGTTCTCGCACTCGAAGAAAAACTGGGCCCGATTCTCTGGCAATTTCCACCAAACTTTGGTTGGAACGAAAAACGCTTCCGGGGGTTTTTTCAATTGCTGCCAAAGACGACCAGGGAAGCTGCGCTCCTCGGTCGCCGCCATGACTCGAAGCTAAAGACACGTGCCTGGTTGAAAACAAAACGCGATCGGCCGCTGCGTTATTGCGTGGAAATTCGGCACGTCAGTTTTGTGGTGCCAGATTTCTTCGAGCTGCTGCGCGAATTCAACGTCGCGTTCGTCTTTGCCGATACCGCCCGAAATTGGCCTTACGTGGAAGATTTGACCGCGGATTTCGTTTACTGCCGTCTTCATGGCGATACTCAACTTTATACCAGCGGCTACAGCGACCACGCGCTCGAGTGGTGGGCGACGCGATTGAAGCTGTGGCGCAAAGGGCAGCAGCCAAAAGATGCGAAGCTCGTCACTGCCAAAACAAAATCGGAGTCGCGCGATTTATTCGTTTATTTTGACAACGACGCGAAAGTGCACGCGCCGTTCGATGCCCAGACGCTCGCCCGCAAAATGAAATGATGCGCCATTTCCTTTTCAAGCAATGGAGGGGCGGAGCTCCTGCGACGCCCTACCAATCTAGACTCGCAGGAGCTCGCCTCTCCATGATTAATGCACGCAGGAAGTGTTTGCTCTCCAAGCCGAACAAGACAAAAGCGAAGAAAATTCGAGCTGGTTGTCAGCGGTTCACCTGCGCATAAAATAATCGGTGCAACCCCGGTGGATTTTGGCGCGGGACATCGCGCCGACCAACAATGGAATCCCATGGCCGGACTTTTGCAGGTCCGCCTGCATCACGCGCCTTCTTCAGCATCGCGGCTTTAAGTCCGCCGACGATGTTCGCGCATTTCTAAATCCGCGGCTCGCTGCTCTGGCCGACCCATTCCTGATCGGTGGAATGCATGGTGCGGTTAAACGGATTTTCCACGCCATCGATCACCGTCAACGCGTAGTCCTATTCGGCGATTACGATGTCGACGGTGTAACCTCCCTCGCGCTTTTGTCCGAAATTCTGCGTGCCTACGGAAACGAGCCGGCACTTTTTTTGCCTCTCCGAATGGAAGAAGGCTACGGTCTGAGCGCGGAAGGAGTTGCGCGCTGTCTCCGCCAGCACAATCCGGAACTACTTATCGCGATTGATTGTGGGACATCCTCACTCGCTGAAATCGATTCAATTAAACGAGCGGGTATCGACGTCATTGTTCTCGATCATCACGAACCCAAATCAGAGTTACCCGATTGCCTGCTGGTGAATCCGAAGACGACGAATTCCGGCTTCGATTATCTTTGCAGTGTCGGGCTGACCTTTAAACTTTGCCACGCCCTCTTAAAAACACGGCGCATCGATTTCGATTTGAAAACTGCGCTCGATTTGGTCGCACTCGGCACGGTCGCGGACATAGTTCCCCTGCATGGCGATAATCGGGTCTTTGTGAAAAGCGGGTCCACCATGATCGAACGATCGCGTCGGCCTGGAGTGGCGAAGCTAATAGAGGTAGCCGGAGTAACACAGCCGGTTATGCCGGACGATATCGGCTTCCGGCTTGGTCCGCGCTTGAATGCGGCCGGCAGGCTGGCCACGGCAGAGAAAGCCTTGCGCTTATTGATAACGGACAGCCCGATCGAAGCAGAGGAACTCGCGCGCGAATTGGACGCCCAGAACCGGGAACGCCAGGAAGTTGAAAAGCAGATTCTGCAACAGGCGGAAGACGAACTCGCGAAAAATTTTGATGCCTCACGGGATGCCGGCATCGTCTTAGGCGCACGTGGCTGGCATCCGGGGGTTCTCGGGATCGTCGCGTCGCGCATCTCAAAAAAATACTATCGTCCGACGATCATCGTCGGGTTTGACGAGAGCGGCGCTGGAAAAGGAAGCGGACGCAGTATCGAGGGTTGTTCGATCGTGCGCGCCCTCAGCGAATGCGGTGGAGCGCTGGAAAAATTTGGCGGGCACGAAATGGCGGCAGGGGTGAGTTTGCGCGAAGAAAATCTGCCGAAATTTCGTGAGCAGTTTTTGGATGCCGTGCGCCAGCAATTATCGGACGAAGGGCTTAGTCCGCGCTTGCACCTCGACGCTGAAATCGCGTTGGCAGAGATCAACTTCGATTTGCTGCATTGGCACGAAATGTTGCAACCATTTGGTAACGGAAATCCGCAGCCGATCTTTGTCTCGTCCGCGGTGGAAGCGGCGCGGCCACCGCGGGTGGTCGGGGAACGGCATCTCGAGCTTCGACTAAGACAGCGCCATTGGCATCAACGCGCGATCTTTTTCGACGGCGCAGCGGCCGAGCTGCCGCCCGCGCCCTGGGATGTGGCTTTTCGCATTCACACCAATGTTTACGAAGGCGAAACCCGAATCGATTTGCACGTCAAAGCGCTGCGTAGCGCGGCCTCGTTCGATTGATGGACCTCGATACTTCACTGGAAGAATTGAGCTGGATTCCGCGGCCCCGCATCCTTGCGCTGCGCCGGCTCGCGCTCGAGACGGTCGGCGATTTGCTCACGCATTATCCACGTCGACACGAAGATCGGCGGGAGTTTCGCGGCTTTCCGCGGGAAGAAACCATCGTCCCGGTTTGTTTGTGCGGCGAGGTCGCAAAGACGCGACTGATGCGTTTCGGCGGGCGCAAAATCTTTGAAGCGGTGCTGGAGGAAAGTGGCGCGCACGCACTCAGCCAACCGCTCACCTGCCGCTGGTTTAATCTGCATTACATCCAAAAGATGATTGCGACCGGGCAACGGCTGGTTGTGTTCGGTCGCGTCAAGCGCAAAGGCCCGCGTTTGCTCATCGATCATCCAGAATTTGAGGTAATCGAAGACGACGACGAGATTTTGATTCATTTCCGTCGCATCACCCCAATTTATCCGGCGACGGAAGGTTTATCACAACGGGTCCTGCGTGGATTAATTTTTCGATTGCTCGAACAGGTCGCAGGCGCGTCGGCTGATGTCCCTTTGCCCGCCTCGTTAAGTAATGGCGAAGATGAAAACGCGCTTCGCAAAATTCATTTTCCAGAGAGCGACCAACAGTTGCACAAAGTGCGCGATCATTTGGTGCTGGGCGAATTTTTCCGAATGCAGATGCAGATCGCGGCGGCGCGCGCGGAACATTTCACGCGGGTTGGTTGTCGTCATCAAAGCCGCGGTTTGTTAGCGGAACAATTCATTGCCGCACTTCCGTTCGCTTTTACCAACGCACAACAACGAGTCTTTAACGAGGTTAAGCACGATCTACAGGTGGCGTCGCCAATGAATCGCTTGCTACAAGGCGACGTTGGCTCCGGAAAAACGGTCGTGGCCATCGCAGCAATGTTACTGGCGGTCGAGTCCGGGTTGCAAGCGGCCCTGATGGCGCCGACGCAGATTCTGGCGGAGCAACATTACACGGTTTTGCGCAGCTGGCTCGATTCGCTCGGGATTCGCATCGCCCTCCGCACCGGCGCACGACAGGAAGACAACACGCCGTTGCCGTTGTTTGCGCGGGCGGAATCCGAATCTGTGGGGAGCGCAAAGCAAGATTCCGCGAAGAACGTGTTGACTACCCGTGCTGTTCAGGCGTCCGCAAGTGTCGGATCGGGTAGCGCACGCGTCTCGCGTGTTGGCGACGGCGTCACGCCGTCGCAGACTTTTCCGCAAACCGACGAAACTCCAGAAGCACGCTATTCACGTCGAAGATTGCCGCATTTCGAGAAACCATGGGCGATCTACGCGGTGACGATCGGCACAAAGAAGCGTCGCTGCTTTTCACCGAAAGCTCGCACGATTGCACTCGATACGTTGCGGTACTTTCACAACAAACGTTACGAGCTCTTTGCAGCGTGCGTGATGCCGGATCATGTTCATTTTCTGATTCAACCGTGGCCGAAAGAGAATGACGATGCGGGGAATGTGGTTTTCTGGTCTCTGAAAGAGTTGCTGCATTCGATTAAGTCCTATTCTGCGCACGCAATCAATAAAGCGGAACGCGAACGAGGCGGCGTATGGGAAAAGGAAAGGTTTGATCGTTACATCCGATCGCAGCCGGATCTTATCGAGAAGTTTGAGTACATTTTGCGGAACCCGTGGGATTCGGGGGTCGTTAAACCTGGCGAGGATTATCCGTGGATTTGGACACATGACGACGAATACCGCGTGAAAAGTCCGTTTCCGCGAGACGCGGAAACCAACACTCGAGACGAGTGCGCTA
>QHRA01000228.1 GCA_003221295.1 Verrucomicrobiota bacterium | reverse complement strand
CCGCTGCTTGGACAAATTCCGATCGATATCGCAACGCGCGAAGCGGGAGATCGCGGGATGCCAATTGCGGCGGAGGATCCAGATTCAGTTGTCGGCGCGGAGTTCAGCCGGATCGCCCGTGAGTTATTAATGAAGTTGAATTAGTGGCGCGAATGCCGTCGTCCACCTGGTTTCCTCGTTTTCAAAAACCTGAAACAGGACGACCTTGCTCAGCATTTTCCGCATAATCTGCTGAGCCGCTTGCCCTTCGTTAAGTAGCTCAATAGGTATAGCCCATGCTACGTCTATAACTAATGAGATTGACCAGAAGCCCGTTTTCCTTTCTTATGAATAATAACTCCCCGATGAGAGTTTCGTCAGAAGATCAACCGCAATTCGTTAAGAACTCCGTTCTTTACAAAGAATTCCTGGCGGAGCGCGAAGAAATTTTGAAACACAAGTGGATCGAGAGCGAGAAAGCCGGAGCCGATATCGGCTTCGAGAAGGCGCTGCTCGATTGGATTGTTAGGCACCGTTCCAACTGGCGACAAAAACGCTTGAAAGAAGGCCGGGGGCCGGTGCAAGCTACCGCCTGATTTCATTTTTCCTCCTTTAAGGCGATCCCGCGAGGTCGCGAAGGAAGACATGAACGAAAAGAAGACAAATACTTCTTCGGATAAGTCCATCCTGGTGATGGACGCGGCGGCAATTCGACGCGCTCTGCGGCGAATCGCGCATGAAATCATCGAGCGCAATCCCGATCTGAACCAGATCGTTCTTGCTGGTATTCCATCGCGCGGAAATGAAATCGCGCGCCGGATTGCTGAGACCATCTCCGCGATTGAGAGAGTTTCCGTTCCGGTCGGAACGATTGATGTGGCGATGCATCGCGATGATGTTGGGACGCGCACGGAATTGCCCGTCGTGCGAGCGTCCACCCTGCCACTTCCGCTGGAAACGCGGACTGTCATAATCATTGACGATGTTCTTTTCACCGGCCGCACCGTTCGCGCGGCGATGGACGCAATTACTTCCTTCGGCCGGCCGGCGAGAATTCAGCTCGCCGTCCTGATCGATCGCGGGCATCGCGAATTGCCGATTCGGGCCGATTACATTGGGAAAAATTTACCGACCGCGCCCGATGAAAAAGTGCGGCTACGCTTGGGCGAAGAGGAGTCGAACGAAGGCGTTTGGCTGGTGAAAGAATGAGCGCGGAGAAAACTCCTTGCCCGGCCACGCCCGAAATTCTGGGTAGCGCGCTCGTCCCGCTGCTCTTTCCGGGGAGCACAGGCTGCCAGCCTGCCGCGTTCGGCAGCTTGCCGAACGCATCTGCACCCATTGTCCCTGTTCACGCCAATCAAGGTTGGCGGCAGCTTGCCGCCAACAACAGGCTGGCAGCCTGTGCTCCCCAACGTCCGCAATGACAACCCGCTGGAACCGCAAAGATTTGCTCGGGCTGCGCGAGTTGTCGGTCGATCAAATCAATCTCGTCCTCGAAACCGCTGATGCCTTCAAGCAAGTAGGGACGCGCGAAATCAAAAAAGTACCGGCGTTGCGCGGGAAGACGCTCGTTAATTTTTTTGTCGAACCGAGTACACGCACTCGCACTTCGTTCGAGCTGGCTGCTTTTCGGTTGAGCGCGGACGTGATCAACATTTCGGCCGCCACTTCGAGCCTGAGCAAAGGCGAAACTTTGAAGGACACCGCTAAGATTTTGGAAGCGAATCATGTCGATATCATTGTCCTGCGCCATAGCTGCGCCGGCGCGCCCCAATTCCTGGCCGAGCGTTTGCGTTCGAGCGTGATCAACGCCGGCGACGGCGCGCATGAACATCCCACCCAAGGTTTGCTCGACGCGTACACCATTCGGGAAAAGAAGAAACGAATTGAAGGATTGCATGTCGCAATCATTGGCGACATTTTGTTTAGCCGGGTCGCGCGCTCGAACATTTTCGCGCTAACGAAACTTGGGGCACGCGTCACGTTGGTGGGTCCAAGCACACTGGTGCCGCGCGATTTCGAAAAACTGGGCGTCAGCATCTCGCATGATATTGATAAGGTTTTGCCCACCGCCGATGTCGTCAATTTGCTGCGCATTCAACACGAACGGCAGCGCAAGGAATATTTTCCCGGCGTTGGCGAATACATCCGGCTTTTCGGCTTAACCAAGGAGCGCGCGAAATTATTGAAGCCCGATTGTTTGATCATGCATCCGGGCCCGATCAATCGCGGAGTCGAGATCGACAGTGAGCTGGCAGACGGAAATCAAAGCGTCATTCTCGATCAAGTGACCAACGGTCTGGCCGTGCGTATGGCGGTGTTGTATTTGTGCGGAGGAATCGCGGCGTGAGCGCGACCATCATTCGCAATGGACGGATCATCGATCCGTCGAATGAGCGCGACGAAATTGGCGATCTCGTAATTGCGGACGGGTGCATCGCTGAGCAATCCGCAATCCGCAATCAGAAATCCGCAATCGAGGAGATCGACGCGAGTGGACTCGTCGTTGCCCCGGGCCTGATCGACATGCACGTCCATCTGCGCGAGCCGGGCTTTGGTCAAAAGGAAACGATTGCGTCCGGTGCGCGTGCGGCGGCGGCGGGCGGATTCACCACCGTCGTTTGCATGCCGAATACTTCGCCAGTTGCTGATAATCCGAGCACCATCACCTGGATCAAGGATCGTGCGCGCGATACCGCGCGTCTAAACGTTCTGCCAACCGGTGCGATTTCAAAAAATCTCGAGGGTCTAGAGTTGGCGCCCATCGCCTCCATCGTGCAAAGCGGAGTGGTCGCCATCACCGACGACGGCAAATGCGTCCAAAATCACGAATTGATGCGGCGCGCGGTGGAGTATGCTCGCATGGTCGGCGTGCCGGTGCTGGACCATTGTCAAGATTACAATCTTGTCGGCAACGGGGTGGTGAACGAGGGCGAATGGAGCACGCTGCTAGGGTTGTCCGGCTGGCCGGCCGCGGGAGAGGAAGCGATGGTGATGCGCAATATCCTGCTGGCGGAACTTTGCGATCATCACATTCATTGCCAGCACATCAGCGCGGCGGGAAGTGTCCGGTTGATTCGCGAAGCGCGCGGGCGTGGAGTGAAAATTTCCGGCGAAGTTTGTCCACATCATGTCGCGCTGACGGATGCTGCGATTCAGAATTTCGATGCCAATTGCAAGATGAACCCGCCGTTGCGCACACAACGGGATATCGATGCCATTATCGAAGGAATTACCGATGGCACCTTGACGATTCTTTGCAGCGATCATGCGCCGCACGCCGCCTTTGAAAAGGAGGTCGAATTCGATCAAGCGCCGTTCGGAATTGTCGGGCTCGAAACCGAGCTCGGCTTGTTCATTGATATTTTGGTACACAAGCGAAAAGCAATTTCGATCAACCGGCTGATCGAGATGTTCACAGTTGAGCCGGCGAGGTTGCTGAAAATTGACGCGGGCACCCTGTCTATCGGGGCAAAGGCTGACATCACATTGATTGACCCTGATCTGGAGTGGACGGTGGACGCGTCCAGTTTCGAATCGCTGTCGCGCAACACCCCGTTCAACGGCTGGAAACTGAAAGGACGTGCTGTTCGCACAATTGTTGGCGGCGATACAATTTGGTCGCTGTAGCGGCGGTCTATGACCGCCGGACAGGCCAGCGGCCTATCTTCCACAGGAAGCCGAGGAATCTCTCGCTATTCAGAAGACGAAATAGTTAGAGATGTCTCGACTGCGCTCGACATGACAGAGCTGTTATCGTCTGTCGCAGGACGGCTTTATCCTCTCCCTTTGCAAAAGGGAGAGGATAAAGGTGAGGGATTATTCTCTGTGGCAAGAGGGTTTAATCGAACCATCGGATTCCATCTTTCGACTCCTCACCTTCGTCCTCTTTCGGCTCGAGGAGGAGAGGAGACTGTTGCGTCTAGCGCCGGGTTCAAACGGGGCGTTCGCTGGCAACCAACACTCCACGACTAGCGATAACCGCCGTGAATGTAGCTTTCGAGGTGCTCGATCGTCGCGCTTTGGGTCGAGATAATGTGTTTGACCAGATCGCCAATGGAAAGAACGCCGCGTAGTTTTCCATTATCGACTACAGGCAAATGCCGGATGCGCTTCTCCGTCATCAGCCGCATGCAATTCTCCACTGGCTCGTTCGAGTTCGTGACCGTGACATCGCGCGACATGATTTCGTCCACCCGCGTTTCCCGCGAGCGCTTGCCGCGCAGAAAAACTCTGCGGGTGTAATCGCGCTCGGAAATGATGCCGAGCAACTCCTCTCCCCGGACCACCAGTAAGGCGCCGACATTTTTTGCGTCCATCATTTCGATGGCTTCAAAAACCAGCGCGTCGGGCGCAATAGAATAAATCTCCGAACCCTTTTGATTCAGGATCGCGCCAATTGTTCCGCTTACGTCCATAAACCGGCAACCAGAGGTTATCTCGGAGTAACGAGCCTAAGATTCTCGTTAGACCGATGCAAAGCAATTCTCGATCTGGAAAACCCGGCATCGGCCGATCCGAACCGACCAATCAATCAGCATCCGAAGCAAATTTCTGTTCAATCAAACGATGCAAGTGCGTAGCAATCGCCGGTTGATCGAGACGCTGGACGACTTCGTTTAGGAAACCGGTGACGATAAGGTGCTGGGCGACCTTTACCGGGATGCCGCGGGTACGGAGATAGAAGAGTTCGTCTTCATCGATCTGCCCGCTGGTGGCTCCGTGCGTGCAACGGACGTTGTCGGCCAAAATTTCCAGGCCGGGCATCGAGTTGGCTTCGGCGTCATCGCTCAAGAGGAGGTTACGGACTTTTTGATAGGCGTCAGTGAAATGCGCGTGTGGTTCGACCCGAATCAGTCCGCCAAAGGTGGTGCGGGCGCGATCATCGAGGGCGTTTTTGTAAAGCAGATCGCTGGCAGTATGGGGCGAGACGTGGTCCTGCAAGGTGCGGGCATCGAATTCCTGTTTGCGATGAGCGACCGCGACCGCGAGTAAATCGCTTCGCGCGCCTTCTCCGACAAGGCGGCTCAAACTTTCAAAGCGTGAATAGCTCCCGCCGAGATGGAGATTCAAACTCATGGCCGAAGCGTCGCGCTCAACGGTGGTGGCATTGATTTGCAACGCGGTCACATTCTCGTTCCAGCGTTGCGCGCAAATGTACTTCACCATCGCACCGCGTCCGGCGATCAAATCATTCACGCCGCAAGCAAAGCCGGGTGCGGTCTGGTCGAACGAGCGGAAATGCTCGATCACGGTGATCTTCGACAACTCATCCGCGACTAGAAGCAAATGCGGAAAGACCGCGGCATTTTCATCGACCAGCCAGTGAAAAATTTCGATCGGCAACTCGAGTTCGACGGCACGTGGCACATAAATGAAAGCGCCGGCGCGGACTTGGGCACGATGGAGCGCGGCAAACTTGGCCGAACCGAGAACAGCCGGCTGGGTCATGAAATGTTTGCGCACGAGATCTTCGTGCTCGATCAGAGCTCGCTCGAGCGGTTGAAAAATAACACCAGCCCGGCGCAACGATTCCGGAAGGGCGTCGCGCTCGAGCAATTGATCGTTCGCAAAAATCAGGCGCCCCGATTTTCCGTTGAGCACGGCCGATCGTTCGAGGATTTCGACCTGCTCATCCTCGGACGGTGCATTGCCAATTCGATAGGACGAAAGATCGAGCGCATCGACGTTGGAAAAACGCCAGGCCTGATCTTTGCGCGTCGGATTAGGCATCACGGAAAATTCGCGCCAACCTTGTTCCCGCTGTTGCTGAAACCACAAGGGGAGATCAGACGCAGCTTTCTGCGGCGCAGAGATGATGGCGGAATCTTCGGCCGGTGATTGTGTCACTTCCTCAAGGACAGCAGTTCCGTGGCTCATTTTACGAGACCGAAAATGCGCGGTGAGCTGAATTACCCGACCGAGCCTTCCATTTCGAGCTCGATCAAACGCTTGAGCTCGACCGAATATTCCATCGGAAATTGGCGGACGAGATCGTTAACAAATCCGTTAACGCTCAGGCTCATGGCTTGCGCTTCACTCAGGCCGCGCTGTTGCATATAAAAGATTTGCTCGGCCGAAACCTGCGACACGCTGGCCTCGTGTTGAACGGAATTGCCGGTGCCGCGGACCGTGATCGCGGGGTAAGTATCTGTGCGCGAGGTGGCGTTGATAAGGAGGGCATCGCACTCGGTGTTGTTCTTGCAATTCTTGAGATGCTTCGGCACATGGACAAGTCCTCGATAAGTGGCGCGGCCGGTGCCAATCGAGATCGATTTCGAGATGATGTTCGATGTGGTTTCGTCGGCAGCGTGGATCATTTTCGCGCCGGTGTCCTGGTGCTGGCCGTTGTTAGCCAGCGCGATCGAGAGCACTTCGCCGCGGGACTTGCGTCCCTTCAAGACCACGCCGGGGTATTTCATGGTTAACCGCGAACCGATATTGCAGTCGATCCATTTGATCTCGGATTCCTCGTGCGCGAGTCCGCGCTTGGTCACGAGGTTGAAAACGTTCGGCGACCAGTTTTGCACGGTGATGTATTGGAGCTTCGCGCCTTTGAGCGCGATGAGCTCGACGACCGCGCTGTGCAAGGTGGGGGTGTTGAACTTCGGGGCGGTGCACCCTTCCATGTAAGTCAGCTCGGAACCTTCGTCGCAAATGATGAGCGTGCGCTCGAATTGACCAAAGTTCTCCGCATTGATGCGGAAGTAGGCTTGCAGCGGATGTTTCACTTTCACGCCTGGTGGCACGTAAATGAACGAGCCGCCGCTGAAAACCGCGGAGTTTAGTGCAGAAAATTTGTTGTCGCCGGTCGGAATCACTTTGCCAAACCAGCGCCGGAAAATCTCCGGATGTTCTTTTAAGCCTTCGGTCGAACCGACAAAGATCACGCCCTGTTCGCCGACCGCTTTCTTGATGTTGGAATAGACTGCTTCGCTATCGAATTGCGCTTCCACGCCGGCGAGAAATTTGCGCTCCTGCTCTGGAATACCGAGGCGCTCGAACGTCCGCTTTACATCTTCGGGAACTTCATCCCACGAGCGCGTCGCGCGCTGACCCTGCGCGAGATAGTAACGGATCTTATTGAAATCGATCGCTTCGAGATCTTTGCTCGCCCAATGCGTTGGCAATGGTTTGCTCTCGAAAGTTTGCAACGCCTTCAATCGAAATTCGCGGACCCAATCCGGGTCCTGTTTCACGTCGGAGATATAATTCACGACGCGCTCATCGAGACCGACGCCGGCGTCATAGCCGTAATCAACCTTGTATTGAAAGTCGCCAATGTCGCGATCGATATTGACGGCTGAAGTGTCCGTTTTCATCTCTATTAATAATTACGCTGCCACTGGCTCCTCTGCGTGCTCGCGAATCCAGTCGTAGCCTTTTTCCTCCAATTCGAGCGCGAGTTCCTTCCCGCCGCTGCGTACAATGCGGCCCTGCACCATAACATGGACAAAATCGGGGACGATGTAGTTCAACAAACGTTGATAGTGGGTAATTAAAAGCACGCCCAGGTTTGG
>QHRA01000227.1 GCA_003221295.1 Verrucomicrobiota bacterium | reverse complement strand
CACTTTTAACGCGTCAATATCCAAGCCGCTGTCGGTTTCATCCAGAACGGCATAGCGGGGGTCGAGCATGGCCATCTGCAAAATTTCGCACCGCTTTTTTTCGCCCCCGGAAAATCCTTCATTGACCGCGCGTGAGGTAAAAGAGCGGTCGATTTCCAGCAAATCCATTTTTTCGTAAAGTGTGGCGTAGTAATCGGTCGCTTCCAGCTCTTCGCCTTCCGGCAAACGCGCCTGCATGGCTGCGCGTAGAAAATTCGCAATTGTCACCCCTGGAACCTCGCTCGGATACTGAAAGGCGAGAAAAAGGCCCTGACGAGCACGCTCGTCCGGCTCCAGCTCGAAAAGGTTTTTGCCATCCATAAAGACTTCGCCGCTCGTGACTTTGTAATCGGGATGCCCGGCAATCACCTTAGCTAGCGTGCTTTTACCGGAGCCGTTCGGGCCCATAACGGCATGCATTTCGCCCAGGCCAACGGAGAGGCTGAGATCGCGAATAATCTCGTTCTCGCCAATGGCGACGCGTAAGTTTTTGATCTCCAACTGCTGCATAAAAAGAGGGGAATAAAAACATAGCCAATTTTCGCGGTTTGGCCAGGGAAGTGGCACCCGAATTTTCTCGTGGGCAAGGGCGTCGCGATAACCAGTCTTGCTGGGTTGGATGCTCAATTGACACCGGCCCGGATTTTCTCGAAACCGGGCCCTAGTTTAGGCACTTAAACTGCTCGCCTTTAGGGGATGCCTTTAATCTCGTCCAGCGGTCTAACCTTGATCTCAGTTCTGCCAATCTAAATGAGTGAATCCCGTCAAAACAAATCGCAGGAAAACAACGTCAATTCCAAAGTCGCGAGCGAGCTGAACAACCTGATCCAGATCATCTCCGGAACGAGCTCTTTGATCGAGAATATCTGGGAAGGACGCCCCGGCTCGGAAAAGTATTTCGAGATGTTGCGCGCCAGTATCGAGCGGGCCGAGCAAGTGACGGCCCAGCTAGTCGCACAAGCTGGTGGGAGCAATTGCAAGAGGGTACTGCCCTCGCACCTAGAACAACGTTTTGATGAGGCGCTGATCGCGGGGGCGCCAACCCAACGCAAACACTCCATCCTGGTGGTGGATGATGAACCGATGGCGCTGGAATTGTTGCATGGTGTTCTGACCGATGCCGGCTATGAGGTGTCTGTCGCCCAATCGGGCTTCGAATGTCTTGATCTGTTCCGCCGTGACGCACATGCCTATGATCTTATCCTGACGGATTTATCGATGCCGTTGATGGATGGCGAAGAGACTTTCCAACGGCTGCGGCAAATGTCGCCCGCGGTGGACGTTGTGCTAATGGCGGGATTCGTTGATAGCGCTCGCTTGGAAAAAATGATGAACACCGGGTTGAGCGGATTTGTGGGCAAACCTTTCGCTCCGGTGGAGATTCTTGCGGTCGTCACCTCGGTCATTTCAGCAGCAGAACAGTCCAAGGAAGGTACGAACGGTATCGCAGCTGCGGTTTGAAAACCTGATGACTTCCGCGCCCGCAAAAGCTTTCCAGCAGCTGTGTCAGAACCGGCTCTTTGAGGGCATCGGCGCAAAGGTGCTGGAAAGAATCCGGCCCGACGTCAACATCCTGCAACTCAAACGCGGGGATGTCGTTTTCAAGGAAGGCGATTTGGGCGATTCGCTTTATCTGGTCGGTGAAGGCTCGATCAAAATTTCCAAGCAAGGTCGTGGCGGCCGGCAGGAAGTGCTCGATTACATTCACACCGGAAATTTTTTCGGCGAAGTCGCGCTCCTGGGCGGGCAACCGCATTCCGCCATGGCAAGCGCCGCGGAACCGACCGTGCTCGGCGCGGTAAAAGAACAAACCTTCCAGCATATTCTGGAGCTCGCGCCCAGCCGTCTGCACATGAATTTCCTGCGCTCGATTACCGAGCGCATGCGGAGTGTGAACTCACATTTCATTACCGAAATCATGCGCAGCGAACGCCTCAGCCTCGTCGGCTCGATGGCGAACTCGATCATTCACGATCTCAAAAACCCGATCTGCATTGTGCGCTGCTGCTCCGACCTGATCGCGAGCGAAACGAACGATCCGCGCCTGCGTGAATTGACCAGCATGCTCGATGGCGCGGTTGACGGGATGCTGGCGATGACGCAAGAGCTGCTGGATTACGCGCGCGGATCGACTCAATTAAACAAACAGCTCATTTCGGTATGGGGAATGCTCGACGAACTGAATCAGCAATCATTGCGCCTGCTTCCAGGCAAAAACATTCATTTTGTTAAACACATCCGTTACGACGGGAATCTCGAGATTGATCGGGCCCGTTTCGTCCGCATGCTTTCGAGCCTGATTAAAAACGCGCGCGAAGCCATGCTCGGCGGCGGAATTCTCACCATCACCACCGACCTCGTGCAAGATCAGGTCGTGCTTCGCATTTCCGATACCGGCGTTGGTGTTCCGTCTGAAGTATTGCCCAGACTTTTCGAGCCGTTCATGACGCACGGAAAATCGAGCGGCACCGGTCTTGGCCTCGCCATTGCCCGCTCGGTAGTGGAAGCGCATGGCGGCAAAATTTCTCTCTCCAGCGTTTGCAGTAGCGGCACCACGGTTGACATTCGCCTGCCAAAACCGAGCGAATAGCAGAGCGTCCCAGATTTAGATTGCAGTGCAACCGCGCCCGGTTGCCGAACGCCGCCAAGGGGCGATCCCGCCCGCGCGACGTCGAGTTTCTCGCCGCGCGAGTTGCAACTTCCTTTGCGCCGTCGAAAATCGTAAGTCGGCCAGCCGATTTACCCCGCGGTGTAACGGTAACACAGCCCCGAAAGCTTTCGGGGTTATTCTTGGTTCGAATCCGCCAGTCTTGGACTTGCGAATTGCGCTTCAATCCAAAGTGGCCAATCTAAAGCTCCGGGTAGAGTTTACCCCGTGGTGTAACGGTAACACAGCGCCCTTTGGAGGCGTTATTCTTGGTTCGAATCCAAGCGGGGTAGCCCCGTGTAAACCCCGAAAGCTTTCGGGGCACGCGGCTGGGGAATTTTTCGAAGTAATGGTGCAATTGCCGCGACGGAACACAGGCTTGAAAGCCCGTGCGCCATACAGGTCTCCAGACCTGTGTTCCTTAGGCATCCGCTTGTTCGGAATTGATTCGGCGCGGCTACGGCCCGATTGTCTACGTCCGGGACGGCGTCTTTGCTCGAAGAGTAGTTGCGCGGTAAACCGGGATGAGCGGGGAGAGATGTTTTCAGAAAACTATTCTGTCTGTTTGAACGACGACGGATCGCCGCGCGAGATCGAGCGCAAGGGCGCCGTCGTTGCTTATAAAGCGATCGGTTACGACAGCGGTCGAGCGGTGACGATGCAGCTCATTCCCCTCGCCAGTATTGATGAGGTGGAACGCGTCCGATTCGAAGACAGCGCGCGGGCGACGCAAAAGCTCGATGACAGCAACATCGCCAGAGTTTTTGACGTCGGAATCGAGCATGATCACCTGGTTTTTGTAACCGAATATTTGGAAGGTGAAACCGCACAAGCCTGGATTAACGCGCATGGCCCGATGCCGGCCGAGGCAGTTTTGCGCATCGGCCTTCAAGTTATGAATGCGCTCGTGGCAGCAAGCGCCCATAACCTGACCCATCGCTCCATTCAGCCAGCGTATTTGATGATCCTTCCCGGAGTAGCGTCCGATGGCGGCTGGCCCCGGGCTAAACTGCTCAATTTTGGTTTGCCCGGCCTGAAAGTGCATTCGGACGAGAGTGAGACGCACGAGCTTGTGCCCCCGATGCGAGGAGAATTTTCCAGCCCTGAGCAATTGGAAAATAGGCCTGTCGATTTTCGTTCTGACATTTTTTCTCTCGGGGCAGCGATGTGGTTTCTGCTCACCGGTGCCGCGCCGACTGCCACCGCCGCTACCGAGTCAGGGCCGCGCCTCTCCACCTCCGCCGGTGCTGTCCCACGATTCGTGCGAAATCTCGTTAGCCAGATGCTTCGTAGCAATCCCGAGGAACGTCCGCAGGATAAGTCCGCGTTCGCGGAAAAGATTCACGTGTGCTTGCAAAAAGCAGAGCGGCAGACTGCCTTTACCCGTAGCTTTGGGCCGGTCGCGATCCCAACTCCATTCCCGACGGCTGGAAAAAAGCGCGTCGCCCCGGCCCTTGCTCTCGCCGCCTCGGTTGTGCTCCTTGCTGCACTGAGCGCGTTCTTCTTGCCGCATTGGCGATCGACCCAACGCCAGCCGAAGCCGTTGGGTGTTGTTATTGGCGTACCGGAAACAGCCGACGCTTCCCCGACGGCTGAATCGCCCCCGTCGCCGGCTGATGTAAACCAAAACGCCCAACAATTTAGCAGCGTCGCGCAGCAGTCCGCCACGCAAGCAGCATCACCCCCGGCACCGACAGCGACTGCGGACAAACTTTCCTCGTCACTGCAATTAGCGGCGAACAATCGTATGGCCGAACCGCCCGGCCCGGCAGAAGGGCCGTCCGAAACAAGCCAGGCGCCGATCAGCGCGGAGCTGCCTGCGGAAAAAAATGAATCGCCTCCAGGTGACTTGCCCGATCGCACCGTGGTGGCAGCTAAAGACTCTACTCCGACAACCACCCCAGGCATTCAGCCGCCGAACGCTCCGGAGCATGTTGCCAGTGCTAGGAGGCGTGATAATTCAAGCGAATCCAAAACAAAAGCCCGCCGTCAGCGGTACGCTAAATCTTTTGCCGCCCGCCCGCTGCCACCGCTCCGCATTGGGTCGGAGCCGGCGAGGGTTGTTGGCACGACCTCGAACGGAAACTGGGTTCTGCGATTGCCATCAGGAGAGAGAATCATCACGCCGCCTGTGCCGAACGTCGATGACGCCCCGGTGATTTCACATCGCCGCGTTCGCCGCGTGCAACGACCAATCCCGCTGGAAGACGAGCCGCCGGTGGTCGTCCTTCCACCGCATATGTGATTTTGACCACCTTTGTTTTCTTCCCGACAAAGCGATAACTAAATGCGGATACGAAGCAGAATACTGCTTCCCCTCGCGTCATGGATTCGGCGGCCATCACCACGGTTTCGCGTGTTTGGCAAATTATGATCGAGGCAATTCACATCGAGACGGCGAGTGGAAAGAGGCTCGCGGAAGATGCATTTTCCGGCTATTTTCGGAGGCCAAATGCGCCGACGTAGCTCAGCTGGTAGAGCAGCTGATTCGTAATCAGCAGGTCACGGGTTCGAATCCCGTCGTCGGCTCCAGCTCATGCCAACCGCGATCATTATTCCGACTTTGCATGAAGTGGACAACGTCGTGCCGCTGGTTGAACAGATCGAGCAAACGAAGGTTCCCCACAGCACATCGGGTGCGGCTGATCGAACGCGACGGGGCTGAAGGCGGATTAGCCGGCGCCATTATCGCCGGCGCGAATGCATCGTCGGCCGATGTTTTTGTGGTGATGGATGCCGACCTTAGTCATCCGCCGGAAGAAATCTCGGCCTTGTTGCACCCGATTCTGACGAACGAAGCCGACCTCGTCATCGGCAGCCGCTACATCCCTGGCGGCGCAACCCCGGGCTGGCCGGCCTGGCGCCGATTTCTCTCTCGTGTCGCTTCCGCGCTGGCCTATCCGCTGACCGGTGTGCACGATTCCATGGGTGGATTTTTCGCGATCCGGCGCGAGTGTTTATTTCGATTCGCCAAACAGGCCGCCGGCTTCAAGATCGTCTTCGAAACAATTGTGCGTGGACGAAAAACGCTGCGGGTGCGCGAAGTGCCGATCGTGTTCAGGGATCGCGCACGTGGGATGTCCAAAATGTCGTTAGCTCAGGCGATACGCTTTGCCCTGGCCTGGCTCCGAGCGATCGGGCGCCGGATTACCGAAGGCAAGGCGGAGGCGCCCCCCTTGCCTGCACAAAGATTATTTCGCGATTAAATTTTGCTCGCGCCGAAGATCGATCGCGAGCGCGAGATAAAGCAGAAGAGCGGCGAAAAACAGGCTGCCATAAATTTGCGCGAACCGCGGCGCGATCGCCGTCGCGGTTAAAAGTGCGAGCGCGAACAACACCCAGATCAGCGATGCCGGCACTTCCAAGCTCCGTTTGATCAGGATCGCGAACGGAAACATGAGCCAGACAAATAAGTAACCGAAAGCGAGTGGCGTAAAAATCAGGATCAAAATCAAAAGCGCCGCAAATTCGCAGGCGTCTCCTTCCGGTGCACGTTGACGCGGTATTGCCGCAACAAAGGAAAAGCCGAGGAGAAGCGCGCTCGCAATAATGACGATGTTTACCGTCCTGAAATTAAGATCGATGACATTCGCGTAAGCTGGTGGATCGGGTTCCTCATCAACGCTAACTTGTCTGAGCAAACGATTGGCCAAGCCGAAAATTGATTGATTTTTCCAGGTATAACCGCGTTCCGGCCGTTGCGCGATCCCACCTTGTTCATAACGGAACATCCCGCGTTGCCAATCGCGAGCGTCGTTCAAGGTCTGGTGCCATCCGCGAAACGGAATTGGCAAGAGCAAGAGCAAAATGACCAATGCGACCACTAGCGAAATCGCGGCCATCCAATACCGGCGATAAACAAGATAGAAAATTGCGAGCAATGGAAACGCTTTGATCGCAGCCGCGAGGGCAAGAAGCGTGCCGGCTAGAATTTCACGATCGCGACGCAAGCTAAGAAAGGCACCGAGCATGAGCGCGAGCAAAACCAGACTCGGTTGGCCGAGATGATAACTCGACCAGACAAATGGAATGACAATGAAATTGGCAATGACAATCGGCGCGTTCTGAACACGCGGTTCTGAAATCAACGCGCTCGAAAACCTGATGCACAGAATCCACGCCATCGTATTGAGCGACGACAAAATCAAAATCAGTGCAGGCTTTCCAAAAAACGCTGGTCCCGCCAAAAGCAACGCGCACGTGGGCGGATACATGAACGGAAAATTTTGCGTGTGCGGGTAAAGCTCGCCGCCGCGCAGCACAGTTCGCCCTGCATCAAACCAGGTCCGGTAGTCCATGTCAGTGCCGCTGTGCAAAAAGCGGACGAACGGCAGGAAAGTGAAAGTGCTCGCCGTGGTGATGAGCAGCACCCGGATCAGTAGCCGCCCGCGCGGACTTTCTAATCGCTCAGTTAAAACTCGCAGCCAAGCGATCACGCGGCCATCGGCTCAAGCGCCGGACGCGTCTTGTGCCAGTCGGTGCCCTGCTCGTAGGCGTGCGCAATTTGAAAAATGCGGGCTTCGTCCAGCGTTTTTCCAAGGAGCTGTAATCCGATCGGCAACTTCTTTCCGCTCTCTGATTGGGCAAATCCACAGGGGAGACTGATGCCGCAAATTCCGGCCAGGTTCGCAGCGTTGGTGAAAATATCCGCCAGATACATCTGCAAGGGATCGGTCGTTTTCTCGCCCAGCTTGAAGGCCGTGCTAGGCGACGTTGGCGAAACGAGAGCTTCTACTTTCTCAAACGCGCGCACAAAATCCTGCCGGATGAGTTCGCGCACTTTTTGAGCGCGCAAATAATATGCGTCGTAATAACCGGAACTCAGAACATAAGTGCCGAGAATAATTCGCCGTTTCACTTCCGCGCCGAATCCTTCCGCACGACTGCGGGCGTAATGCTCAAACAAACTGCTCACTTTCTCCGCCCGATGCCCGTAGCGCACCCCATCAAAGCGCGCCAGGTTGGCCGAAGCTTCCGCTGTCGCTAGAACATAGTAAACGCTGATGGCGTAGTCCGTATGCGGAAGCGAAACCTCGACGATTTCCGCTCCGAGCGACCCTAACTGCTTTACGGCTGTCATGACCGCGCTTTTCACGGCCGGCTCGATCCCTTCAATCATGTATTCTTTTGCCAACCCAATGCGGATGCCTTTCAGGTCGCGGCCAAGGTTTTTTGTGTAATCCGGGACCGGCGCGTTGAGCGATGTAGAATCGTGCGAATCGTGGCCGGCAATTGCATTCATGAGCAGAGCGGAGTCGTGTACAGTTTTCGTTAGCGGTCCGATCTGATCGAGGGAGGAAGCGAAGGCGACGAGACCGAAGCGCGAGACGCGGCCATAACTGGGCTTGAACCCGACTATTCCCGACAGCGCGGCGGGCTGACGAATCGACCCACCCGTGTCGGTTCCGACTGCGCCAAAAGCAATATCCGCTGCGACGGCTGCGGCCGATCCGCCACTCGATCCGCCCGGCACACGCGAAAGGTCCCAGGGATTACGCGTGATCTGCGCACTGGAATTTTCCGTCGAGGAGCCCATGGCAAACTCGTCCATGTTCATCCGGCCGAATGGAATCGCCCCGTGCGCCCGCAATTTTTTGATCACGGTTGCGCTGTAGGGCGCACGATAGCCGCGCAAGATTTTCGAAGCACAAGTGCATTGCTGGCCTTCGACGTTGATCAGGTCCTTGATCGCGATCGGAATCCCGCCGAGCGGCAAACTCACGTCGGCTTTCTCGGCTTCCGCCGTCGCCGCAGCGAGATCGTGCGCCAAATACGCGCCGATCTTACCATCAACGGCGTTGATTCGATCCTCCAGAGCTCCCAACGCCTCAGTTGGCGAAAATTCTCTTCGGCGGAGCAGATCCGCAAGCTCAGCAATGCTAAGAGCCGGCAGGTCGCCCTTCGTCATTCCACAACTTTGGTGACGATGAAAAGATTATTGGCCTTCCGCGGTGCGTTGCTTAGCGCTTCGGCGGCAGTGAACCAATCGCAGGCTTTGTCTTCGCGAAAGACATTAAAAATTGGAACAGCGTGCGCGGCTGCTTCTACCCCTTCGACACTCACCTCCCTTAATTTTGTCGCGTACTGTAAAACCTCGCTGAGTTGTTTTTCAAAAAGCTGCGTCTCATCGGCGGTCAAATGCAGCCGCGCTAATTGCGCGACGTAAGCAACGTCGAGTTCGCCTGCCATTTTAAAAATGGAAGCGCGTCAGCAGCCACGTCACCGCTACTGCCAGCGCAATGACCAGTACCAAAAAAATGATTCGGCCTTCCCGTCGTTCCTTGCGCAACGAGCCAGGCCGCCGCGTGCCCCATTCTTCGTCGCCCCAGCGTTTATCGCGCAATGACAGCGAGGCATCGAGCCGGCTCCCGCGCTGATTGGCCCGCTCCAATAATTCCTCCCGTTGTCGACGCGACGTTTCCTGCGCCAGACGCGGCGCGTCTTCGATCATTTGCTGCAATTTCTGCATCTGATCGCGCAACTCACTCTCGCGGCGCACTAGGTCTTCTTGTTGCTGATCAACTGCCGAGCCGGATTTAGGCGAACGCCGAGTCATTCCGCAATTTTAACCCTTCATCCACCAGAAGATGACCAACCCGATTAATCCGACCATCATTAGCGGCAGCGAAAGCGCGAATCCGATCAAAACCCATTGCGTAAACGAGCGCTCGCCTCGTGTTCCCGCCGCCTCGGGCGCTGCTTCCGGTAACGGCATATCGTCCGAATCCTGCGTTGCGATCGCCTGTAAACGACTCCGCTGCTGGCTGAATTCCGCGCGAGCATCGTCCACCGTACTAAGGGCGCGGCTCAATTCCCGATGCAAATCCGCCGGATTCCAACCCTTCGGATCAATCCCTTCCAGGACCTCGAGGTGCTGCCCAAAGCTTTCGCGCGTGGCCCGCAGTTGCTCAAGTTTGTTCTGCGTCTCGTACGCCTCCCGTTCCAGCACCACCAGCGAGCGCGTCAACTTATCCGTCATCTCCGCCCGGCCACGTTCCAGTTCCTCCTGTCGCCGGCTCAGTTCCTCCAACTCGCGTTTTTGTTTTTCGATCTGCTCCTGTTGCCGTCGCAATTGCACCAATTGCTCCTGCGCTTTTTGCACCTGCGAATCGAGCAGCTCGGGTGTGACTGAATCTTCTTCGGTTAATTCAAGCATCTGTTCCATCGCACGAGTCCGTTCTGGCATGATTTTGAGGAGCAGAGCGTTTTGCCCACTCCAATTAAATCGGACATTAAAGAGTCAAGCTCGAATTTCCAGACTTTTCATCGTCACCGGTGCAGTTTTCTTCCGGCCGATCGTGTGGTTGCGATTTTACTGTTCAAATTGACGGTTTCATTTCCAGCAACACGCCCCTGAAGTATTCCGTCTCCGGCATTGTCGGCAAAACCGGGTGATCGAGCGCTTGTCCGAACCGTCGCAACCGTCGCGCCGATCGACGTGCATCCACCAACGCCGCCGAAATTGTTTCGGATAAGATTGCGTCAGTGATGTGATGCGAACAGGAAAACGTTGCCAGGATTCCGTCACGCGAAAGCATCTTAAAAGCGCGCAAATGCAGCTCGCGATAACCGCGAATGGCATCGCGCACCCCGCTCTTCGTTTTCGTGAATGCGGGCGGGTCGAGGACAATCAAATCAAATTGTGCTCCGGCTTTTTCCGCTGCGCGCAAATAGACAAAGACGTCCTGCTCCACCCAGCGCACTGCCAGCTGGTTGCGTTTTGCATTTTCCCGCGCTGCCGCGATTGCGCTCGCTTGCATTTCCACTCCGATCACTTCGCTTGCTTCC
>QHRA01000095.1 GCA_003221295.1 Verrucomicrobiota bacterium | reverse complement strand
CGCTTGAAGTCTCTCAACATTGTTCTACCCGACGTCATGCCGCCAGTCGTCGACGGATATGTGCCGGCGTTCGCGCCGTTCATTCGTTCAGGTGACCAAATTCATCTCTCCGGCCGCCTTGGCAAGGAGGGCGGTAAGCTCCTCTGCGGGAAGGTGGACGAGGAGATTAGCCTGGAGCAAGGCAAGCTCGCCGCGCGCCACGTGGCAATTGAATTGTTGGCCGTGCTTAAAGCCGCCATCGGCGATCTTGGCTGCGTTCGAAGAATCGTAAAGCTCTTTGTCATGGTCAACGGTGCACCGCACTTCACGGAGCCTCACCGAATTGCGGATGGGGCGTCTGAGCTCCTTGTCCAAGTATTCGGTGAGCGAGCGACACAGCTCACCCAAGGTAAATAGTCCAACGCAGCGACACCGATAATTAACCCAGAATAGATCGACGATTCCTACCAGCACGCCGTTCAGACCTTCGGGATCTGATGCGGGCACTCCTCAATTCATCAAATTCCTGCGGGACATTACGTACCTTCGTTGGAGTTTAACCTGCATAGGCGTCGCTATCACTCGCGTCGGAGATCTTTCTGGAACCAATGGTGCGCATACGGTTCATTATTGAAGGGCTCACGACTCCGAAGGCGCCGACGATATGCCATCGCATATTCGCATGGTGCTAACCCGGAGCAGCGAGACTATCCCGGTTGTGGACGGGGGCATGCAGCTCGGAACCTGGCAGGGAATTTTTCTTTTTGAACACCGGCGCGCCGGACATCAGCGGAAGATAGCGGTTACGATCATCGGGGAATAGCCGTCATCCCGAGCGAAGTCGAGGGATCCCGTTGCGAAAGCTTTAAGGTAACTTCTCGGGATCCCTCGGTCCGAGCCGGACTGGCGGTTTGCTCGGGATGGCGTGTTACGGGATGTACATCGCATCTACTAACCGCAGCGATTTCTCGTTAGGCAAAACTGATTGTTCCATCTGATTCATCACGTAGGCGAAACCGATCTTATTTTCCGGATCGGCGAAGGCGTGGCTTCCGCCCGCGCCGGGATGGCCGAAGGCATTGCTCGATGGGCCGAAGAGTTTCCGCTCCGTCTTGGCTGCATTTTTCATAAACCCCGCGGAAAACGCGGTCTGGATCTCAAAAACGCGATCGAGTCCGTCGCTGATCGTTGTTGTCATTAGTTTGAAGGTATCGCTGGTGAAAAACTTTCGGCCATCGATTTTGCTGCCATTCGCCAGCATGGCGTAAAACTTTGCCAGGGCGGAGGCGCTGCCGATTCCTCCAAAGGAAACAAAGTCACGCGCCCGGTTCTCCGGTTTGTTCATCGTGCTAACGGCGTTTAGTCCATAAGGTGATGTAAACGTTCTTCGTTGGAGCGTACCCGGCGTAACCAGGTCTCGGTAAAAGTCCGAGCCGGACGGGCGGTTTTTCGGCTCCGCCGGAATCGCGGCTCTTGCGGCGTAAATCGTAGCGCAGCGAGAATTGAGTTCTTCGGGTAGTCCGATCCAGAAATCGAGCGATAGCGGCTCGGCAAAAATTGTTCGCCAATATTTCGAAATTGAGGTTCTGGCAACTCGACGCACTAGTTCGTCGATCAGGAAGCCGAAGGTTCGTGCGTGGTAGCCATGTGTGCTGCCGGGTCGCCAAAGTGGCGTTTGCCTTTCCAGCGCGTGAATCACAGCATCGTATTCGGTCACTTCAACGTTTTCATCGAGCGCGCACAATCCAGCGGAATGCGAAACCAGTTGCGCGATGGTGACATCCATTTTGCCGCTCCGACCAAATTCCGGCCAGAATTCTGAAACGCGTTCCTTTCGTTGCCGACCACACCAGCACAACGGTGTCATCGGTCCAGGGGTGTTCTCGCTTGGTGTCGCGAAATCCGCCGTGCAGGTCGAGGATCGGCTCACCGTTTTGCCAGATCGACAGCCCCGCCCCTAGCTCACCAAAGCGTTGGAAGTTGTCTTGGAGCAGCGGCGCAATTCGTTCGCGTAACTTCTCGGCGTTGAATTGCATCGCGCAAATCTGGAGGGATCAGCTCTGTCTCGTCCAACTCTTTTCTGTAGCCGCGATCGTCGGACGCGGCTCGTCGGTGATTTGGTCGCGATTCCGGCGTCAACGACGCCGGCTACAAAGTCGCGTGAAGCGGTCTAAGATCGGGATCCCGCTTCGCAAGATCGCGAAACGATGAATCCATTTTGAAGCTAATCTGCAAATGCACGCGGGCGTCTTTCAAGTTGCCGAGCAGGACTTCGTAGCAACCCATGTTGTAATAATAAATTGGCTCCTTCAGCAACGCGGTCGGGCCACGAAGCAACAATTCCTTGGCCTCGCGAGTCCGCCCGATCTGGTGCAAGCAAAAACCGGCGTGCAAAAACCCCGCGCTGGCATCGGGGGCAGCGCGGCAAAGGCGGCGGCTAATAGTCAGGGCGCGAGACCATTGCTTCTTTCGCATCAAGTGATGCAGACGTAATTGCAAGACTTCCGGGCGATGCTGGAATTCGTCCTCGATCGCATTTAACTCCGCAATCGACTCAGCCGCCATGCCGAGTTCGGCATAGCCGCAGGCTGCGCGAAACTGTCGTTTGAAGTCCACGCATTTGAGAATAAGCAACCTGCTTGCCAAAAAATCTGTAACTGCTGTAACCGTCGGCCCGGCCCCGACGAAGGTTCCGGGAAAAAGCGGGTGGCGAGGCGACACTTCTCGCGGTACTTATATAGTACAATGCAATCCGAGAGGCGGCGACGCAGGCGCGGC
Source organism: Verrucomicrobiota bacterium (assembly GCA_003221295.1). Classification (GTDB taxonomy): domain Bacteria; phylum Verrucomicrobiota; class Verrucomicrobiia; order Chthoniobacterales; family UBA10450; genus AV69. The sequence continues at coordinate 9,678 of QHRA01000095.1, read as the reverse complement.
GTCTGCCTAAGGATCTTCGGCGTGGCGAGCCAACGCCAGCAGCTACAGCAGGGCTTCCAAACGTTTCGAGCGGAAATTTCGATCCGCCGGATTTGAGAAAGCCAAGATATTTTTCAACAGCGCCAGGTTCACCATGGAGGACGCGTTGGGAAAGAGTCACTGCGGCGGATAGTCCGGTCGCGTATTTGTATACATAAAAGGCGTGGTAAAAATGCGGAATCCGCAGGCATTCGAGATCGAGTGAGGGATCGATAGCTATGGCCTCCCCGAAATAAGCTTCAAGCAATTTGCGATACTCGCCTTTAAACACATCGAGGGTGAGCGCGCCTCCGGCTTCCTCGATGGCATGAATCACTTTCTCGAACTCTGCGAACATCGTTTGCCGGTAGAGCGTGCCGCGAATGTCGTCGATCTGCCGGTTGATGATGTAAGCGCGCATTTTTGGGTCGCTGGTTTCGTCTAACAAGAAATGGGTGAGCAATTCCTCATTGAACGTGCTGGCAACTTCGGCCAGGAAAATCGGGTAATCGTAGTTTTGAAAGAGCTGCGATTTAGCGGAGAACCAGGTATGCATGGAGTGCCCGGCCTCGTGCGCGAGGGTGTACACGTCTGCAAACACATCCTCTTTGTAGTTCATCAAAATGTAAGGCGGCGCGTGGTAGCTGCTGGAGGAAAATGCGCCGCTGCGTTTCCCCTTCGTTTCGTAACGATCGCACCAGCGGCTACGCAAACCGTCGGCGAGTGTGCGGGTGTATTCCTGGCCCAGAGGGGCCAGGGAAGCGACGACTTTATTGATCGCCTCATCAAACCTGACGTGCGTTTCAATTTCCGGAACTAACGGGACGTAGGTATCGTAGGCACGAAGTTGGTCGAGAGCGAGAACGCGCCGTCTCAGTTCGTAGTAGCGGAGCAACGGCGGAATCCCGTCTCGCACGGCGTTAATTAATCCATCGTAGACCGCAACTGGGACATCATCTTTAAAGAGCGATGCTTCCAGGGCACTGGGAAAGTTTCTTGCTCGCGCGCGAAACACGTCCGCCTTCACCGAATAGCTGAGAGAGACTGCGAGAGTGAACTGGTGATCTTGAAATTCATCATAGAATTGTTTGAAAGCGCGCTCTCTCAAGTCGCGGTCGCGTTTCAGCAGAAACGAACTGTAAGTGCTTTGGGTGAGCGGTTTCTCGCGGCCATCGGCATCGATAAGGACGCCGAATTTCATGTCCACATTGGTCAGTTGGGAAAAGGCATCGTCATAACCATCGAGGGCGGCGGCGCCCAGGGCGAGCAGACGTTCCTCGCGTTCGCTCAAAACATGCGGACGCATCCGGCGGATCTTGTGGAGTGGAACCTTCCAATCTTGCAAGGCGGGATCAGCAACGAATTTCTCCCAGCGCGCGTGGTCGATCGCCTGAATTTCCGGCACAACGAACGCAGAAGTTTCTGCAACCTTTGTCATCAAATTCTGTAACTGTCCGACGCGGGCGAGGTAATCGTTGTTCGCGCTATCCTCCGCCAGTTGCAGCGAAGCGAAGTGATAAACACGCTCGATTTTCAGATCAAGTTGCTTCTCAAATTCGAGTACTGCTGCGAGAGTTTGCGCCGATTCCCCCACGTGACCCTTCCATTCGATGATCTTCGAATAGGTCGCCGTGATCCACACCACGTCCTCCTGCCATTTGCCGACATCGGCGAACAAGAGCGCCAGGTCCCACTTGTCGGAATCCGGAATGTCGACGCGGGTCGGTATTTTTTGTTCTTCCATAAGATATCGGCATGAAATTAGCGAAAGCCCGCTTCGCCTTCTTTGTGGATCTTGGGACCCTTAATCTCGAGCGGTTCGGGCGCGTCTTTGGCGGAGATTTGCGGGCAACTGTCGATCCACTTCACGCCATCGCCTGCGGCCCAGCGAACGCCATTGCGCAGAACCAGCCGGACACTCTTATTGTAATAGATAGGATAGGCCTCGTGGCCGGGACGAAAGTAAAAGATTTTGCCGTTGCCGCGTTTCCAAGTACAACCGGAGCGGAAAACTTCCCCGCCCTCGAACCAGGAAATGAAAACAATCTCATCGGGCGTCGGCACGGCGAACGGTTCGCCGTACATTTCGACATTCTCGATTTCGAAATAGCGATCGATCCCGCGGGCGATAGGATGGGCCGGGTTGCAAACCCAGAGCCGTTCCTTTTCGCCGGCTTCGCGCCAGATGATGGAACAACTCGTACCCATCAGCCGCATGAATGGTTTCGAGTAATGCGACGAGTGCAGCGCGATGAAACCCATTCCCTGCCACACTCGCGCCAAGACGCGCTCGACGATGGCGTCGGATACTTTACCGTGTGCGGCGTGGCCCCACCAGATCAGAACATCAGTACTCTCGAGAACGCCGGTGGCTAATCCATGCTCAGGCTCTTGCAACGTCGCGGTGCGCACTTTGCAATCGCCATCTTCCGATATGGCATCGGCAATCGTGTGATGCATGCCATCGGGATAGATTTTGGCGACGAGCGGGTTCTCGCGCTCGTGCACATTCTCGCCCCAGACCGTAACACGTATTTGAGAACTCATGGCGAAAGGGAATAAGCCGGCTTTTCTCGGATCATCCTCTCGGCAACCTCGACCCTGATCGTTCGCGCGCCGTCATCGATACAGCATCGTTCGACGGTTTTGTCATGTCGAGCGAACTCGCCTGCCACGTCGTAGCTTTATGCGGAGATCGGAAAACATCTCTGATCATTCTTCAAGACAACAATTAGAGATCCCTCCCGCCTTCGCATAAAGCTACGGCGAGGCAGGCGACTGGCGCCCGGGATGACAGAGCCAGAATGCAAGCGCAGCCTTAGACCAGCGCGCGCATGGCGGGATGACGCGCGATTTTCTTCATTGCGCGAACAAGCAGTTCGCGGCCGGGCGAAATTTTGTGCCAGGGTGAGACACCGCTTGGATGCGGCAACGGAATCAAATCGAAACTCACTTCCCCACGGCTAACGAGAAATGAACGGCCAATGACGGTGTCGAGCTTTTTGCAATCGATAAATTGCATGATGGCAAGGCGGCCAACGGGAATAACAAGTCGCGGTCGTAGAATTTCAAACTCGGCATTCATCCAAGCGGAACAGTTGCGAATTTCATCTGGTGCGGGAACACGATCGCTTCCGCTGGGTGCTTTGCCGGGAAAACAGCGAATGACGGCCGCAAAATAGATGCGGGAGCGCATGGTGGGTTCATCAAAGCCGCAGAATTCCTCGAACCAGCGAAAGAGGGTTTTACCAGCAGTATGAGCAAACGGCCTTTTCAGTGTCGGTTCGCGCACGCCGGGAGCCTGTCCGATCACCATCACGCCGCTGACGATGGCACCGCCCGAGACGGGCGGGGGAATGACTCGCGGACAACGCCGGCAACGGCGAAGGCGTGCGACGTGATTTTCCAATTTTTGCCGACGCGAGGGCATTGGGAAACGGGCGATTGATTGGTTTTTCCTTGGTAGGGCGAGACTCTGTCGAGCCGACGAGAGGAGAGCGTCACCCTACCGCCGGAAGAGCGAAAAGATCAGACTCAGCACGATGCTAATAATGATGCAGGTGACAATTGGGAAATAGAATGCGCTGTTGCCGCGTTCGATGCGGATATCGCCAGGCAAACGTCCGAGCCAGCCGGTGCCAACGCCGCCCCAGAGCAGAAGGCCAAGAATAATGATCACAGCTCCGAGGATGACGAGAAATTTTCCGAGCTCGGGCATTCGAGAATCTGGCACGGAAACATTTCGACCGCGAGACAATGAATCCGTACCACGACGCCCGATTTCGCTACAATGAGCGGAGGACTTTTAGGGGTACCTTGAAGGTTACGCCCGGGATCGCTCGGTCCGAGTTGGACTGGCATTTCGCTCGGGGTGACGGACGGCTTAAAGCGCCCGGACAAGAGTTGCGAATGCGGAGCCTGCGATGAGATTCAACGGCAATGGCGGTACAATTTCGCGATTACTACGAAACCCTCGGCGTATCGAAAACGGCGAGTGAGGATGAAATCCGGAGCGCCTTTCGAAAACTCGCTCGCAAATATCATCCCGACGTTGCGAAGGACAAGAAGACGGCCGAAGAAAAATTTAAGCAGATCAACGAGGCCTACGAAGTCTTAAGCGATCCGGAGAAGCGCCGGAAATACGATCAACTGGGCGAGAATTGGAATCAGCCAGGTGGGTTTCAGCCGCCGCCGCAGTGGGGCGGCGGGCAACCCGGCGGATTCCGCTGGGGCAGCGGCGAAAACGGTGGTGTCGAATTTGAGTTCGGCGGGACCGGGTTCAGCGATTTTTTCGAAGCATTCTTCGGGGGCGGTCGTGGTCGGTCGGCCTTCGGCGGGTTCGGACAGCGCGGCACCATGGCGGAGCGCGGGAGCGATGTCGAAGCCGACATCATGGTCACGCTGGAGGAAGCGTTGCATGGTTCGACCCGACAAGTTTCGTTACGCCGCGCCGGTTCTAAAAAAACGGAAACGTATCAGGTAAAAATTCCACGTGGTGTGCGCGAAGGTCAGCGCATTCGTCTCGCGGGCCAGGGCGAGGCCGGCGAGCGCGGTGGAAAGAGCGGCGATTTGTTTTTGCGGGTGCGACTGGCGCGGCACCCCGATTTTTCGGTCGAGGGCAGCGATCTTGTGCACGAGGTGAAGATTGCGCCATGGCAGGCGACCCTGGGCGATCAACTCATCGTGCCGACGCTGGAGGGAAGCGCTCGTTTGAAATTACCGCCAGGCACACAAGGCGGTCAGCGTTTTCGTTTGCGGGGGCGAGGGTTGCCGGGCGTTTCGGGCCAGCGCGGTGATTTGTATGTCGTAGCGCAAATTTCGGTGCCGAAAAAATTAAGCGAACGCGAACGAGAAATTTGGGAACAACTTGGGCAGTTGCACGGCCGTGAAAAATCCGGTTAAACAAGGCGATGAAGATTTCGCTCGGGTCCGATCACGCCGGTTTCAAATTGAAGGAAAGGGTAAAGGCTCTCCTCGGCCAGCTTGGACACGAGGTGAAGGATCTCGGTACGTTCACGGCCGAGCCGCCGGTAGATTATCCGCTTTTTATTCGACCCGCCGCGGAGGCGGTTGCGCGCGGCGAATGCGAACGTGGAATTGTTTTTGGTGGCTCTGGCAACGGCGAAGCGATGGTTGCCAACAAAGTGCACGGGGTGCGTTGCGCTCTGTGCTGGAATTTGGAAAGCGCGCAGCTTTCCCGGAAACATAACGATGCCAACGTTCTTTCTTTGGGTGAGCGACTGATCGAAGAAAATCTCGCGCTGGAAATTGTGCGGGTGTGGTTAACTACCGAGTTCGAGGGTGGGCGACACGCGCCTCGTGTCGCGATGTTGAACGCGATGTAAGGCCAATGCCCGCGTCCGAAAAACGATTGTAGCCGCGGTCGTTGGCCGCGGCTGAGGGCCCACGGCTACAACAGGCGATCGGCGCAAACTGCTCCGAGAAAGATCGCACTCACGAACGCATTCGAATTGAAGAAGGCCCGATTGATCGCGGCAAGATCATGAAGCTGGCGTGCGCTGCGATGCTCGTAAAAGAGTGCGGCCGCGATCGGAATCATCGCGGCGAAATAAATCGTGCCGAGCTTCGCCATGATCCCGAAAGCAATCAACGCCAGCAGCATTAAAAGATGGAGAAACTGCGCGAGTCGCAAGCTGGCGGCGAGGCCGAGCCGAACCACGAGCGAGTGCAGTCCCTCCTGCCGATCGAAGTCGTAATCTTGGGTGGCATAGATCAAATCAAATCCACTCACCCAACAAACGACTCCAAGGGAAAGGACGAGCGGCGGCAATTCCACCTGGCCCGTTTGCGCGATCCAGGCCGCGACTGGTGCAATCCCGAGGGCGAGACCGAGAAAAAAGTGCGTCGCGTCAGTAAAATGTTTGGTGACTGAATAGAAAAAAATGATGCCAAGCGCGATTGGCGAAAGCACGAAAGTCAGCCGATTGATATTTGCCGCAAAAAAAACAAAAAGGCCGCTGCTGAAGATAAGGCAAATGAAAATAATGTTCTTGGTCGCGAGCAGATGGCGACTTCGTGTCCGCGGATTGCGCTGATCGATCTCCCAATCAACGAAGCGATTGAAAAGCATCGCCGCGGTGCGGGCCGTGATCATACATCCCAGGACTAGCAGCACGATCTTGAGACTGGGCCGCCCATTAGCTGACACGACCAGGGCAGCGAGGACAAAGGGTAGGGCGAAAATGGTATGGGAAAAGCGAATGAGCCGGAGAAACCGCGCGAACGCGCCCCCCCGATTTTGCGTCACAGCGAAATCGTGAAGCACCTCCCGCTCGTTCATGAATCGAGCAATGATTCGAGCTGCTCACGCGCTCGAATCATGATGGGATTTCCGTGCGCAAAAAAAATCCGAGCGAAATCGAGATCCAGAAGTTTGCGTAGTGATTGGATCATCTGTTTTTGGTTGGTGCAATATTTTCGGGGCAACAAGGTGAAACCATGGGGGTCAAAATTGATGAGCGCGTCTCCCACTATCAGTGTGCCCGCGTTATCCGGATGATAAAGGGCGAATTCGCCCTCCGCGGCGCCTTCGATTCGAATAATTCGCAAGCGGCCGATAGTATGGGCGACCTGCAAGCTGTGACTATGTGGAAGTTCTGCACTTAGTTCCGGCGGCGCAAAAATCGGAGCGGAGTAGCAGTGAGCGAACGTGGTAGCATCGCGCGCGTGATTCGCATTCGTGATAACGATCCTGGCAACGCGGCCGAGCGATTCCAGTTCTATCCGGTGTGCGGGTAGGAGTGCGATTGGATCAATAACGGTGAGCTCATTTCCTGCTACGAGGGCGGTAGAAAAGAGTTCTGCTTTAAGTTTTCGATCATAGGTATGCCAGAGGGCATAGCCGGGTGAAATGCGGGCAAATTCCGTCACACGTAAGGTACTGTTTTAGAGTCGCTTATGATTGGCCTGTCGGCGATATCGCGAAAAGCATTGGCACCGTAACTGCTACGATTTTCATAATTACCTTGTTATGATCACATTCTCCTATCAAGCACGTGACGCTGCCGGACGGATCGTGTCTGGCATTCAGGAAGCCCTCAACGAAGACAACGCCGTGACCAGTCTGATGAGCCGCGGCCTGATGGTGCTTTCTCTGCAGCGAAAAGCGACGGCCAGGCACTCGCGTAGGAAATCCACGAAAGTAAAAGAGACCGATCTTGTTCTCTTTACCCGGCAACTTTCGACCATGATCGAGGCGGGTATTTCGCTGGTGCAGGCCTTGACCGCTTTGTACGAACAGGCTGATCCGAAACGGCAGGCAGCGTTGCGGGCCGTCATCAGCGATATCACAGCGCGGGTGCAAGGCGGTGAAACATTCCATGAATCGCTCGCCAAACATCCGCTGGTTTTCAATCGGCTTTTTATCAGCATGGTGAAAGCGGGTGAGCATGGAGGTTTGCTCGCCGAAATTCTGGACCGCCTGGCCGGATTCCTCGAAGCCAGCGCGCGTCTGCGCAAGAAAGTCAAATCGGCGATGACCTACCCGGTTATCGTGGTCTGCATCGCTTTTGCCATCACCACTTTTCTCATTGTGCGAGTTGTCCCGATCTTCGGCGAAATTTTCGCTGATTTTGGAGCCAAACTTCCCGCGCCGACCCAATTTCTTATTGATGTCAGTAATTTTGTCCGCGGGCAGTGGTATATCCTTCTCGCTGCCATGGCAGGCGCGTTCTTCGGCGTTCGCACCTTTTTGCGCTCGACCCGCGGCAAACAGCTTTGGGACCGTTGGAAACTCAAGCTGCCGGTTTTCGGTCCGCTCGTTCATAAGATTTGTATGTCTCGTTTTGCGCGGACCTTTGCCCAGTTAATCCGTAGTGGCGTTCCAATCCTGGAAGTCCTCGATATCGTCGGTGGCTCTTCCGGCAATCACGTGGTCGAAACCAGCATCAAAGAAGTTGGCGCCGACGTGGAAAAAGGCGACAACCTTTCCGTCTCGCTTTCACGCAAAAGCATTTTCCCGCCGATGCTCCTGCGCATGGTCGCAGCGGGCGAAGCCACTGGCAAGATCGACACCATGCTCGAGAAAATGGCGGACTTTTGGGACGAAGAAATCGAAGCCATGCTGGACGCGCTCACCTCGTTAATCGAGCCAATGTTGATCGTTTTCCTCGGCGTAATCGTGGGCGGTATCGTGATCGCGATGTTCTTGCCGATTTTCAAGTTGAACGAAGTTGTCTCTCAAAACAAGAGCAACTAAGGGTTGTGTCACAGAGCATAGCTAAGGAGAAGCTGCTCAAAGACAGGGGAGGGGCGGGTCGCAAGGCCCGCCTCTTTCCTTTTCTACTCATGCTCCCGCTCGAAATAGTTCCTCGAGCATGAGTATGAGTATGAGTATGAACAGGAGACACAAAAGATCGTCGGCTGTCTCAGTGAACCAGTCATCGCCTTTTCAAAACGCCAACGCGTAGATGCAATGGCCATTTTATTTCGCGCACCTCTTCGGGATTTTTCCAAACCGTCCATAATTCCTCCGCGACTGAGTCGACGGGATCGAAGCCCCGGGCACCGATAAACTTTTGCGTGGCTGACCATGTTCGCAAATAGCCGGCGAGCTGATGGAGATTCCATCGCTCACGCATCTCAAACCGAGTCGGCGATAGTTCCGCGAATGGAAACCTGATGCTCTTGTAGTCAGTTTCGACCAACTCACGCTCGGGCGGCCAGAAGGGACCGGTCGTTTCGCGATAAAATTCCCAAATGATCGCGTCGATTTCCGGAGCGATCTCCAAGACGTTATAGCTCGAGATCGCCAGGGCACCGTTTTCTTTTAAGACTCGTTTTGCCTCCGTGAAAAACCTATCGATATCGAACCAATGCAGTGCTTGGGCGACCAAAATCAGGTCCACTGAAGCTGAATCGATCCCGCTCGCTTCTGCCGGAGCGACCCGGTAGCTGATCCGGTCGTTTAGCTCGGCGCTTGCAATTTGCTGCGCGCTGGCATCGGTCGCGATTACGCTATCGAAATGGCGGGCTAGTCCCACCGCGGCCTGGCCGTTGCCAGTGGCGCAATCCCACGCCAGTTCGTGCCGCGGCGAAATCAAGGCGAGATACTCGAACAGTTCGTCCGGATAGTGCGGGCGAAACTTTGCGTACTCGACGGCGTGACCTGAGAAATGATCCTTGAACTTCGTCATCTGACTGTGGCAGTTGTCCGATTATGGTTAGCTGTCGCGATTTGCCGCACCCGCGCATACAACTCGCGGTAGATTCGCTCCACTGCCACGGTCGGATCTTCCAGCATCATGGTTTCTTTGATTTTGCTGGCATAAATCGGGAAAGAAAAGGGCGAAACCACTGGCAGCTCGCGCAATTGCCAGTCGAAATGTTGGACCCGGTCGAGAAAGGTGTTGGCTTCTTCCGCATCGAGAAAAATCTGGGTTGCCTGCCGATAAGCTTCCTCAAGCAGGGGATGATCTGGTTCGTGCGCTTCCAGCACTCGAAAAATTGTTTCCATGCTCCAGTGCATCTGTTTGCGCGCGCGCTGCTGACCCGGGTAATTGCGCGGCACCATCAATCCGGTTTGAGCGACGCCGCGGAATTGCCACTTCACCAACTCCGAGCCGCGCAGGGCCAGGCGTAAATCCTCCTCCGCCGCTTCGCGCTCGAAACAAAGCCGCCAATCTTCCAACGTAAGCTCCT
>QHRA01000226.1 GCA_003221295.1 Verrucomicrobiota bacterium | reverse complement strand
CTTGATCCCGGCGTCGACCACGCCGGTGTGGCCGACCATGTCCGGATTAGCGAAGTTTAGAATGATGAGATCGTAGTTCGCCATTCGCGCGCAAACTTCATCGGTAACTTGCACCGCGCTCATTTCCGGTTGCAAATCGTAGGTAGCGACTTTGGGCGAGGGCACTATTTTGCGCTCTTCGCCCGGAAATGCGCGCTCAACGCCGCCGTTAAAAAAATAGGTGACATGGGGATACTTTTCCGTTTCCGCGAGGCGTAACTGCCTCTTGCCGGCAACACTGGCGACTTCGCCGAGAATGTGCACCAAATTTTCCGGCGCAAAAATATAGGGCGACGGATAGCTCACGTCGTACTGCGTCAGCGTTACAAAATGGACACGCGGCCAAACCCCACGATCGAAACCGTCAAATTTTTCGAAGAGAAAGGCCTGCGAAAGTTGACGAGCGCGATCAGCCCGGAAATTGAAAAACAAGATGACATCGTTATCGCGCACGCGCTGTTCACCGGCATGCGAGAAAATCAGCGGGGGCATGAATTCGTCGGTCTTGCCCTCCTTATACTTTGTCGCTAGCGCCTCGGCCGGTGATGTCTTCATCTGCTCGCCTTGGCCAAGGACGATTGCGTCCCACGCTTTTTTGGTGCGATCCCAGCGACGATCGCGATCCATGGCGAAATAGCGACCGACGACGGTTACAATTTGTGCACCGCTTTTAGACAAAGCCTTTTCGCATTCACGCAAAATCTCTGCCCCACCGGTAGGCGACGCATCTCTCCCATCGGTGAAGGCGTGCACAAAAATTTCCTTCACTCCTGACTCATGCGCTGCCTGCGCCAGTGCGAGGAGATGGAGATAATGACTGTGCACGCCTCCGTCAGAAACCAGACCGAGCAAATGCAAACGATGATTGCGCGCTTTTTGGAAGCTCTCCTGGAGCACGGCATTGTGTGTCAGTTCGCCGGCAGCGAGCGCTTTGTTAATCCGCGTCAAATCCTGGTAAACAATCCGGCCCGCGCCAAGATTCAGGTGTCCAACTTCGGAGTTTCCCATCTGCCCTTCCGGCAATCCGACATCTTCTCCGCTCGCGCTTAATTTCCCCATCGGATATTTAGCGTAGAGCTGATCGTGAAAGGGCGTGCGCGCCAGCAAGGTAGCATCGCCATTTTCCTTCGCCCGATCGCGGCCGCCGGGATTGATTCCCCAACCATCACGAATGATTAGTATCACTGGCCCGCTCACCGCGCGCAATCTGCCGACGGTGCAAGGTCAGACAAGCGATTTCCCGTGGCGGCGGGATTGATAACGCGCTATCGGCTTATTCACATCGCGCCATGAAGTGGAGGAACCAGATACTCGCTCTGATCTGCCTTCTCGCCTTTGCCGCCCTTGGCGTTCTCTATTTCCAAAATTGGGTCGTCCAAAAACCCTTCGGAATTATTTTGTTTATTGGGGAAGGATTGACCACGCAACGAACGGCGGCGACCCGAGTCTATATCGGGGGTGCAGACAATCATCTGGCGATGGACGGCTTGGAGTTTTCGGCGCGATTGCGCAATCACTCGGCGGATTTCGCAGTACCGGATTCAGGCGCAGCCGCCTCTGCTCTGGCAACGGGAACGAAAGTAAAGAACGGAACGATTTCCGTGGCAGAATCGGGCGCGGCGCTGAAAACGATTCTCGAGATCGCCCAGGATAAAGGTCGCGCTACTGGAATTGTGACTGACGGGGCACTGACCAACCCGACCACAGCGGCGTTCTATGCCCACGCCAGCAACGCGAAGCAGCCCCAGGAATTTGCCAGCGCGCTGATCGAGCGGGGCGCGGTCGACATTGCGCTCGGTGGCGGAGCGGCAGAGTTTAACAAAGAAAAGCTGGATCAGGCACGGATTCGCATCGTTCACAATTTGCCCGAGCTCGAACAAATCACAGGATGGCAACAGCCACGCCTCCTCGGACTTTTTGCAGCCAATGATCTGCCGTTTACCGACGAAGTTGCAGCACGGACCGAACAACCGTCCCTGGCGGACATGGTGCGACGGGCCATCGAGCTTCTCCAGGTTAACCGTCACGGATATGTTTTGATTGTGGACGCTCATTTGATGGCTTCGGCGGCCTGGCAAAATTTGGGCGAACGGACGCTGCGCGAAACGGCCGAACTCGACCGCGCTGTTCAGGTGGGACGGGAGTATGCGGGTAGAAATGCCGCAATCATCGTGTGTGGTGATGCGGCAATTGGCGGAATGAGCATTAACGGGTATCCGTTTCGATACGACAGCGGCGTTGCCATACTTGGTTTAAACTCAGCTGGGCAACCATGGGTTAGCTGGGCGACCGGACCAAATGGTGGGAAGAGTGGCGGAAACATGGAGTCGCCCGGCGCTCGCGACCTTTCTGCGCTTGAACCAGCGGCCATTCAATCTCCATCTGCGCTCAGTTCAATCGAAGATCCAATTGCCAACGCCACCGGCCTGCGAATGGAAAAACTTCATGGCACGATCGATAATACCGACGTGTTCGCGATCATTCGCGATGCGCTTTAAGTAGATGCCCTTAACCACGCGCAAGGACGATGCGGTATTCTAATGGAGAGAGGAGCTCCGCGACGCCGCAGCCGGGCTCGCAGAGCTCGCCCCTCCATGTAAGTCCGCTGTCCAAAGCTCGTTAGGGGCTTGTGGGCACAACCTTCGGGATAAAGACGAAGGGCGGAGGTCGAGGCAATTCAGGCGCCGGACCTTCGCCAGGAGCTTGCTCTTCCGCGGGGCCTTCCCCGGGAATTTCCTTGCTGAAATCTTTTGTATCCTTCGAATCGCGGACGGTCTTGTCGTCCGAACTGCCACCAGTAGTATTTGCCGCCAGCAGCTTCGCGTTGCTGGCCGGCCCGAAGACAGCAACTTCAGCCACAGAGAAATTTGCATTCTGCGTGGAGGGCGTCCATACCAGCATGACATAGCGGCCGGTGGTTTCCTCGAAATTCACCGCAACATTTCCATCATCACTGGAGGTGCCGACTGTCTTAAACGCGGCGAGCATGTGTGAATCGATCCGCAAGGCCGACGCAGAATTTCCAGTGTAATCGGCCGGTAAGGCACCAAGCACATAAAATGTCACAACCGCCGAGCCAGGGGTTGAGGAAGTTGAAATGCGGTTAACAGACACGAAGCGGCCCAGATCAATTATCGTGGCCGGAGCTGCATCGTTGGCGGCAAACGCGTAGGCGGTGCCAGACTGACCATCTATCATGTTGTTGGCGAGCTTAAGGTCATCTCCTGAGCTAACAAAAATTGTGCGCGCTTTCGCGTGCAGATCGGCAAGATTGTAATTAGCCTTCGCCATGGCCTCAGCGGAAGTGCCGGCTGCAATCTTTCGCGTACGCGGCATGGTAAAATCGGAAACCGCCCCTGCGGAATAAACTCCAAGGTTACCGATACGGCCGGGGCTACTTACATTAAAGGTCAGCCGAACATACTTTGCTTCAGCCGGTCCGATCCTGGCAGAGATCAATCCGCTGGAAAGTTCTTCTTGCCTGGCCTCGTGCCATTGTGGGCTCTCAGGTGAGAGTTTTGCGCTAGCCAGGGCGATTGCAACCGTCCCCTTTGCCTCGCTGTTAAGGAAAGCAACGCTGTCGATATTCTCGATTTTGGCGAGCGAGATCAGAAGTCTAGTTGTGCCAGTTCTGAGCGCGTAAACCGATGCCGGATCACCGGAAAGAAATGGAACCGAAGAGGAGGCATCGGACGGCACGTCGCTCTCGATTTGAGCGCCAAGATCAATCCGGGCCAGATTTTGCGGGTAGTTAGGAGCCTGCGCGACTGTCAGGGGCGGAACTTTTTGCAACACTAGGTCGGCGCCGCTAGTTGAGATCGCAATTCCCAAGCCAAGAAAAAAGGTGAAAGTGCGTAAAAAAGAATGCCGCTTCGCCGCCGTACCCCACATTGAATAGCAACCTTATCCAATCCTCTCCCGCTATGCCAGGAAAAAACTCCCAGTCAGGTGCATCTGGCCTCGATGACGCCGAGCCGCAGTCACCGATCGCGCCTGCAGAATGTCGCATTATACCAGACGGACGGCGATCTACCAGATGCCGAAGCGCTTGAATTACAGACCTGCGTATAACGAGGTCGCTGTCGCTGCTCGATACTTTCGGCTACCGGCATAGGCGTAATAGGGTACGTACGAGTTTTCCGGTATCTCATTCACCGCCCGAACAACCCAATTAATTGTCGGATCGAGGACGAAGGTTACAGATGCGCTTGTCCATTCAACCCAGGTGTGGGTCGAACGGCTGGTTGGGGCGCGTCTGCCTATAACCAGGCGCAGGTCCCGCGCACCGTTCTCTCGCATTCGTTGATAAAGCGCGACAGCCTTCCCCTTGCAATCTCCGGTTGGCTCGTGCGCCAGGTCACTCGGCGTCTTCCATTCCATGGAATAGCGATAGGGAATGGCGCGCAGCTCGCCGATCCAGTGGTTAACGAGAAGCAGCGATAAGTCCCCGCGCCGTGGCGGTACGGGTGTGCTCAGCACCGGCTGAATTCGGGCCATCTGATGATCGTAAGGGGTCCTTTTGGCGGAGAATAGGAGCGAGTTGGCAAAACAATTGGCAACGGAAAGAGCGGAAAAGGCAGCAACCCAAACAAGAATCCGTCTGGGGACGAATGGAACAATACTTACTATAACCATCGTAGTTATGGTTCATATCAGCACTGTCCATGCCATTGCGTTTCTTCGCACCCCTGCGCCTTTTCCTCGGGCCGCCCGGAACCTGTTACTGCTTAACGTCTTCGCGATACGGAAGACCAGCTTGGTAACCAGCAATTTCCTGCTGCAACGCCTTAGCAAGCGGGCTTTCCCAGTCTGTCAGCGATAGGGCGAGTTGCCCCACTTCAACAGCCCTGCTGAATTGCCCTGCATTTGCATATGCAGCGGCCAGCGTGCGCAGAACGGTGGCGTTGCCGCCGCCGGAAAGTTGATTGGCGCGTGTTGCCAGCTCCAGCGCCCTATCACGGTGTCGAATTGATGCATCGGGATTGGTAGCCAATAGCCAAGCCAAATTGTTCTCAGCAGCAACGGACTGCGGCGAGATCTCCAAGGCCTGTTCGTATTGCTTTATTGCCTCGGCTATTTGGCCTTTTTCATCGAAGGCAACCGCCAGGTTCGTGTGAGCGTCGGCATTTTGGGGCTGAATCGATACAGCAGCCCGGGAGTGAAAAACTGCGGCGTCGATTTCACCTTTCTCAAGAAAGATATGGCCGAGAGCATAGTGAGCGATGAAGTAGTCGGGCCGAATTGCCAGGGCCTTTTTGTAATGAGCAATCGCGTCATCAACTTGTTCCTTTTGAGCAAGTGAGTTGCCGAGAGCAACCTGGGCATCTGGATCATTTGGCGCGATGGTTACAGCTCTCGTGCAATAAGCGATCGCTTCGTCTATCTCCCCTTTTTTGAGAAGAGCGGTGCCGAGATTGTAATCCGCGTCCCAAAAATCCGGCTGCAGATTCAAGGTTGCGCGGTAATGGCTAACTGCTTCGTCGATTTCGCCTTTCTGAAAGAGAACAATTCCCAGATTGTTGTGAGCCATCCAACAGTTCGGATTTTTCGCTAGCGTCGTTCGCCAGAGCGCTTCGATGTCACCGTACATCGCGCTCTGTCGCCAAGTCAGCGCCCATAAGACTGCCGCCGCACATGCCGCCGCGCTCAAAATAAAGGGGCGAGCCCTGGTAAACACGCCAGCCAGATTGGCTGTACCTGCCGAAAAGAGCGCAATCGGTGCGATGCAAGCCAGATATTGATAGTGGTCTGCGACAAACGTGTAGCGAAAGGTGTAGAGCATGATGAAGCCCAACACCGGACTGAGTGTCGCAACGAAGAAAACCGCTGCGACTTCAACACCGCGCCCCAGGTACCGTCTGGCCAAGTAGATCACGAAGCATAACGCGACACCTGCTAACAGCCATGTGTAATCCAATGCGCGTGTCGCCGCGATTGTCCATTTCGGGTAAATGAATATTAGATTCGACGGCCACAGTAATTTGCCGAGATAAAACCAAACGGCGTGGCTAGCGACGAGAGTACGTTCGAGAGGACTCAATGCGAAAAGCGGGCCGTGCGTGCCCTGGTGGTATCGTTCCCACCAGACTGCCACTAATCCCATGCTGAATCCCAGGATTAGGAATGGAAGGATCTGTATTAGCCGTCGCTTGCCGATGGGCTTCTTCTGCAACCACAAAATCAAGAGCAGCGCCGCGGGCAATGTGCAGGCCGTTGTCTTAGCCGAAAGGGCCAGCGCATAAAGGATCACTGCCAGCGCATAAAAGCGCCACGGCCGCCTCGTCGATTCATCAGTAAACGCGATCCACGCAAGCAGCGTGAGCAAAAAGAAAAACCCCATCAGGACATTTTTTCGCTCTGTGATCCATGCGACCGACTCCACCTGGACAGGATGCAAAGCGAAAATTGCCGCTGCCAGCCAGGCACCGGGCAGTTTCAAACGCGCCAACAAGCGCCAGACTAGCAGGGCATTGGCAACATGAAGAAAAATGTTAGTCCAGTGATAGCCGGATGGGTTCAGCCCCCAGAGGGCTCGTTCGATTCGGAAGCTCGTGTAGGTGAGAGGAAAATATTGCGACGGGGAATCGAAGGAGAGCCAAATTCGGCGCAAACCATTTGGCGCAGTCAGCAGTTCGTTATTCGTAATATAAGCATCGTCATCCCAAAGGAAGCCGCCATTCCAAGCCGGCCGGTAGGCCATAATTGTGGCAGCCGCCAGGGTGAGGACGAACAGCGCCGGCAACACACGTAAATTAGACCGCCCCTTAGCTACACTCTGCACATTATCCTTGGTAAAGACGGGTTGAACCTAGCCTGGCCTGTCAGTGGACCCTCATAGCGCCAACTACTCAAGCGCGAAGTCCGGCATAGGACGAATATTGAAACGATGTTGATGATAACGCAATCCTGTGGCAAATCGCTGCCGGCGGCTGTGACTGTCAATAATTCGGTGTGAAGAACAATCTCGCCAGCAAGGGAAAAATCGGCCGCCTTGCATTGATTCTGTCTTTGCTCGTAATCGCCCTCATCATCCTGATTCGACTCCGACTGCTGCGGATCCCGCTCGAGCGCGATGAAGGAGAATACGCTTACGCTGGCCAACTCATGCTGCAGGGTATCCCGCCGTATACGCTGGCCTACAATATGAAATTTCCGGGAATCTATGTCGCTTATGCGGTGGTTATGGCTGTCTTCGGGCAAACGATCACTGGAATTCACCTGGGTCTACTCCTGATAAACATCGCGACGATCGCGCTCATCTTTTTTTTGGCTCGCCGATTGGCAAATGAAACTGCGGGAAGTGTCGCAGCGGTGAGCTACGCCGTCCTCTCTGCAAGTCCGTCAGTCCTTGGATTGGCTGCTCATGCTACTCATTTTGTCATGCTACCCGTTGTGGCCGGTGCATTTCTCCTGTTGGGCCCGCAGTCGAGCAAACGACTTCTCGCCAGCGGATTGTTGTTTGGGGTCGGCCTATTGATGAAGCAGCCAGCTTGTTTCTTTATTTTGTTTGGCGCGGTCTATCTTTTCATTCGCGATCTTCGTGGCGGCCGCGATTTAAAACAAGCTGCTCTGAGAAACCTTCTATTCAACAGCGCTGCCATTCTTCCCTTAGCTATCGCTTGTCTGCTTTTGTGGCACGCCGGCGTCTTCAATAAGGTTTGGTTTTGGACAATCGATTACGCCCGCCAATATGGCAGGCAGGTTCTCGTCACCCAGGCGCCGCAGCTTTTCTTTCCCAGCATAAAGGAAGTGATTGGAGCTGGCTGGGCACTCTGGATGATGGCTGGAATTGGAATAGTTGCCGGAGTGTGGGATCGGCGAATGCGTGCGAGCACAATTTTTCTGCTCGCCTTCCTGTTCTTCTCAGCATTGGCGCTATGCCCGGGATTTTATTTCCGGTACCACTATTTTATCCTGATTTTGCCAGCAATTTCGCTCCTAGTCGGCGTTGCAATCAGCAAGATGTCGGATCTTCTGTCCGATCGGATGATGGCCGTTAGATTCCTTCCCCTTCTTCTGTTTGGCGCAGCTCTAAGCTTGCCGATTTTTAAAGACAAAAAATTCTTTTTCGCGGCTTCTCCAGTTGAAGCGTGCCAAATGGTTTACCCCGAAGGTCCATTTCCGGAATCCGTCAGGATTGCCGAATACGTCCGTGACCATACATCTCCGCATGACACCATCGCAGTGTTAGGGTCGGAGCCGCAGATTTATTTCTATGCACAACGGCATTCTGCAACCGGCTACGTTTATACGTACGGCTTAATGGAAGCGCAAAAATATGCGCGACAGATGCAGGAGGAGATGATCCGCGAGATCGAAGGCGCACGTCCAAAATATCTCATCTCCGTGATCACGAACGACTCTTGGTTGCAGCGGCCCCAGTCTGATCGACTGATCTTCAGTTGGGCAAATGAATACACAGCACAACATTACGCCGTAGCCGGTTTTGTGAACATGGTGGCGCCAGGGCGGACAGATTATTACTTCACGAATATTCCGCAAGCAGTGCCGGAGCTCGGCAATTACATTTTGATTTACGAAAGGAAATCCTAGCAGTCGCTCGAGGCAAATCGAGGAATGACGACAATGACGAAAACCGAATTACAAATGACGGCGACAATGAGGATGCTCGAATACGCAAAGCACGCGCAGCAGCGTCCGCTCTTTCGTTTTGTGATTTGGATTTCGCTTGTCATGCGTCAATCATGCTTAGTCATTCTCTTTCACTCCTTCCTTATTGGCCATTTGGCCTTCGTCATTTTCTCCAAGATTAGCGCAACGGAGCAAGTTTGAAGCATGCACCAGCGCAGAGCTCAATCGACCGGCCGTCCTAAAATCAGCCGCCGCTGGTTGCGTCTCGGCATTTGCATTAGTCTGGCCGTGCTCACGTGGGTTGTCTTTGGACAGCTGCTCCAGTACGACTTTATTAACTATGATGACCCACGTTACGTTTACGAAAATACCAACATAACCAACGGCCTTACCATTGGCGGTATAGCCTGGGCATTTACCCATATTCATTCGATGAATTGGCATCCGCTGACGACGATCTCGCACATGCTTGACTGCCAGCTGTATGGTCTTAAGCCCGGCGCCCATCACTTTACGAATGTCTTGTTACACTCAATTGTGGCGATCCTGCTTTTGCTCGTGCTGCAGCGGATGACCGGTGGTCCGAGCGGGAGTGGCAGTATTTGGCGGAGCGCATTTGTTGCAGCGGTATTCGCAATTCATCCGTTGCGTGTGGAATCTGTCGCGTGGATAGCGGAGCGAAAGGACGTGCTGAGCGGTGTTTTCTTTATGCTCACACTGCTCACCTATTTCCGTTACGTGCGCGTGCGCTCGATCGGCCACTATTTGACGGTGCTATTCATGTTTGCCCTTGGTTTGATGTGCAAGCCGATGCTGGTCACCCTGCCATTCGTGCTGCTAGTTCTGGATTACTGGCCGCTCGGTAGAATCAGAGGTCAGAAGTCAGACGTCAGCGGTCATGAAAATTTAGTTATGCTGGTCGTGGAGAAAATTCCACTCGTTGGGCTCTCCGCAATCTCCAGCGTCGTGACATTTCTTGCCCAGCGAGGTGCGGTCGGCTGGACCGAGCAGTTGCCGGTGTTGGCCCGAATCAACAACGCCGTGGTGACATACGCCGCCTATATGTGGCAGATGCTCTGGCCGGTGAAGCTAGCGGTGTTCTACCCTCACCCGGAAAGTCGACTACCGCTTTGGGAAATCATCCTATGTCTTTTACTTCTAATTGGCATTACGGCGGCGGCGGTCGTTCTGCGAAAGTCGCGGCCCTACTTCATCACCGGTTGGCTGTGGTACCTGGGGATGCTTGTGCCGGTGATCGGATTAGTGCAAGTCGGCTGGCAGGGCCGGGCCGACCGATATACCTACCTACCACAAATCGGCCTTTACATAGCGATCACCTGGGGTATTGCCGATGTCACGGCGGCTTGGCGTTGGCAACGTGAAATTTTAACTGCCGGCACTGCAATTGTGGTTGGTCTCTTGAGTTGGCGCGCCTCGGTTCAAGCGTCTTACTGGCGCGATAGCGAAACGCTGTTTACGCATGCGCTTGCAGTCACTTCGAACAACGATGTTGCCGAGAACAACCTCGGCATCGTCTTTTTGCAAAAAGGTAACCTGGACGAAGCCATCTCTCTGCTGCAAGCCGCCGTGGATCTTCGCCCCGAAAATAGCCCTGCCCATGAGAATCTTGCCAAGGCCCTTCTGCAAAAGGGACAGGTGACCGATGCGTTGGTTCACTATCGCAGATTACTCGAGCTACAGCCAGACAACATAGAGGTGCACAATATTGTGGGCACGGTCCTGATCCAGCAGGGTCAAGCCCGGGAGGCGGTCGAAGAATGGCAGAAGGTCCTGGCTATTCAGCCCGACAACGGAAATGCCATGAGCAACCTCGCGTGGGTATTTGCAACTTCGCCAGACGACTCGCTTCGAGACGGTGCGAAAGCCGTCCAACTGGCCGAGCAGGCCATGCGCATTTCCGGCGGCAGAATCCCGATAATCTTCCGCACATTAGCAGCGGCCTATGCTGAGAATGGCCGGTTCTCTGAGGCAATTCAAACAGCGCAGCGCGGCATTGAATTAGCCAATAGCCGGGGTAACTCTGGTTTAGCTACCGAGCTCCAAAGCAATATTGTCCTTTACCAAGAACGGCAGCCGTTGAGGGACCCTAGTTTAACAAATGGCAGTTCGTCGCCTCACGGTGAATAACAACAAGCGGCAGTCTGGCCACGGTCAGGGATTACTAAGAGGTGTTCGCAGTCGTAGTTTAACTATCATTATATATTTGTTTCTTGCCGCAATCAGCGTGACCGTATTCGGTCAAACAATCCGCTATGATTTCGTTAACTTCGACGATGACTTATACGTCTATGACACTCTCGAGGTTTCGAAAGGACTAACGATTAATGGGATACTGGCCGCATTTACTCACCCGCACGCGCATAACTGGCACCCGTTAACTACTATCTCGCACATGCTGGACTGCCAGCTGTATGGATTGAACGCTGGCGGCCATCATTTCACTAACGTTTTATTGCATACAATTGTCGTGCTCCTGCTCTTTAGGGTGCTGCGGCAGATGAGCGGCGCAGTATGGCAAAGCGCGATCGTCACAGCATTATTCGCAGTTCACCCGCTGCATGTCGAGTCAGTAGCGTGGGTGAGCGAACGAAAAGATATGCTTAGTGGCGTATTCTTTCTGCTTACGATCGATGCATATGTTCGATACGCACGCGGTCCCTCACCCTGGCGCTACTTCGTTGTCGCTGCCCTGCTCGCCTTAGGGCTTTGCTCGAAGCCAATGCTGGTGACTGTGCCGTTTGTCCTTTTGCTTCTGGATTACTGGCCGTTGCGTCGTTTTGAACAGCCCTCTTTGCCCTCGGGCAAGGGCAAGATCTCACAATGGTGGAATAAAAAACCGCTAATGCCACGTCTGCTGCTCGAGAAAATTCCCCTGCTGGCCCTCTCCACCGGCTCATGTGTCGTTACGTTCATTGTGCAGAAGCAAACTGCTGGTGCGATCGAGCCGTTACCTTTCCGCTGGCGAATTGAAAACGCATTCGCAAGTTACGTAACTTACCTGTGGAAAACGTTCTGGCCGACGCGCCTGGCCGTCTTCTATCCTCATCCAAACAATAGTCAGCCAGTTTGGGAAATTATTCTCGCGATCGGACTTCTCGTTGCAATCACGGCAGCGGTAATCGTCTTACGGCGCGAACGGCCTTACCTCTTCACCGGATGGCTGTGGTATCTCGGCATGCTAGTGCCGGTCATCGGTGTTGTTCAGGTGGGAGAGCAGGGCCATGCCGACCGCTATACCTACCTTCCGCAAATTGGTCTATTTCTTCTGGTCGTCTGGACTGTCGCCGATATTTCAGGCTTTTCACGGTTGACGCGGCGGTTTGTCACCGTCGCTGCGGTCGCGATTATCATTGCCTTGGGTTGGTGTGCATTACTTCAGACGAAGTATTGGAGGAACAGCGAAACTCTTTGGACGCACACTCTTGCCGTCACTTCGAACAACGATGTTGCCCACAATAATCTTGGGTTCCTTTGCGTGCACCGCGGTGAGCTGGACAAAGCGATCTCGCATTTTGAGGCTGCGCTAAAGATCAGGTTGAACAAGGTGCAAACGCACTACAATCTGGGTTCAGCGTTTGTTCGAACCAATTTGGGCAACGCTCTGGCCCGAAAAGGACAATTCGATGAAGCCATCGTTCACTATCAGGAAGCAATAAAGCTGCAGCCTGACTACGCCGACGCCTACTACAACCTTGGCCATGCGCTTCTGGCAAAAGGCCGCGTCAATGAAGCGATCCCACAATGGGAAAAGGCCCTGGCAATACAACCGAAGGATGCCGATGCCCAGACGAGCCTTGGTAACGCTCTTCTGCGACAGGGTTTGCTCAAGGAGGCGATCGCCCATTATGAAAAGGCACTAGCATTAGCTCCCGAAGATCCCCATGCTCGCAACAACATTGCCTGGGTGTTGGCGATATCTTCCGATGCCTCAATCCGCGACGGCGCCAAAGCAATCGACTTGGCCGAAGTAGCGGCGGCGCTTTCAGGTGGTAGAGAACCACGCTTTCTCCGGACGCTGGCAGCTGCTTATGCACAGAGCGGTCGGTTCTCTGAAGCCCTCGCCGCAGCCCAGCAAGCCGCAGCAATAGCTAGGATGCAGGGGAAGACCGGACTGGCAAATCGGCTCAATAAGGACCTTATGCTCTATCGCGGGCACCTCCCGCTTCGGGAAGACTCTCTTGGGGATTAACTCGCCACAAATTATTCATATCACAGATACATGACACAACTGAAAGCAGCGCTGAAATGACGAAGCACGAATGACACGTGACGAAGGAAGCACAAAATCCGGATGATGAAGAGCGACTTCACAATCACGCGTCATTTAAGCAGCCGCTGAGCGACGCTAGCCTACCCAATGGTAATTCGCCCAATACCTAAGCAGAATGCGCAAGTTATCTGAATTGGACTTCGAGCGTTGGACGCTAAAAACTCTTTCGTAAGGGATTCAGCCTCGCTGCCGGAAGGAGGATGTTGGGCGGTCACATTCGCCTATGCTCGATGGCGCGGCGGTTCCTAACATACCTTGTGTGCCTCAATAAACACAGAGAACTCGAAAGCGCGGAGCGGGGCAATTAAGTATCACCGTTGCGACGGCTTCGCGATTTTGCACGGATTAGCGCCGCTTCACGCATAAAATTTGGATTCCGGGTTATGCGTGTGGGCTTTTCCTTGGCCGGATCACTTCGCGTGAGCAAAGAAAAACAATCAATCAGGCGTCGTCCACGCCAATTGATAAGCTCTTGGCTGACGCAATGCAGGCCCTGTTGTGCGCATAAGGCTCGAAATAAGTCGGCGCTCATGCTCGGATTACGACGATGTTTCCGATCGAATATCTTCGCCTTGATCAGCGGTTTGATTACCGCTCGGGGAAGTCGCTCACGCAGGGAGTTAGCATAGTGGCCAAGATTGGAATGGTGGATAAAACCTTTACCGCCAATTTTCAGCTTGGTTCCCAATTCACACAAATACGCCTCCACTACCTTGCGGTCTGTATGCACAAAAGAGTCGAAACTGAATACGAAATCGACTGACCCATCGGCAATCATCGATAGTGAAAGCCCGTCATTAAGATAACACTTCACGTGCGAATCGGCGGCGAAACGCCGGCGACACGCATCGATACAGTCAGTGGCGCGATCAACAACCCACAGCTCCTGGCAATAATCCCTGAGGTAGTGCGTCCACCGCCCGAAACCAGGCGCGATTTCCAAGATCGTTCCCGCGGGGAGGCAATCACGGACCCGCGGAAGAATGGCGCCAAACCATTGCGCCTCCGAAGTTCCCCACGGTTCCGACCATTCCTCTCCCGCGTCTTTCCAATCGTATTTCATTAAATCGCGCGCGTTCGCGCGAGCAGTAGCGCGATCATGACATGTTCGATCTGTAATATATATCGGGCATTGGCCGGCCGGCGACTAGGATTTGGCGTGAAGCGGTTCGGCAGCTGCGGATCGCCTTAAAAAGCGCGGGCAATGTGCGCGGACTCCAAGGGCAAAAGCAAACGGCCGGGCCCTGTGAACGAGCCCGGCCGCTGTGAATTGTTCCAGTCTGCGCCTTAGAATCTCTTCTTTAGCCCGACGTACCAGAACCGACCTTTGATAGTGGTGAGCGATTCGTCGTAGCCGTTTTCGAAGCTGCCAGCCACAAACGGCGGCTCCGAATCGAGCACGTTCTGTAAACCGGCGCTGACCGTAACACCGTTTAACCATGCGCGCCATCCGCATTCGTTGTACGCAGCAGTGGAAACCGGCATGACGTTTTTCTCTTTCCCGTCCTTCATCCTGACGTTCTTACCGCCGTCTTTGGAATATCCGGCCACCTCCTGCTGGGCGACGGGCGCCGGCAGGTTAAAGGTGTAAGAGGCGATGAGATCGAATGTGGTATAGGTGTCTATCTTGCGCGCCCGATTGGGGAGTATGCCAGTGGCAGGCTGTTGCCGCTTTGGAGCTGGAATTCCGAACAAGCCAGGCACCCCGGCCGACGTTAAATCGAAATTGTCATCATTGTACTGGCCGATGTAGTGCACAATGACGCCAGCATCAAAACCAGCCATCCACGTGTTAGCCGGACCATCGTAGAACAGACTGACATTGAACCGATTCCATGGCAGCGAACTGGTCAAATTGAATGAGGTCGGCACAAATTGACCATTGATATTAAACGGCTTGTCGCCCGGAAGAGGCTGTAGCCTGGCCCGGGAGAGCCAGGTGCCATTGATCGTGTAGGTGAAGCGACCGACGTCGGGCCCGCCGAAGTTCGTCAGATCGAAGATATAGATCCCTTCGTAGTCGAGACCTTCGAAGACCGCTCCGGCAAGGTTTGCGCTCGGATCAATGACGAGCAGAGCGGGACCATTCGGATCGTCTGGGGTACCGGCTCCACGGAAAACCAAGGGCCCTTGCTGCTGAACACCTGGGGTCGGGGGATTACTGTCGAGGATGAACTGAGAACCGAGAGCTGTCACGATGTCACGCATATCAATGTGCCACCAGTCGGCGCTCAGGGTCAGGCCTTTGAGCCATTTCGGGCTGTAGACCGCCCCGTATGACCATTCATAGGCGACCTCCGGATGGGTGTGGGGGTTTCCTAGAATACGTTCCTCTATCTGAGGCTCGGTCTCAGTCGAAAATGGATCCGAGACCAAGGGGAAGCTTTGGGTGCTCGCCGGTGTAATCTCAGAGAGGGTGGGCGCGTGGAACCCTTCGCTGTAGCTGGCACGCAGGGTGACGGCGCCGATCAATGCGGGATCAAGCGGCTGGTAACGGACGGAGAATTTCGGCCTTTGCGTGTTATACTTAGTGCTTACCGCCGGCTGAAATGGGAAG
>QHRA01000225.1 GCA_003221295.1 Verrucomicrobiota bacterium | reverse complement strand
CCCACAAGGCACGCGCTCTTTTACGCGAGCGTTCGGTCGGATTAAGGGCTAACGCCTGCTCCAGCCAGGTTCTCCCTTCGCGATAATGTGAGCGCAGATGCCAGAACCAACCGAGCGATGAGGCAAGACGAAGCAGATCGCGTGGCTGCGAACGCGACCATTCTAATGCGGCGCGAAAATCGTCGTGATCGGCTTCGAGCGACGCGAGCATTTCCGCTTCGTGCTCGATCCGCTGGGCGTAGGCGCGTTCGGCGACGCCAAGGTAATGAGCAAAATGTCGCTCCCGTGCCTCGTCCTCTTCGCCTACTTCGGCGAGCCGTTCCGCACCGTATTGCCGCAGTGTTTCGAGCAAGCGATAACGCAACTTTTCGTCGGTAAGTTGCTCCACCGTGACGAGCGATTTGTCGACCAGTTGTTCGATATGATCCAGCGGATCGCCATCTGGCCAGATCGCCTGCACTGCTGGCAAATCGAACCCGCCCGCAAAAACACACAATCGCCGGAAAAGCGCGCGTTCTTTCTCCGAAAGCAAATCGTAACTCCAGTCGATCGTCGATCGCAAAGTCTGGTGCCGACCGAGCCCGCCGGTTAGCAGTCGAAACCGATCCGATAAGCGGTCGCGAATTTGCTGTGGCGCGAGAACCTTCGCGCGCGCCGCCGCAAGTTCGATCGCAAGCGGCAATCCTTCGAGCGTTCGGCAAATGTCTGTAATTGCCTGCGCGATCGCGGACGTCAGATTGAATCCCGGCCGAGCAGCGCTCGCGCGATCGACAAAAAGTTGAACCGCTTCGGACTCGCCAATCTCCTCGATTCTCGTCGCATCATCGGGCAGCGACAACGAAGGCACGCGCCAGGTCATTTCCCCCGCCAAGCCCAGAGGTTCACGACTGGTTGCGAGTACGCGCACACTCTCTCCGGCGCGAAGCAATCCAGACACTGCGTGGGCGCACGCTTTTGTGACGTGTTCACAATTGTCGATGATGATGAGAGTTTTCGTTCCAGTGAGCGCTCGCACCAGCGCATCGATCACACTAATCCCTTGCTCTAGCTTGATGCCGACGGCACTCGCAATCGCATCCACCACCAGCGATGCATCATTCAATGGCGCGAGATCAACAAAACGCACCCCGTCCGGGAATTGTTCGAGGCCGTCGGCCCCTATTTGGATTGCCAATCGCGTCTTGCCGCTGCCGCCTGACCCAATCAGCGTGACTACGCGGTGATCGCCGATTAACGCACCCACTTCTTTCCGTTCTCGGCGGCGTCCTATAAAGGACGTCAACTGGACCGGCAAATTTTGTCGGAAATTGCTTAATGATTTTAGCGGCGGAAAGTTTTCTCGAAGATCCGGATGCGCCAGCTGAAATACATGTTCCATGTCGGAAACGTCTCGCAATCGGTGCTGCCCAAGATCGATGAGCGACGCGCCATCGGGCAGCGTTCCACGAACAATTCCCGCGGTAACACCAGAGACCAGGATCTGCTCGCCGTGACCGATCGCGCGAATGCGCGCAGCGCGATTAATGTGAGGGCCGCGGTAATCCGCGCCTGTCTCCCCGGTGTGAATCGCAACACGCACGCGCAGCGGTACCTCTGGCGGCCATTTTTGTTTACTAAGCGCCGATTGAAGGTCGCAGGCTGCCGCCACCGCATCGCTGGCCCGCTCAAAAACGGCGAAGATGCTGTCGCCTTCCCCGCGTTCCAGAATAATTGTCCCGCGATTCGCTTCGATCGCCTTTGTTACGATCTCATCATGGCATTGAAGAGCGACGTGCGTTTCTTTGGGATGCGCTTCCCAGGCGCGAGTCGACCCTTCCATGTCCGTGAAGAGAAAAGTTACCGTCCCAACAGGGCGCATAGCCATCGGTCTAATTATGAAAACCGACTCCAATCCCCGCAATACCGAACTACGCTTCCTGGGCCGCGTTAAAGCGTTACATTGGGGGAGTTCGGCGTTCGATGTTCGGCGTTTTCTGACCCTGACTTCTGTTTCTGACTTCTGAGTCTGATCTCCGAGCTGATTTCCGACCTCTGACCTTGCCGCTTCATCGCGGCTTTGTCAGGTTCTCAACATGAAACAATTTTTACTGGGCTACCTTCTTTCGGCAGTGATAATTCCGACGTTCTCAATGGCCCAGACCGCGCAACTCACTGAACAGTTGGGCAAGACCGTCCTCTACGGCGACATTGCCCTTTCTCCCGATGGCGCCCATGTCGCGTGGGTCCAGTCCACTGCCGCAACCACATCGAACCAAACTTACATTAAGGCAACGTCAGGTAATTCGTCCGCTGCGGTGGTCAACCTGGAAGCCGCAGCAGAGAGGCTCGATGCCGATCCTGCCTGGTCGCCTGATTCCAAAACCGTCGCTTTTTTTTCCACGGCTGGCGAGAAAGATCAGAGGCAACTCTGGACGGTGAGCGGTGATGGCTCCAATCCTCGAAAACTTACTCATCTGAAAGGATACGCGGCACGGCCTCGTTGGTCGCACGACGGCAAACAGATTGCCTTCCTCTATATAGAAAGCGCTGGTGGCGGCGGTCCTTTAATGGCGGCACCCGCGATCACCGGCGTAGTCGATGCCGCGATCCACAACCAGCGGATTGCGATTCTCGATATTGCCAGCGGACAGCTACGCCAGGTGTCGCCGTCGAATCTTCACATCTACGACTACGATTGGTCTCCGGATGACAAGAAATTTGTGGCAACTGCCGCTCCAGGTCCTGGCGATAACAATTGGTGGATCGCGCAGATCTACGCAATCGATATCGCAGAGGGCGAGGCCACATCAATCTACAAGCCTTCGCTCCAGGTAGCCGTCCCACGTTGGTCGCCGGACGGTAAGTCTATCGCCTTCATTGAAGGCTTGATGAGCGATGAAGGATTTCATGGCGGCGACTTGTTTACGATCTCAGCTACTGGTCACGACATTTTGAATCGCACAGAAAAGCGCAAGAGCTCGATAACTTCGCTATTCTGGCTGACGCCGGATTGCATCCTTATCACGGAAGTTATCGGCGGCGGAAGCGCGATCTCTGAGTTGACGCTCAACGATAATTCAGCGCGAACGATCTGGAAAGGTGCAGAGCATATTCATGCCTTCGGCAATTTCCCTAACTTCGCCCTCTCCAAGGATGGCAAATTCGCGGCCGCAGCCCGCAGTAGTTACGAAACGCCGCCTGAAGTCTGGACCGGACCGATTGGTGAATGGCGTCAGCTAACGAAAAACAATACCGCTCTATCTCCCAGCTGGGGCAAAGCCGAAAGCCTTCAGTGGACCAACGAAGGATTTGACATCGAAGGATGGCTTCTCCCACCGGCGCGCGTCGAATCCGGTAAAAAATATCCAATGGTTGTCCTCATCCACGGTGGCCCTTCGAGCGCAACCACGCCGGAGTGGCCCGCCTCATTTGGAATGGCGCGGGCCATCATTGCCGCTCTTTCATCACACGGTTACTACGTCCTGCTGCCGAATCCCCGCGGAAGTTATGGCCAGGGAGAAGAGTTTACCCGCGCGAATGTGAAAGACTTTGGAGGCGGCGATCTGCGCGACATTCTCGCCGGAGTGGATGCCGCCATCGCCAAGTATCCGATCGATTCGGCACGATTGGGTGTCACCGGTTGGAGTTACGGCGGTTACATGACAATGTGGACCGTCACGCAAACGAACCGTTTCCGCGGTGCGGTAGCTGGCGCTGGTGTTGTCAATTTGCAAAGTTACTACGGCCAGAACCTGATCGACCAATGGATGATTCCATTCTTCGGTTCTTCGGTCTACGACGATCCGGCTGTTTATCGGAAGAGTTCGCCTATTGAGTACATCAAAAAGGTCAAGACTCCGACTCTGGTCATCGTCGGCGAACGCGATGCCGAATGTCCCACTCCGCAGTCCTACGAGTTCTGGCACGCGTTAAGGACGCTTGGCATTCCGACACAGCTAGTGGTGCATCCCGGAGAAGGCCATCTCTATCTCAAACCAGAGAACCAGATCGATCGACTGGATCGCACGGTTGCCTGGTTCGACAAGTATCTGAAATAATTCGAGAAAACAGTCACTCATTATGAAGAACGACAAAGACAACGTCCAACTCAGCGCCGTGGAGGATCACAATGGGATACTAACGATTCGTGGCGGCGGCCCTCGTCGAGATTGGAATGGCATCCATTATAAACAAGGGATGTCGGCTAAAAATGTAGGCACGACGAAGTTATCAGCCAACGTCGCGACGATTCCTCCGGGTGGCGTCGCCGCAGCCCATATTCACGTCGGCTTCGAGCTCATCCTTTACATCCTCGAAGGAAAAGTCCGCCACGAATTCGGACCCGGACTCAAGCAGGTGTTGGAGAACGAAGCCGGCGATTTCATCTACATCAAACCCGGCGTGCCTCACGAAGTTTTCAACATGAGCGACACCGAACCAGTAGTCGCCTTCGTCGCCCGCTCCTCCGCCAACGAGTGGGATGACATCGTTCCTTACGATCGCGGCTGAGCTGGAACGAAGGAGCCGCGAGCACGGAGCTCGGCTCAAGGGAGGGCGAGCTTCCACGTTGGATGTTCGATGTTAAGATGCTGAGTGCTGGATGAACTCGTGACCATTAATTGCGGGCTGCGCACGACTGAACCGTTTTAACTTTGTAACCTTGTAACATTTTAACTTCTTTTGAGCATGAACCCCGATCCGGCACTAATCGGACTTCCCTCTGGCGTGTCAGCTGAGCGGGCAGCGGCGCAGTTCGATCAACTGCAGAGAAAACTTGTCCCACTCTGGGAATTGATCGAATCCTTCAATCAGCAAGAGCAAACAATCGTCGTCGTTCCTTCCATGTCAGTCGACGTAACAGTAACGGGTCTCGAGGCACAGGGCTACGAAGAACGGTTTCTTTTCTTGTTGCTGCTGCTTGCTCAACCCCGCGCGCGGATGATTTATGTGACCTCCCAGGCGATCCACCCGAGCGTGATCGAATATTATCTGGATTTGCTTTCGGGCGTGATCCCAAGTCACGCCATGCGTCGGCTTACTTTGCTCTCGCCCTACGATGATTCGCCACGTCCTCTCAGCCTGAAGCTACTTGAGCGGCCACGCCTTCTGGAGCGTATCGAAGCCGGCATTCAGGATAAGGAACGCGCTCACCTGGTTTGCTACAACACCACTTTTCTCGAGAGAAATCTCACCCTGCGTCTGGGAATCCCGCTTTATGGCGCCGATCCCCGCCATCTTCCTTTTGGAACCAAAAGCGGATGCCGGCGGCTATTCGCCGAGGCAGGAATTAATCATCCGCTTGGATCCGACAATCTGACCAGCATTGATGAAGTCGTCTCGGCGCTGGTTCAAATGCGCGCTCAGCGACCCTCGATGAAACAAGCGATAGTGAAGTTGAACGAGGGTGTCTCTGGCGAAGGAAACGCGACGGTCGATTTGTCGAATTTGGACAAGTCTGGTGATGCCGCCATCTTCGACCGTGTGCGAGCGATGCGATTCGAGCTCGGCAAAGTCAGCTTCGATGAATACGCAGCGAAGTTTCGCGCTCGAGGTGGAATTGTTGAAGAACGGGTCGGCATTGGAGCAAAGGAGGTGCGCAGTCCGAGCGTGCAGTTGCGCATCACGCCGCTTGGCAAGGTAGAACTTCTTTCGACTCACGATCAAATGCTTGGCGGCCCGAGCGGACAAAGCTACCTCGGCTGCATCTTTCCAGCCGATCGAGCTTACGCGACCGCGATCACCCATGACGCTGCTAAGGTTGGAGACCTTTTGCGAGATGCCGGTGTAATCGGTCGTTTCGCGCTCGATTTCGTGGTGACGCGCGCCCAGGACACGGCGTCGTGGCAAACCTATGCAATCGAGATCAACCTTCGGAAAGGCGGAACCACGCATCCTTTCCTGACTCTGCAATTTCTCACTGGCGGCCATTACGATCCAGAAAGCGCTACCTTTATCGCGCCGAATGGGCACAAGAAATTTCTGGTGGCTAGCGATCATCTCGAGTCGCCGCGCTATCGCGGGTTCACTCCGGACGATCTTTTTGATCTCGCCGTTCGGCGCGGCCTGCACTTTGGACAGGTCCGGCAGACAGGCGTCGTTTTCCATATGCTCAGCGCTCTTGGCAGCGCCGGGCGACTGGGCCTGACTGCGGTAGGCAATTCGCCTGAGGAGGCCCAGTCCATCTTCGGCGAAGCGAAGTGCGTTCTGGATGAAGAAGCGCGTTTCAACGAACTGTAGGTTAAAGCCCATCAACAGGTGCTGAGTACCACTATGCCGCCTGGTTTGATGTCAACCACTCTACGAAAACAATATGGGTTCTCCCGCACCGAGATGATGATACCAGTCGAAGAAATACGTCGCTGTTTTCCGGCGCTTACCCGAACTCATCACGGTTATCCGGTCGCTTATTTCGACGGGCCCGGTGGCACTCAGGTGCCGCAACCGGTGGTCGAGGCAATGAATGATTATCTTTACCATCACAACGCCAATACTCACTGGGCCTATCCCAGCAGCGAGGAGACCGACGCGATTATTGACTCTGCTCGGAACGTGCTGGCGGAATTCCTGAACGCAAGTCCGGCAGAAATCGTGTTTGGCGCCAATATGACCAGCTTAACCTTTCACCTCGCACGCGCTCTCAACCGTGGCTACGGACCTGATGACGAGATCGTGGTCACCGAGCTTGATCATCATGCCAATATCGCGCCGTGGCGGACGCTGGAGAAAGAACGCGGCGTGAAAGTGCGCATGGTGAAAATGATTCCTGAAATGGGCGAGCTGGATTGGGACGATTTTTCCCGGCAATTAACCCGACATACCAAATTGGTCGCGGTTGGGGCGGCATCGAACGCTATCGGCACGATCAACGACGTAAAACGCGCAGGAGAAATGGCGCACTACGTCGGCGCAAGGGTTTTTGTCGACGCAGTTCATTACGCGCCACATCAGTTAATCGATGTGCGCGATTGGAATTGTGATTTCCTCGCCTGTTCCGCCTACAAGTTCTACGGCCCACACATCGGAATTCTTTGGGGCCGGCGCGATCTGCTCGAGTCGTTCGATTTTCCCAAATTGATCCCCGCGCCCGACTCAGCACCAGAACGGGCCGAGACTGGTACTCAGAATCATGAAGGCATCGCCGGCGCAGCCGCTGCCGTAGATTTTCTCGCCTCGCTCGCTCCGGGCTCGACGCGGCGCGAACGCCTGCACGCCGCATTCCAGCAACTTCATCAGCGCGGAGACGAATTGGTTACAGAGCTCTGGAATGAATTGCAGCAAATCCAAAGGGTTCGTCTGTACGGACCACCACCCGGAACTGCGCGCACGCCGACGATTGCATTTACCATGGACGAGATGCCGTCGATAGAAGTCGCGAAAAAACTGGCCGAACGCGGATTTTTCCTGTCGCACGGCGATTTCTACGCCATGACAGTCGTCGAGCGATTAGGCCAGGCGCCGCAGGGACTCGTCCGCGCCGGATGCAACTGCTACACTACAATGGAAGAAGTCAATCGCTTGCTCACCGGTGTCCGCGAACTGTGAGCCAGGCGCCGTCAGCAACAGAAAGTTCAAATTTCCTAAAATACCCGACCGCTCCTATACTATATTAAGGAGGCAAGAATGAGCACGATCGGAATAGTGGAAAGCCTTTGGCGTTATCCGGTCAAAAGTATGTGCGGAGAGCAGTTGGATGAACTCTTCGCCAGCTACGCCGGGGTTTATGGCGATCGCCTTTTTGCTTTCGAGAGTTCGGCCGGACGAAAGGGCTTTCCTTTTTTCACCGGCCGCGAGCAACGTCAGATGATTCGATACCGGCCGCACTTCCGCAATCCGAACAAAGCGGCGCACCCTGTTGACTTGGCTGATGCGGAAAGTTTGCCGCCGGGAGTAAATCCGCTTTCGGCTCACCCCACCGAGCTGATGATCGATGTCGAGACGCCGGATAGAAAATCTATCGCGATCGACGACCCGGCTTTGATCGACCATCTCCGAACAAACATCGACGAGAAGCACCAACTCACATTGCGTCGCTCGGACAAGGCCATGACCGATTGCCGTCCGTTATCGATTTTCGCCGTGCAATCGGCAAAAAAACTTGGCGAGGAAACAGGGATCAGCGTGGATAAACGGCGCTTCCGGGCAAACGTTTATTTGGACTTAACATCCTCCGGCGGCTTCGCCGAGGACGCGTTCGTCGGTCGATCCATGCGGATCGGATCGAAAGTGGTCGTCTCGATTCTGGAGCGCGATCCGCGCTGCATGATGATCACACTCAATCCCGATACAGCGGAGAAATCACCCGCGATCTTGAAAGCAGTCGCGCAAGCCCACAGCGGTATGGCCGGTGTCTACGGCGCCGTGCTCGTCGAAGGCATGATCCGCAAAGGCGACCCGGTCGAGTTGCTCAACTAGGGCCGAGACGCTCTTCCCCTTCTCGCTCGGTCTTCGTTCTTCGCCTGTTCCCCACCAATCACGTACCACTTCTCACTTATCACCCTCTGCCTCCACACTCCTCGCTCCCTGCTCCCGCTATTTGCCAATGAGAATAAAGATGCCCGCGGCCAGCGCCACAAGGTAGAGCAGAAAAACAGCCGGTCCGAAATTTAAGCCGAGCCCTAACAGACCGTAGATGATCAAGTAAACCGCGAGCAGAAGCATGCCGATGTTTTTGGTGACTTTCATGGTGTTAGTGTTTTGGATTGCTAATTCGCTGACAATCTAAATCGGTTGAGACCGTTAAGGCGTGGGGCCCGCCGAAGTCCGAGCCGGACTGGCAGTTAATAGGCTGGCGCCTTGTGCTCCGCAGAACTAGAATGGGCCAAAGCGCACATAGGCAAAACTAGGAGCGCGTTCGGAACAAAGCTATCTAGCGAGCATGCAGGGGCCGGTGCTGCTTAAATGAATCCAGGTGTGCTTGCAGGCGTTTGGAATCGTCAGGCTTCACGCCTTTGATGGCCAGGGCTTTCTCTTCATAACGAACCGCAGAATCGAACTCGCCGACTTCTGCATACGCCGTCGCCAATATATCGATCATGTCCTCGTCCTTCCAGTCAATGAGCTTGCAAGCCGTTGTCGCATCTTTGACGGCTTGCTGTCCATTTCGGTAGGATTGGTCCGGACAGTTTAGTCGCAGCCGGGCGCGGTCGCGGTACGCTCTGGCGAAAGCGTCTCGACGGGGGCGAATAGTAATTACATGATCAATTTCCTTCAGGCTCTCGCCGTAGCGGCCGAGGTCATAGTTTGCCTTGGCCCGAAGCAAGGAAGCTTCTGCAAAAGTGGAATCCTTCCGTAATGCCTCGTTGCAGTCCTGGATCGCCTCCTGGAACTTGCCTCGATTCAGAAATACTCTAGCTCGAACGTAGTAGGCAGGGTAAAAAGCAGGATCGGCCTTAAGCACCGTGTCCAGGCTTCTCTGTGCCGCTTCGAGATCGCCTTTCTCAAGCTGGGTTTGTCCAGTGATTGTTAGGTCCATGAGCCACGCGCGTCCATGGCCGTAAACGACGGTGATTGGTTCGCTCGCGCACGCTACCATCGGTGATCCGATTACTAGGAGCAGAGTGACGAATAGTTGTATTCTTTGAAGGATGACGTGCATGTTTGGCTCCCGGTCTTTGTAGATAATTGTTGCGCGAAGGTCAATCGTTCGTGCGAGTTCCGACCGGACGCCGACCAGCTCCACATTGACAATGGCGTGGCATGCGGCTACCGCGCAATCCCTGGAAGCCTATTTCCGCGAGACGCGGAAACCAGCACTCGAGACGAGTGCAGAGGGAGAGAAACGGGAACAGGGATCGGTGAATAGTGACTGGCAAGCGCGGTCGAAATCCGCACGGAACATTGGAGTGACCTCGATTGAACGTTGCCTCTTGAGAGTTGAATGCTAGTTAATTAAACGATTTGAACGCCGGTCACCTCGCACTCGACGCACAGGAACAAAGCTGGCCTTTAGATAAACCGTTTCGCATTTCCCGCGGTACCCGCACGGAAGCCCGTGTCGTCGTCGTGACCGTGACCGATGGACAGCACATCGGACGTGGTGAAGCGGTCCCGATCCGACGTTACAAGCAAAGCACTGCCTCTGTTTTGGCGCAGATCCAATCCATCAAAAGCATACAACATTTGGATCGGCAGCAGATTCAAACGCTGTTGCCAGCGGGTGCAGCACGTAATGCGTTGGACTGCGCGTTCTGGGACCTTGAAGCAAAACTTTCGGGCAAACGCGCCTGGGAATTGGCGAACATCCCGCTCGCGCCCGAAGTTAAAACGTCGTTTACGATTAGTCTGGATACCCCGGCTGCAATGGCGGCGGTGGCAAATGTTCATGCAACCGCTCCTATTGTGAAACTCAAACTGGGCGGCGACGACCGGGACCTTGCCAGAGTCAAAGCTGTGCGCGAGGCGGCGCCGGCGGCGCGTCTGCTGATCGACGCTAACGAGTCATGGACCTCCGACCATTACTGCAAGGTCGCACCATCGTTACGCCAATTCGGCGTTGAGTTGATCGAACAACCGTTTCCGGCCGATGCCGATGAAGCCCTCGAAACCCTCGATCACCCTATTCCCGTCTGCGCGGATGAAAGCTGCCACACCACGGCCGATCTTCCCCGCCTGAAGAATCGCTATGAACTGCTGAACGTAAAACTCGACAAGACCGGCGGGCTAACGGAAGCGCTGTTCTTAAGCGAACGCGCCCGCGAAGCCGGCTTCAAATTATTGATTGGTTGCATGGTCTGCACCTCGTTAGGAATCGCTCCCGCCCGCCTTCTTGCCAGCGTCGCCGATTACGTCGACCTCGATGGTCCGTTACTCCTCGCCGGCGACCGTCATCATGCAGTGTCATATGATAATGGTAGCCTCGGCATTCCTGCTCGGGAATTGTGGGGTTAAGCCTCCGGGTGACCTTGGCAATCAAAGAAACTTAACCAGCGCGTCGGTTGTTTCCTTTGGCCGTTCCTCCAGAATCCAATGGCCGGTGTCCTTCAGCACGACGACTGTGGCATCGGTCGCGACTAGTTTCATTTGCTGGGCAAGTTCGTTTCCTAACGACTTCTCGCCGCCGATCGACAACACCGGCATCGTCAGCTTCGTTTGCGAGAGTTGCGCGAAATCCTTCGCCAGTTCCGGCCAGGACGCAAAATAAGCCCACGCGGCCCGCATCCGCCCTGGCTTCGAATAGGCTTCGGTATAGGCTTTCCGGTCTGCTTCCGGAATCGAGTGCGTTTTATCAGCGGCCAAAACGTTCCAAAAATATTCGAAGTAAATACGTTCGCGCCCTTTCACCAAAGCTTCCGGGTATTCGCCGTTGAAACGAAAATGCCAGACGTTTGGACTGTTGTAGATCGGCTCCCATCCTGGCACGCCGGGAAGAAACGCATCCATCACCGCCAGCTTCTCCGTTTCCGCCGGAAATTTCGCCGCATACGCGTACGCCACCATCAATCCGATATCGTGACCGACGACCCTCGCCTTCTCTACGCCTAACGAACGCACCAGCGCATGAATGCGCTCCGCCGAAGTGATCATGTCGATCTTGTCCTTGGGAATCGAAGAATCGCCGATACCCGGCAGGTCCGGGGCGATGACGGTGAACTTTTCCGCCAACAACGGAATGAGAGGTCGCCACATCCGCGAAGTTTCAGCATAGCCGTGCAACAGAATCACTGCCGGTCCGTGACCAGCCGTCAGATAATGCAGTTGCACACTCTCGGTCTTCACGTCGTGCGAGACGATCGTTTTGACCGACGAGTCGGCATTGATCGACACCGACAAAAAAACCAACATGAGGAGAGACAGGATCGAATACATCGCGCGCTTCATAGGTTTGCTCTTTTCTTAATTCTTAAACTTCTCTTGTGTCGATCACAAAGGAACTGATCTCGGCACGCGGTTTCTGCGCGAGAATTCGATCCAGAAATCTATAAATAAGTTATTTCGCGATACCCACGATCTTGTGGAAATGTTTCCTTTGCTCGATCGCGTCGAGCATGAACGCCGCCACCGCCTTGCGGGAGAGACTGAAACCCATCCTGGGAGCGGCATCTTCCCGACTTCGATAGGTCGTATAGCCTTCCTGAGTGAGACGAGGAGGCCGGGCGATCGTCCAGTCCAGACCGCTGGCTTGCACGATCGCCTCCATCGCGAGTGAATCGCGCATGTGGTTCCGCATGATAAAACTGGCGATGCGATTGAGGATACCGGGGAAATGCGCTGCGGCCGAGAGAACGACGAGCCGTTTTACTCCTGAACGATTCATTGCCCGAGTGGTCGCAAGAGCGCTATCATAGAGCATTGAGCTCGGTTTAAAAACTTCTCGCGGTCCCAAGGTCGAAATTACCGCATCATGATTTTGCATGGCGCGAAAAAGTTCGTTTTCGTCCATGGCATTCCCTTTCAAGACGGTCAGTCGCTCATTCTTCAACCTGATGTTTTCAGGTGAACGCACAAACGCGGTTACATGATGATCTCTTGCGAGCGCCTGCTGAACAACCTCCTGGCCGGTCCGACCAGTGGCTCCTATAAGAAACAGCTTCACAATCAGTTCCTTTCCATTGCAATCATTGCCTTTAATCCAGCGTCTGCCGGTAACGCTTGATGCCGATGGTTAGGGCAATAAGGGCGAAGAGCGCAAGCTGCCAAAGCTGGAGCGAAACGTCCGTAATCCCGTTGCCTTTCAGCAGGATGCCACGCACGATCCGCAGGAAATGGGTGAGCGGGAGAACTTCCCCCAGCATCTGTGCCCAACGCGGCATGCCGCGAAATGGAAACATAAAACCGGAGAGCAAGATCGACGGGAGAAAGAAAAAGAAAGTCATCTGCACAGCTTGCAATTGGTTTTTTGCGATGGTGGAAAAGGTGATGCCCATTGCCAGGTTGGCGGCAATGAAGACCAGCGCAACTACTCCCAGCAGAATGATGCTGCCTTCTATCGGCACGTGAAAGAGAAACGAAGCGGCGATAAGAATGACCGCGACCTGGATGTAGCCGACTAAAATGTAGGGCACGATTTTTCCGATGAGCACTTCGCTTGGGCGGGTCGGCATCGAAAGAAGATTTTCCATCGTGCCGCGCTCGCGCTCGCGAGTAATAGCCAGACCTGTAATCATTACCATTGTCATGGTCAGGATTACCCCCATGAGTCCGGGCACGATATTGTACTGGGTGACGACTTCGGGGTTGTAGAGTGCATGGATCCGAAGATCGATCGGACCGCTCGTGCCGGCCAGCATCGCCAGGGATCCTTTCAAGTCATTTTGCAAGGCTGTGTCAAAAAGTGGCCCTAACGAGCCCAGCGCAGTGCTGGTCGCGACCGGATCTGTTGCGTCCGCTTCAACGAGAACTTCCGGCCGATCACCCCGCCAAAGATCGCGACTAAAATTTTCCGGTATATTGACGACAAACAGTACCTGGCCGCGCTCGAGCAGTTCGCGTCCTTCCCTTTCGGTTTTTACCTGGCGGACGAAATTGAAGAAAGTGCTGTTCTTCATCGCGTAGAGTAGCGTTCGACCTTGCGGGCCTTGGTCAGCCAGAAGCACAGCGGCAGGCAGATGTCGCGGGTCGGAGTTAATCGCGTAGCCAAACAGCGTCAGCTGAAGTAGTGGAATGCCAAGCATCATGGCGAAGGTGAGACGGTCTCGCCGCATTTGCGTGAATTCTTTCGCAATGATGCCGCGCAGGCGCTGGAACGAGAATCTGTGAGGCTGTTTCATGCTGTGGATCTGTCGTGTTCCATCAAACTGATGAAAGCGTCCTCCAAGCCGGACGGGATTTGTCGCCAATCGTACGGCTCATGACGGAACGGTGCGATGGCACGTTCGAGCGCGGCCGCGTCGGTACTGCTCACGTGCAAAGAATTACCGAAGGCAACTGCCTGTTGCACTCCGGGAGTCTTACGCAGCTGTTCGGCCAATTGCGCGAGGTCGCGTCCACGGACCGACCAAGTCGTTAGGCCGACCCGCGAAATCACTTCATCCACGGTCCCGGCGGCGAGCAATTTGCCCTTGGAAATATAAGCCAGCCGCTGGCATCGCTCGGCTTCGTCCATGTAATGGGTCGTGATGAGAAAGGTCAGCGCCTGAGCGGCGAGTTGATGAATCTGCTCCCAAAAATCGCGCCGCGCTTTTGGATCGACACCCGCTGTCGGCTCATCCAGCAACAGCAATTTCGGGCGATGAATGAGACACGCGGCAAGCGCGAGACGCTGTTTCCATCCACCTGAGAGCTCGCCGGCAAGTTGGTCTTTGCGGTCCACCAGCCCGAGTTGCTCGATGCTTTCACGAACGGTTTGTCGCCGATTCTTCACGTCATACATGCGCGCGACAAAATCGAGATTTTCTTCAATGCTCAAATCTTCCCAAAAACTGAATCGTTGCGTCATGTAACCGACTTCCCGCTTAATTGCCTCGCTTTCGGCAATCACGTCGTGACCCAAAACCCGACCGCTTCCGTCGTCAGCTCGGAGCAAGCCGCAAAGCATGCGCAAAAAGGTAGTCTTGCCGCTGCCGTTTGGGCCGAGAAATCCGTAGATCTCGCCCGCCGCCACCGTTAGATCGACATGATCGACGGCGGTGAGCTCGCCGAAGCGCTTTGTCATTCCACGAACATCGATGACTGATTCGCCGTTTTTCACTTGGGTTTAAATTCGACATCGACCGGCTGACCGGGATGCAGATTGGCCGAGACCTGCGGATCGAACACCGATTCGATCATGAAAACTAGTTTCGCGCGGCTTTCCCGGCTGTAGATGACCGGCGGAGTGTATTCCGCGTGCGGCGAGATGTAACTGACGTTGCCGATGAAAGGATCTGGCACGCCATCAACACTCACCCGCGTCGTATCGCCGTAGTGGATCGAACCAACCTGGGTTTCGGGGACGAACGCGCGCACTTTGATGTTTTCCGGCGGCAATAGCACGACCACTGGTTTTCCCGCTGCCACCCATTCGCCTTGGCGAAAAAGCGTGTCGTAAACCAAACCGGCCTGCGGCGCCGCCTGTCGTTTCTGGTTGAAATTCCACTCTGCTTGAGTGACGCGCTGCCGGTCCTGGTCGCGCGTGGAACGCGCCCGATCGTAATCTTGCGCGGCAGCTGGACCCATACGGAAAAGTTTTTCCTGTCGGGCGAACTCAGCTTCGGAAAGGACCAACGCCGCCCGCGCCTGATCGAGCGCCGCTTTCTCAGCTGTTTCATCCAAAGCAAAGAGTGGATCGCCGGCCTTGACCTGATCGCCTCTTCGCACTTGTAAAGACTCCAACTGGCCGGCCAGCGGCGACGCGACATAAACAAACTCGCCTTCGACATAGCCTTGGAAACGGTCCTGGGGCGCATTGCTGCAACTGCCGATGAAGAAAGGAACTAACAAGAGAAAGGCTGCGCCGGACAAAATGCGAACGAGACGAGAGGCATTCATAATTTCTGTCCTTTCCGGATAAGCGCCCCTTCGAGAACAATCTTGATGATTCCTGTGAAGCCATCCTTCGGTGTCATCCCAAGCTCCTCCATCTTCGGCGGGTTCATAATTCCCTGAATCATCGTGAGCAGAATCTCGATCATGAGTCTGGCTGGAATATCTTTGCGGACCATTCCTGTGCGTTGACCTTCAACGAAAAGTTTCCCGAAATGCCGCTCTATTAGTTCTGCTCGGCGGCGCTCGACCATCTTGAAGACGTGCGGCGCTTTTTGTCGCATATCGCGAATGAACGGAGGTTTAATCTCGTCCAGCTCACGCTGCGTGCTGCTAAGCAGTTCAGGCAATGCCGTCGAGAAATCGTGCGGGTAAGCACGGGTAATTTCCTTTAACTTCGCCTCCACGCCCGCGAACTTATCGGCCAGCACGGCTTCAAGCAGCGCGATCTTGCTCGGGAAATGGGCGTAAAGCGTTTTTTTGCTGATGCCTAACTCATCGGCCAGGTCATCCATGGTCACGCTGCGGAAACCGTGGCTGAAGAAGTGCGCCCGCGCC
Organism: Verrucomicrobiota bacterium; assembly: GCA_003221295.1. Lineage (GTDB taxonomy): Bacteria > Verrucomicrobiota > Verrucomicrobiia > Chthoniobacterales > UBA10450 > AV69. Next base: position 3,221 of record QHRA01000225.1, on the reverse strand, counting down.
GCCTCCACGATCAGTTGCCGACTGGCGTCGGCCTTTCGGCGCCGCGATGTGCCTGCGGGCTTCATGTTTTCTTGCTACGCGTGGCGTAATAGGTGTCGAGTCCTTTGAATGAAAAAAGAACACCGGCCGATCCGAGCAACGAGCGAATCCAGTTCATGGCACTCCACTGGGCGGAAGCTGTTCGGATTTGTTCGAGGTGATCCGAAATCGACCAAGTAAAAAGGATAAGATTGCGAGGAACGAAATAAGCGAGTGTTAGAACGAGTATCGCGGCATAGCACGCGAGTGACGCCGCAAAGTAAAAACGGAGCGAGACAGAATCCTTCCAGAACAGGATCAATGTCAGGACAATCAAAATTAGATTAACTGGGCCGGCGATCTCGTAAAAACGTCTTGGATCAACGTGCTGAAAGTAACCTCTCGCCGCCTGGATTGATGCCGGAATGTCAGAGCCCCAGCTTTTTGCATCAACGACTGTGTTATAGATGCTGACCATGGTCAGCCCGGACCCGCAAATAATTGAAAGAAATAGTATAAGTCTTTTCATGATTATCGGTCGCCGGCAAAATGATCGTGTGACAGTTGAATAAGCTCCATTGCCGGCGCCAAATCCTTTTCATCGCGCGCCATAAAGGTGACATAACCTTGTTCAGGCGCCCAACGATGCGGACGCGCTTTGCCTTCGGCCAGAATTCGCTCCTGATCGGCTTTGGCTAATCGAATGTCGCAATGGCCATGACCGTGGATGTGCATGAACATCTTTCCTTGAACAAAAAAGGCATCTTCGTGGATTCCCGCATTCGGACGCTCTGTCACACTCGATAGGCCGAGGATTCTTTGCCGTAATTCCCGATGAAGTTCTTCACGTGATTGGATGTTCAGACCGATGTTGGTCATGTTGTAAAGATGCTCGCTCGCAACTAACCAGACGATCTCGCAGATCTCCCGCTCGGAATAATGGCGGGCCCCGCGCGCAAAAGTGTCCGGGTTAACTTTTTTGTCCTTCGTTAGCTCCGTTACGTAGTCCAGCGCGGCGCGTTCTGCTTCAGTAAAAAGAGAGCTGGTACGATATTCATCGAGCGCATCAAACTTGGCCTCGTTGATCGACGCTTTGATCACGACGGCTCGGCCGATATCCATACAGAAAGAACAAACGTTGATCCGCGCCACTCGCTCGCGAATAAGCAACGCCATCGCTGGCGACAGCGTCAGCTTTTTATCGAGCCTACCAATTTTGGCGTAAAAGAGGCCAAAAGCGGATGGCAATCGCGCACTGTGTACTTTCAGCGGCGTCAATACCTTGCCGAATTGCCGGCGGGTGAAGAAATAGGCCAGCTTCAACATCAGGCCCTGGGGTTTTTCGATGGGAGAAAGGAACGGAGTGTTCATAGCTTAATCCTGTGGAAACTAATTCAGTATATTTAGTTTCCTGAGCAAGGCAAATTTTCAAACTAAATCGCACGCCCAAAGAGAAACCAATTGCCGGAGCTTGCATCACGCTCGCGAAGCAAAAATTGTAGGGCGGCGAAGATCGCCGCCCTACAATTTCCCTCAAGCAGCGGTTACGGACGTGTCGCCGAACCGATTTTCAGGCGACGACTCGCAGGCGATGTTCCTCGGAGTCCTGCAGACGCTTCGAAAGAAATAATTGTTCTGAGGTCAGTTCGGTGAGCTCAAGGGCTTTGCGAAAATTGTCGATCGCGGCCTGAAAGTTGTTCAGCTGTTTCTCGAATTCGCCCAGTACTGCATAGAGCAGGTAATACGAATTTAGCTGGCTCCCGTTTTCAATCGTCTCGACCGCTTCGATGCCGGCTTGCGGCCCGTGGACGTTCGCTACGGCGACCGCGCGATTTAGCGCGATGACGGGCGAATCATCCAGCTCCAGCAATCGGTCGTAGAGCGAAAGAATCTGCGGCCAATCGGTCGATTCATAATCGCTCGCCGCGCAATGACAGGCCGCGATCCCGGCCTGAAGATGATATGCACTCAATTCGTCGCCGGCGGCGGATATGCTCAAATGCTGCATGCCGTGGGCGATCAACGCCTGATTCCAGCTCGAACGATCCTGCTCCTTGAGCCGAAGTATGTTCCTCTCAGCATCGGTTCGCGCAGGCAAGCGCGCGGCGTTGAGCAACATCAACGCGACCAGGGCGTGAGTGCGAGGTTGATTTCCGGCAGGATGTTCCGCCAGCAAAGACCCCAAACGAATCGCTTCCTGGCAAAGTTCCTCTCTGATCAAATGATCGCCGCTAGACGCCTTGTAGCCTTCGTTGAAAAGCAGGTAGAGCGTTTGCAGGACGGCATCCAGACGCCGCGACAATTCTTCGCCAGCTGGTATCTCAAATGGAATGTGCTCATCGCGAATCTTTTGTTTGGCCCGCGTCAATCGCTTGGCAATAGCCGCTTCGGTCGTTAGAAATGCTTTCGCGATTTCGGCAGGGCTGAACGCGCAAAGGATTTTTAGGGCGAGCGCAGTTTGGTCCTCCGGCGACAGTGCCGGATGGCAGCACGCAAACATCAATCTCAATCGGCTGTCCCTGATTTCGCTTTCAAACATCGGCGATTCGCCATCCACGAAATCGGACGGCCATTGCTCCATGAACGCGATGATCTGTGGTTCCTTGTCGTGAAAAAGGTTTTCCCGCCGGATTAGATCGAGAGCGAGGTTTTTCGCTGTTTGGGTGAGCCACGCAGCCGGATTTCTTGGAGTCCCCGCATAAGGCCACATCCGTAGGGCCCGGACGAGGGATTCCTGAACTACGTCTTCCGCCAACTGCAATCGATTGATTCCGAAGATTCCAGTTAAAACCGAGATCAACTTTCCAGCCTCATGACGAAAGAGATGATCCGCCAGCCGAGAAATCTCGCCGGTGGATGCTCTCGCTTCTCCATCACTTGAGGTTGTGACGGCTCTATTCTGATCTACGACTTCGCTCATGCATTTTGACTTGGAAAACCAGACCTTCCGATGTAACGATTTAGCGGTTTAACGAATCACGTTTTCCTATTTTCCGTTGTACGCCTTCTGCAGCGTTGGGATGTCGATTTTGTCCATTTGCAGCATCGCGTGCATGACGCGCTTCGCTTTCGCCGCGTCCTTGTCTGCCAGCATTTCAATCAAGACCGTGGGAACGACTTGCCACGACAAACCGAATTTGTCCCTGAGCCACCCGCATCGGCTTTCTTCTCCACCAGCGGAGAGTTTGGACCAAAAATAATCG
>QHRA01000224.1 GCA_003221295.1 Verrucomicrobiota bacterium | reverse complement strand
ACGCCGGCGCACCAATGTGAAAGTAGATTCATCCAATCATTGGCTCGACGAATCGATTGAAATCAAGCTGCGCAATCACAAGAAAGAATCGGTGGAGATTCGCGTCGTCGAGCACCTCTTTCGCTGGATCAACTGGGACATCACGGAAAAATCGGACCCGTTCACGAAAACGAATGCGCAGACGATGGAGTTTCGTATTCCGGTCAAAGCCGACGAAGAAAGGACGATTCATTACACGGTGCATTATTCGTGGTGAATCGGGGCCTCGCAGTCAGCGCCGAAATCGTTTAGCTTCAACAAGACGCGAGCATAGTTGTCTATGGGTGTGGGGGGAGACGACTGGCCACGCAATGGACCACGTTTTTATGAGCGGCTTTTTCGAGGAGGTGAAGCGGCGGAAGGTTTATCGCGTTGCGGTTGCCTACATCATTGTCGCCGGAGGCATCATTCAGATTGCATCGGCGGTCTTTCCCGCGTGGGAGTTGCCGAACTGGTCGCAGCGGCTTCTCATCGTATTGTTACTAAGCGGATTTCCTATCGCCCTCATCCTGGCCTGGGCGTTTGACGTCACTCCGGAGGGTGTTCGCGTCACCGCGCCTCCGCCAAGCCTTCCCGCGTATCATCGGGGCCGGCGCAATCTATTCATTTTGCTGACAATCGGCGTGATGCTATCGGCTATTACCGGCTTCTTTCTCTTGCCACGCGCCTCGGCGCGCAAGCTGGACAAATCGATCGCGGTGTTGCCATTTCAAAATTTGAGCGACGACAAAGAGAACGCTTATTTCGCCGATGGTATCCAGGATGACATTCTGACCAACCTTTCGAAAATCGGTGAACTCAAAGTGATCTCGCGCACTTCCGTCATGCCCTATCGCGATAAGAGTACGAATGTTCGCGAGATCGGTAAGCAACTCGGGGTTTCGAACATTCTTGAAGGCAGCGTCCGCCGCTCCGGCAACAAGGTGCGGGTGAACGTGCAGTTGATCGACGCGAACAGTGACGAGCATATTTGGGCGAGCGACTACGATCGCGATATAACCGATGTGTTTGCGATCCAAACCGATCTCGCCCAAAAAATCACCGACGCGCTCCAGGCCAAACTGTCGCCCGCGGAAAAGTCGCGAATGGAACGCAAGCCTACGGATAACGGCGAGGCCTATCTCGCTTTTGTCCAGGCACATAATCTCTCCTCCGCTTTTGAGGATTTGAACAAGCTGAAACAAAGCGGGCAGCTCTACGAGCGCGCCATTGAGTTGGACCCAAACTTTGCTCTCGCCATTGCGCGCTACTCGCAATTGGAAAGCTGGATCCTGCATGATCTTGATCGCGCGCCCGAGCGCCGCGAGAAAGCGCGCACTTTGGCCGAGCGAGCCTTGCAGCTACAACCCGATCTGGCGGAGGCGCATCTGGCGCTGGGGTTCTCCTATTACTACGGCGATAACAACTTTGACGCGGCGCTGAGAGAATTTGAAATCGCGCGAGGCGGATTACCTAACGAATCGGAAGTTTATCTGGCCATCGGCGCAATCCAACGCCGGCAGGGAAAGTGGGCCGAGTCCACTGCAAACCTGGAGAGGGCGGTCAGTTTGAATCCGAAAGATCCGTGGCCGCTGCAAAATCTCACTTTCAACTATCAGGTGCTCCGAGACTTCCCTAAGGCTAACCAAACGATCGATCGCGCACTTGCGCTGAACCCGAAGGCCCTCGGGGCGTGGGAGGTCAAGTCAAAGCTGGCCATTTTTGAAAAGGGCGATTTCAGTTTGGCAGAGAAGGCATTTGAGGCTCTGAAATCGGTACCGACGACCAACGAGCAGAAGCTCAAGATCGCCAGTGACCGCGCGGACGTATTCCTCTTGGAACGCAAGTATCGCGAAGGGCTAGACCAAGCTGAAAGCCTGCCGGACGATCAGCTCTCCGCTTTTCCGGGACACTTCTGGAGCAAGTACTATTTGATCGGCTTCGCGCGAAGGGCGCTCCACGACGAACCCGGGGCACGTGTGGCTTTTCTCAAAGCGAAGACCGCAGCCGAGGAAAAATTGAAACGGAATCCCGATTCCGAGGAGGCGCACCTTAACTTGGCAAAAGTGCTCGCCTGCCTTGGAGAAAGGGATTCCGCGCTAGCGGAGGCGCAGCGCGCGACTGAACTGCTGCCCGAAACCAAGGACGCATTCGGCGGTCCGGAGATCATGGAAGGAGTGGCCCAAGTTCACGCCATTCTGGGCGAGAACGATCGCGCGATTGAGATTCTGGACGGATTGTTGAGCCGGCCAAGCGCCGTCACCGCTCAAGGGCTAAAGATAAATCCGATTTGGGACTCATTGCGAACCGATCCGCGCTTTCAAGGTTTGCTCGACAAGTACAGTGCGAAGACTTAGCCGGATATTTCCATATCCGCGCGGCGGGAAGCCGAGTAGCCCTTTCGAGTAAACTAATCGCATATCTCGCGAATGGTTGTACGACTTACGACAACACCTATCTCGGCCCGATACGGAAAGGGGTGGGCTACTCAGTTACTTCAAGAAGTAGCTGCCCTGCGGGTGCATTTTTCGCCTGGGCGGCGAAAAATGCAGGTCAGCGCGGCGTTTCTCTTTCTCAGGCTCGCGACATTCGCGCCTGCGCAGTGGATCGAAAAGAATTCGCACGACGAAAATTCATTCGACGGGCACGTTGTTCATCGACATATCGATTTTGCAGAATCTCAAACAAACAACAGCGCGATTATCGATCTGGCGCTTTTCTCCACCAAATCGTGCAAGCTTCGCGTAATCGATAATGCTAATGGCGCCCCTATGTCTGACGAGATGCGACGCACGAATTGCATTGCCGGAATCAATGGCGGCTATTTCGATCCAAACTTTGCACCGCTTGGTCTGCGCATCATTGATGGAAAAGTCACCTCGCGATTGACGCGCGGCCGATTGATGAGGGGCGTGCTCGCTTCCGACAACGCCATCCACATCTTCCGCGTCGCTGAATTCTCCGTGCGCCGAAAACCGACCGCCGCAATCGAATGCGGACCATTCCTTGTTGATCTTGCAAAACCGGTCCGCGGCTTGGAAGCGATGCGCGCGGGCCGCCGGACCTTCGCCGCAACCGGTTCCGGCGATCGCGCGGCCTTGGGATTTTGTTCCGACACAACCTTGGCCGACCTCGCGAGGATTCTGGCAGGGCCGCTGGGCGATTTCAAAATCCAGCGCGCGCTCAATCTCGATGGCGGCTCATCAAGCGCGTTCTGGTTTCGCCGCAACGGTGAAAACGCGTTTGCAATTCCGGAAGAAAAGACGGTGCGCGATTTTGTTGGCGTGATCGCGAAATAGTTCCGTCATCCCGAGCGAATGCGAGGGATGGATCACGCGAATTAACTTGTGTGCTCTAAGCTCCGAAGGTGCGGTCTCTTGCCGTCTCCGCGGCTCGGGATGACGAGTGATTGCAGCCTGCCGTCAAATTCATTCGGCAGTCGATGCGGTTGCCCTACAATAAAGACATGCGAACATTTGGCACGTTTTTTTCGGCAAAAGGCGGCACGACATTTTACGGCGAATTGATCGGCGATGAGGTGAACGTGTTGAAACGGCCCTTCTGGCTTGGCCTTGAAGCAACCGGCGAAAAAATCGACCGGCACGACCTCGAAATCGGCGTTCCAGTTTCGCCATCGAAGTTAATCGCGGTCGGGTTGAATTACGCCGAACACATCGCGGAGATGAAGCGAACACCGCTCGGCACGCCGCTAATCTGGTTCAAGGCGCCGACCTCTCTCGTCGCGCACAGACAGGAAATCGAGATCGCGTTTCCCGAACATCAGACTGATTTTGAAACCGAACTTGCCGTCGTCATCGGCGCGCGTGCAAAAAACGTCAGCGTCGAGCACGCGCGCGATTTTATTTTTGGCTACGGCATTGGTGAAGACATCAGCGATCGCGAACTGCAGAAGTCCGAGAAACAATTCGGTCGCTGTAAATCGTTCGACACCTACACCCCGATGGGACCATTCGTCTATTCGAATGTCGACGTGGCCGATCTTGAAATTACGCTCCGGCAAAATGGCGAAGTGAAACAGCGCGCCCGCACCAGTCAGATGATTTATTCCGTCGCCGACATCGTCTCCTTTGCCAGCCAAAATTTAACGCTCTTACCCGGCGACGTGATTTTGACCGGCACACCCTCCAGAGTTGGCCCAATTCGCGCCGGTGATGAACTGGAAGCGCGCATCGGCGACTGGCCGGCATTGCTCAATCGCGTGCGCAATGCTGCCGGGTGAACGGAAAAACTTGCGCGCAAAAAAGATTTTTGCGTGCTTGCACTACATCCCATACGCCTGGATAATTCGATAGGATAGTTAAGACGTAATTAATTTTCGTCCCAACGTGTTATGAAAAGTTTTGCTGGACTCCTGGCAACTCCGTTTGGGATAAGTAGAACTCTTCATCGCAAGGCCGGTCACAATCTCTAAAGCTTATGAAAACATTCCTGACTGTTTCTGTGTTCGCCGCTGTCGCCGCTGTTACATTTAATGCGGTTGCTCAAACTCCGCCGCCGCCACCGCCACCAGCTGCGGCAACAACGCCGGCTCTGCCGCCGCCACCAGGTGTGGCCACATCACCGGGCGCTCCTGGTGCCGTGGCATCACCGGCGGCTCCCGGCGTGATGCCATCGCCCGGCGTCCCCGGTGCGCCGGCAACCTCACCCGCCGCTCCCGGCGCAATGCCAAGTCCAGCCGTCTCTGCAACCTTGAGCGCGGCGGCTTCGCCCGCGGCCAGTCCCGCCGCGCCCCCAGCTCCACCACCTAAAACAGGTTGGACAAATTTCCTGATCGATAACTTCCAAAAAGGTGGCCCGATCATGTGGCCGATCCTGATCGTGTCGGTCATCGGGGTCGCGGTCGTCATCGAGCGGGCGTTCTGGTGGACCGGCCGGTGGATGCGCCGCGATCCAAAACGGATCGAGAAAGTTTTTACTGCGATTGAGACGGGCGACGTCACGGAGGCTTCGCGCTTATCCCGCGGTTCACGCGATCCGGTGTTGCGAATGATGTGGAACGGGCTGAATCACCAACACGCGTCGCTGCAGGGCGCGTTGCAGGTCGCCGCCGGCATCGAAATCAAACGTGCGGGCCGCTTTCTCGTTGTCATGGACACGCTGGTCACCCTGGCGCCCTTGCTTGGTTTGTTGGGGACCATCACCGGTCTGATTCGTTCCTTCAGCTTCCTGGGGAACGAAGAGCTGGCCGTGCAAGCAGTCACCGGCGGTATTGCCGAAGCGCTCATCGCCACCGCCTGCGGTCTCGGCATCGCGATCTTCTCGCTGATTCCCTTTAACTTTTTCACTTCGCGCGTGTCTAACCTAGAGTTCGAGTTGCAGACGGCTGCAACGAATCTGGAAGTTATGCTCGAAGCCCAAACTAAAGCGCAGGAAGTAGGGATCGAAACGAGCGCCACGCCCAGTTCCGCGACCCGGTCGTCAATCTAGGAATTGCCAATGCACGTCAGCTCACCCATCCCTCACAAAAAAGCGCGCATTGAGATCATTCCTTTGATTGACATCATGTTCTTTCTCCTCGCCAGCTTCATGATGGTGAGCTTGAGCCAGGTGCACATGAAGGGGATCAAGGTGACTTTGCCCACCGGAGCCTCGGGCGAGACGCAATCAAAACGCGATTACATCAGTGTCTCCGTCGACGTCAATGGCACGCCATACTTCGACAAAAAGCCGGTCAGCTACGAAGAGCTAACTGCGATATTGGGAAAAGTTCATCAGGAAAACCCGGACGCGAAGGTGTTCGTGCGGGGGGATCGCGATACCGTGCACGGCAATATCATTCGCGTACTCGATATTTTGCGATCGCAAGGTTTTTACAAAATAGCATTTGAAATCAAGAGCCAGGCAGCGGCGGGAGTGCCGTCGGCCGGCACAGGTCAACCATGAAAGCCAAAGGCCCTGGCCCACTTTTATATAAACCTGCTCCGAAGTGGCAGGTGATCTCTGCGTTCTCAGGAGCGCTGGCCGTACATGGCATTGCGGTGGCACTTGCATTCCACAAAGAACCGCCGCCCATCGATACCTCTGATATCCCGACGGCTACGATCGAGGCAACGCTGGACCAGCCGCCCGCTGACGAGCCAACGCCGCCACCGGAAGACATTCCAGTTCCGGAAGCGCCGCCACCGCCGGAAATCCAACCCGAATTCCACGAAGAACAAACGCCGCCACCACAAAAGAATAAGAAGACTCAGCCGATTAAGGCGCCTCAGGTGGTCGGCCCGCCTAAACCGCCCGGGATGATGACGGCCTCACAGGCAAAAGCGGTCGCGATCAGTGCCCCACGGCCAGATTATCCCTACGAAGCACGCAGTCGACACATTACCGGAAGCGGCGTCTGCGTGGTTTCGGTTGATACGGGCAGCGGAAGTGTCACTGACGCTAGCATGGCCCAGAGTATAGGAAACCCTATCCTGGATAACTCGGCCGTGAGCGCGTTCAGACGCTGGCGATTTAAACCGGGCACGGTTTCGAAGGTTCGAATACCAATCACATTTACCATGACCGGCGCGTCCTATTAGCCGGCGAAACATGTTTTAATTATGCACGTCGCTTCACCGATCCCAAAAAAGCGGGCGCGTATCGAAATCATTCCGCTCATCGACATCATGTTCTTTCTTCTTGCCAGTTTCATGATGGTGAGTCTGAGTCAGACCCACATGAAAGGGATTAAGGTTAATCTGCCCGCCCAAGGTGCGCCTCCTACTACGGTTACGAAAGATTACGTCGCCATCCGCGTCTCGCCCGGCAACGCGATTTTCTTCGACGGCCAGTTTGTCCAGGATGATCAGGTCCTGCCGCGGCTTTTTCAACTGCACTCCGCCAATCCGAATATTAAGATCTCGATCAGCGCCGAAATGATGTCGACCCATGGCGACGTTATTGCACTGCTGGATAAGGTCCGCCAAGTCGGCATCCAAAAAGTCGGGTATCAGATCCGGGCCGCGCCGCCTACGAATCGTTAGGCAACCAATTGGGGCATCGGCGCCTTGCCGATGGTCCCGGTTTGAAGGCCGAGCTCCTGCGAGCCCTGTAGCCCCGGTCGTTGGCCGCGGCTCCTTTTGAAGGATTTGGTTCTCATCATGGCGTCGCAGAGCTCCGCCCTCCATTACCGGAAGCACGTTCTAATTGTTGCTCATAGAACCCTCAGGCCATCTCGAATTGTTTCTCCTAAGATTTCTACCGCTCGCGTGTTTGATCTCACCAGGAGATGTAGTGACAAACAATGCGTTCATCTACCGAAGGCCATCGAAATGGCCGATCGCGACAGCGCTCGCCGCGGCAGTTCTGATTCACTTGTCGGCGGTAGCAATCGCCTTCCATCAGGAATCACCGGCAACACCACCAACTGCAACAGATTCCACGACGATCGGAATTTACTTCGCCGACGAGCCGCCGGACTCCTCCAGATCCCGATATTTCTGTCCCGCCGCCGGTACCGGTTCCGGCAGCCGATTTCATTGAACCTCAGGAAGCTCGTAGCGTGATCAAAACGCAACGGACCCCCGCTCCCATTCGGCCATCGGGGCAAACACGGCTAGCCGCAGTAGGGAATGCGAAGGCGTTCGTGCTCAGCGCGCCGCGACCCGATTATCCCTACGAAGCGCGCAGCCGCCATATTACCGGAAGCGGCGTCGCCGTGATCAGTGTCGATCCCAATAGCGGACTGGCCGTCGATGCCATGATGGAGCAAAGCATCGGTAATCCGATTTTGGATAACTCCACCATTTCCGCCTTCCGCCGCTGGCGTTTCAAACCAGGAACACCAGCGCGAGTTCGCATTCCAATCACTTTCGTGCTGACCGGCGCGCAGTATTAAAATACCGAACCAGTTCGGCCACCGCTTTGCCGCGATGACTGATCGCGTTTTTCGTGTCGGACGGTAATTCGGCGAACGTCTCTTCAAATCCTTCTGGGATGAAAATCGGATCGTAACCGAATCCATTTTCGCCGCGCGGAGATTTCGTGATCTTGCCGGCTATTTCGCCCGCGATCGTTGTTATCAATTCGCCATTTTTCACCAGCGCGATGACACAGCGGAACCGGGCCGATCGTTCCGGCGCGCCTTGCAGTTCGCACAACAGTTTCTCCACATTGCGCCGATCGCTCGCGTTTTCTTCGGCGTAACGGGCCGAAAAGATTCCCGGCGCGCCCCCAAGCGACTTCACTTCGAGGCCGGAGTCGTCCGCGATTACAATTTGATCCGGAAAAATTTTGGAGATGGCGATCGCTTTGATCACTGCGTTTTCTTCAAAGGTGCGGCCGGTCTCCTGGATTTCCGGCAGATCGTGCTCGCTCGTCAGATCGCGGAGCGTAAAATTCGGGCCGAGCAATTGCGCAAATTCGCGGGTCTTGTGTTGGTTACGCGTTGCCAGGAGCAAATCCATCGCGCCCAAATTCGCCGTCATCCCGGGCGGAGTCGAGGGATCCCGTTGCGAAAGCGTTAAGGTAACTTCATCGGGATCCCTCGGTCCGAGCCGGACTGGCGTTTTCGCTCGGGATGACAATAATCTCACCTGTCATGAGCGCGCGCCGCAAACCATATCCATTCGATCGGTTCGAATCCAAATGGCAGCGCCTCTGGGACGAGCAGCAGCTGTTTCATGCGCCCAATCCTGGCGAGAAAGGTTTCGATCCGGCGAAACCGAAATTTTACATCCTCGACATGTTTCCGTATCCGAGCGGCGCCGGTTTGCATGTGGGACATCCGGAAGGTTACACCGCCACCGACATCATCGCGCGCTACAAACGGATGCGTGGGTTCAACGTGCTGCATCCAATGGGCTGGGATGCATTCGGTTTGCCGGCGGAGCAATACGCCATCAAAACGGGGCAGCATCCGGCGATCACCACGCGCGAGAACATCGCCAAGTTCAAGACACAGCTAAAGCGCATCGGTTTCTCCTACGATTGGTCGCGCGAAATCAGCACAGCCGATTCGAAATTCTATCGCTGGACGCAGTGGGTTTTTCTCCAGATCTACAATTCCTGGTTCAGCCCCGAGACGAAAAAGGCCGAGCCGATTTCGACTTATCGCGGCGACGATCCGGATAGCGTTCGACTGGCGTACGTCGCGGAAGTTCCAGTGAACTGGTGTCCCGATCTCGGCACCGTCCTTGCGAATGAAGAAGTTATTGATGGCAAGAGCGAGGTCGGCGGTTTTCCAGTCGTTAGGCGACCGATGCGGCAATGGATGTTGCGCATCACCGCCTTCGCCGATCGGTTACTCCACGAACTCGAAGGACTCGACTGGCCGGCGGGAATTAAATTGCTGCAGCGAAATTGGATCGGAAAAAGCGAAGGCGCGGAAATCGATTTCAAGATCGACAAGCACGAACAAAAAATACGCGTGTTTACAACCCGGCCGGACACGCTTTATGGCGGGACGTTCCTGGTGCTCGCGCCGGAGCATTCACTTATCGATCTCATCGTGACCGAAGAGCAGTGGCCGGCGATACGCGAATATCGCGAGAAGACCGCACGCAAAAGCGATCTTGAACGAGCGGAACTTACGAAGGAAAAGACCGGCGTTTTTACCGGCGCCCACGCGATTAATCCAGCGAACGAACAGAAGATCCCGATCTGGATCGCTGATTATGTGCTGCTCGGTTATGGCACCGGCGCGATTGGGGGGGTGCCGGCACATGATGAACGTGATTTGGAATTCGCGAAGAAATTCGATCTACCAATTGTCGAGGTTGTTCAGCCACTGAACAACGAGCCGGCGTTTGGATTCGTCGGCGAAGGAATCGCCATCAATTCGCCGATCATCAATGGCCTAACGACGGCGGAAGCGAAAAAGAAAATCACGAAGTGGCTAGAGGAACGGGGTCAGGGCAAGGGCGCGATCAATTACAAATTGCGGGACTGGCTTTTTTCGCGCCAGCGTTACTGGGGCGAACCGTTTCCGATCTTCTGGGAAAATGGCAGGCATCACTCGTTAAGCGAAAGCGAACTGCCGCTCGTTCCGCCAGAACTTGAAGATTACAAACCGACCGGTACCGGTGAACCACCACTGGCGAAAGCGAAAGATTGGATTCGCTACTCCGACAAAGCGACGCGCGAGACCAACACCATGCCGCAGTGGGCCGGTTCCTGTTGGTATTACCTACGCTTCTGCGATCCGGCTAACGAGTCGCGGTTCGTCGGAGAAGAGGCCGAACGCTACTGGATGGGCGGAAAACAGGCGGGCGGGGTCGATCTTTATGTTGGCGGGACAGAGCACGCCGTGCTGCACCTTTTATATGCGCGCTTCTGGCACAAGGTGCTCTTCGATCTCGGCCACGTTTCGAAACCGGAGCCGTTCCAGCGTCTGGTGAACCAGGGAATAATCCTGGGCGAAGACAACCGCAAAATGTCGAAGCGCTGGGGCAATGTCATCGATCCACTCGATGTCATCGCCGAGTACGGCGCGGACGCCTTTCGTTGCTACGAAATGTTTATGGGCCCGCTCGAGCAGATGAAGCCGTGGAGCATGAAAGGCGTGGAAGGCCTTTCGCGTTTTCTCGCCCGCGTCTGGCGTCTGCTCATGGACGAAAATCAGGCCGGCGAATGGGAGTTATCACCGCGGGTGCAGGATGTGGCGCCCGAGAAATCGCAGCGAAAAATCCTGCACGCCACGATCAAGAAAGTGACCGAAGACATCGAGTCCCTCTCTTTCAACACCGCCATTTCGCGACTGATGGTTTTTGTCAATGCCTTCATCAACGCGCCGTCCGTTCCGGTTTCTACAATACGAACATTCCTGATTTTGCTCAGCCCATTCGCCCCGCACATCGCGTCAGAGCTTTGGGAAAAAATGCGCGAGAAATTCGCCGTCACGCCCGCTGAACTGACCCCTCAATCTTGGCCGGAGCATGACGAAAGAGTGCTCGTGGAAGACGAGGTCGATATCGTCGTGCAGGTAAACGGCAAAGTGCGCGATAGGTTCCGCGCCCCGCTTGGGGCAAATGAAGAGGAATTGAAGGCGACCGCACTGGGGTTGCCGAAAATGCGGGAACTGCTCGCCGGCAAACAGATCGCGAAGGTCGTGGTCGTTCCGAACAAGCTTGTCAACATCGTCACGAATTAGCTACTTGAAGATTCTATGTGGAAAGAATTCAAGGAATTTGCAGTCAAAGGTAACGCCATCGACCTGGCGGTAGGCGTCATCATCGGCGCAGCATTTGGAAAAATTGTCACCTCCATCGTGGAGGATCTTCTCATGCCCCCGTTGGGCAGAGTCCTCGGTAACCTTAACTTCGCTGATTACTATATTCCGCTCTCGGACAAGATCGCACCCGGGATGTCGCTGGATGCGGCGAAGAAAGCCGGCTTGCCCGTGTTTGCCTACGGCAATTTCATCACCGTCATGATCAATTTCCTGATCGTTGCTTTGTGCATTTTTCTGGTGGTGAAAGCGATCAACAAATTGAAGCGCCCTTCGCCGACGGCCGAGCCGGTAGCGAAAAATTGCCCCGCCTGCACGATGTCAATCCCAATCAAGGCGACACGCTGCCCGCATTGCACGAGTGAGCTAAGCGGCGTACGCGCGTAGGTGGATCGAGCGGTCCCTTGCTCGATGCCACGGCAGGCGGCGAAGCCGCAATTATTCGCCATCGCCCGCGGAGCGGTCGATCCACCTCCGTAATCACTCTCGATCGACCAACAGGATTCGTTGCGGAGTACAAAGCCAAATCTGGCTCTGTTCACGCTCTATCCACTCGGTTCCTGGGGCCCACGGCGAAAACGCCGGCAAAATCCAGCAACCCGATTCCTGCACCAGCGCGGGAAATTTTAATCGTAATCCCGCGCCATCGTGCAACGTCGCCGCGGGATGAAAATGCCCGATAATCTGGATGCAACCATTCTGTTCCCGTTCGCAATCGCCGTGATGGAATTCGAACCGGTCCGTGGCGAAGGAATCGCGCAGGTCGGTACGTTTGATTTGAGCGTCGTGATTGCCGGCGATGAGAATTACGTCGCACTGTTCTCGAAGACGCGTGACTAACGAGAAGAATTCGTTGGCGCCAGTTTTATCATGAACGAGATCGCCCAGCAGGATCAAAGTCGCCGGGCGGTAATCGCGCAGTAACTGGCATAGTCGGGCTTCGATCGATTCCATTCCCCAAAAAGGGACGAGCCGCCCAGCAACGCGCTGACTTAGCTCGTAGCCGAAGTGCAAATCGGCCACGGCCAACCAGTTTTCTCGCTCATGAAAAAGGGCCAGGCGTGAATCCAAGAGCACGCTTTCTGCTATTAAAGCCTGTGCTTGTGAAAACGACCGCATGGGACCAGGGGCGGAAATTATGTCTTCCCAGCAGTAGCTTCAACGACTATTCAGCGCGCATCCAATTACAAGCAACATCGCTGCGACTTGCTCTCGCATGTCTCATCGGTGCATTTCTCGCAAGTTGCGCAACCCAACCCCCAACGGCGAAGCGCAGCAGCGCGAAATTGCATCGCATGAACGTGCGCACGACGGCGTACTGCGTCCATGAGCGTGGCGGCGGCGGACGACGCAACGCCGTCGGCGAATATCTTTCCGGGCGAATTGTACGCAGCGCCGCTTCCGATTGGTCGCGCTTCCCGCTCGGAACCCGGTTCAAAATCGTGGAGACGGGCGAGGAATATGTGATCGACGATTACGGTACTGCTTTGATCGGGACCAGCACCATTGATCTTTACAAGCCGAGCCGATTGGAAATGAAGCGCTGGGGCGTGCGCTATGTCGATGTCGATATTTTGTACTGGGGTTCGGATGAGCAGAGCATCAAAGTGTTGACGCCGCGGGCGAAACACGCTACCCCACGGCGGATGCTGATCGCGCTCGCAAGCAAGAAAAAATCGTCACAGGTGGCAGATCGCGAACTTTAATTCTGCCGGCGAGATTGGCAGAATCGCGCCGCGATG
>QHRA01000173.1 GCA_003221295.1 Verrucomicrobiota bacterium | reverse complement strand
TAGCTCGATGACGCGTTTAATCCTCTTCGCCCTGCCGGCTACATTGCTTTCGTTCCACCCCGGATTTCAAATCAGGCACGTCTGGTATCTCTCAGTTGGCTCGATCATTTTTCAGGCCTGCTGCAATCTTCTGCTGCTCCGACGCGAACTGCAACGCAAGCTTGTTTTTCCTCAGAACTTCCCGGAGGGGATTGCCGAACCGGGCGGCGCAGTCGCCAGCTAAGTCAGCCCCTAGATTAGGCTTGTCAGCGCGCGGTCATAGACCGCCGCTATATACCTTTGAGCGGAGCCGGGTTTCGCGCGAAATTCTGTTTATGCCGGGCCCATCACAACCGCGCGCGATCATCCATCTCGACATGGATTGTTTCTATGCCGCGATCGAGGTGCGCGACCGGCCATCGCTGCGAGGCAAGCCTGTTGGGGTAGGGGGCGCGCGCGATCGACGCGGCGTTCTCACTACCTGTAACTATGAAGCGCGCGCCTTCGGTGTTCGCTCTGCCATGCCCACTTTCATGGCGCTGCAACGTTGCCCGAACCTGATCGTGTTGCCAACGCGCTTTGATGTTTATCGGAAGGAGGCAGGAGTCGTCCGGGAAATCATGCATCGCTTTACGCCCCTCGTGGAAACACTCTCGCTCGACGAAGCTTATCTGGATGTTACCGGCAGCCCACGCCCCCCAGGCCCGCTAGGCAGGGAAATTCGCGATCTAATTTTTAAGGAAACAAGGTTAACTGCTTCCGCGGGCGTCGGACCAAACAAACTGGTGGCGAAAATCGCCAGCGAAATCAACAAGCCCAATGGACAGTACGAAGTGAAACCGGAGAAGGTTCCGGAGTTCATGCAACCGCTGCCGGTGCGAAAACTTTGGGGGATTGGTGCGGTTGCAGAAGAAAGACTGGCGCGCGCTGGCGTAACCACGTGTGGCGAGATGCAACGGTTATCGCGGCCGGAGTTGCATGAGCTTTTTGGGAAGTTCGGCAGCGAACTCTACGATCTTTGCCGCGGCATCGATGACCGCCCGGTCGAGCCAAATCGAGAGAGGAAATCATTAAGCACTGAAGAGACCTTTGGCAGTGATCTAACAACTCTTGAGCAATGTGAAGAGAAAGTGGGCGAGCTGTTTGAAGAACTAGCGGCGGAACTGGCACAAAAAGAGCCGACCAGACGGATCACCAAGATTTTTCTGAAATTGAAGTTCTCGGATTTCACCCGAACTACCGTCGAAAGAGCCGGGCTCCTCCCCAACCTCGGCAGCTATCGCCAACTACTTGAAGAAGCCTTTGCCCGGACCGGGAAGAAGATTCGCTTGATCGGTATCGGCGTTCGTTTCGCCGAGATAGAACAGGAAGTCGCCCAACTGCCGCTATTATAGCTTGAGTCGTGGCATCGGCATCGTGCGTGTTTAGCGCTGTTTAGGCACCGGAGTCCGCTGAAATGGTCACCTCTCCTCCTCGAACGAGGAGAGGGCTAGGGTGAGGAGTCGAAAGATGCGATCCCCCATCGTCGAATGAGCACCTTTGAAAAGAAATCCCTCACCTTCATCCTCTCCCTTTGGCAAAGGGAGAGGTAAAAGCATCCTGCGGCGAACGCTAAAGAGATACTCGGCAGGATGTCGATGCTACAATCTTGGTATCATTGCGGCTATTCCGACGTTCGTTTGCGATTCGCACGGACCTGCGTTTGTTGCGTCCGACTACTATGCGCAAAGTAAATACCAACAACATGGAGGAACTGGTCTGGTCGTCACCTAAGGGCAAATTCGTCGGCGCGGGCAAACAAGTTTCCGAGGCGCTTGGCCGGAAACCACTGTCGACCGACTTAATGGAACGTCATCCCTTCGACGTCGAGATTTGCCGGATTCCTCCGGGGAAAGCGGCTTACCCCTATCATACCCACAGCGCCCAGTGGGAGTTCTATCACATCATCTCCGGTCACGGAATTGCGCGCCATAAAGATGGGAAGACATCGATCGAACCGGGCGACGCCTTTATCTTCGGTCCGAACGAGCCGCATCAGCTAATTAATGAGGGTGATCAAGACCTGGTAATGTACGTGGTCGCCGACAATCCTATCTCCGAGTCGGCTTATTATCCCGATAGTAAGAAATGGCTCGTTCGCTGCCCTGAGCGCGCTATCCTTCGATCCGACCCGCTCGATTACTTCGACGGCGAAGAGTAGTTCGCCGTAGCACAGCCATCTTGGCTGTGAGGCCAACGGGCATCTTGCCCGTTGCTGGGATATATACTAACCGGGCAAGATGCCCGGTTGCCCCACAGGCTGGAAGCCCGTGCTACGACCCCATGTAGTAGCCCCCGTTCACGTTCAAGACATGACCGGTGATATAAGAAGCCATAGGTGAAGCCAGGAAAAGAATGGCGTTCACGATCTCATTGGCCTCACCGAGACGGCCCAATGGAATTTGTTTAATGAAGTTCTGGGTCACTTCCTCCGGCATGCCCTTGCTCATTCCGACGTCGATGAAGCCGGGTGCGACGGCGTTAACGGTAATTTGGTTCCGGGCCAGCTCACGAGCCGAGACCTTAGTCAGCGCGATGATGCCAGCTTTGCTCGAAGAGTAGTTAGCCTGGCCGAACAATCCCATCTGTCCGCTAACGGATGAGAGATTGATGACGCGTCCACCGTTGTGCAAAACAGCACCGGCTTTTTGAGTGACATTGAAGGTGCCAACCAGGTTCACGCGCAGGACGCTTTCAAATTCCCCGAGCGTCATTTTTTTGATGGTGCGATCCCGAATGATTCCAGAGTTATTGACAAGCACGTCCAGGCCACCGCGCTTGTCGCCGATCTCCATCATCATGGATTCGACTTGGGCCGGGTCACTGACGTCACATTCGATGATGAGAGGATCAGCCAGCGTATCTGCGACCTTCTGAGCATCTGCTTTATTTTTTCCATCGGGGTCGGCGACGTAATTGACCACACACTTCGCGTTGCACTCCCCAAACGCTTTGATTGTTGCGGCGCCGATACCGCGCGAGCTGCCGGTCACCAGCATCACTTTTCCACTAAAATCCAAAGGATCTTTCATTTACGATTGTTTCTGCGAAAAACGACGAATCACGAGCGCAATCGGCAGGCCAATCAAAACCATGTGAACGATCACGGCGGTCACGTCTCTCGAAATGGAATGGTGTGCGTTAACGAACGCGAGCGGCACGACCAACCAATACATGAAAACGTAGACCGCAATTCCATAAAGCAATCCCGACGCAACGGCATGCTGGGTTAGAAAACTGAATTGTCGACTGCCCACGTAAAACACCGATGCCGCCGTAAACGCGATCGAGAAATGAATGGCGAGACCCAACCCAGCCGTCGCCATTCCTCCTTCGAATGATTGGGAACCGAGCAAACCGCTTGCGATACCCTGTAACATTCGAATTGATCCCGTGCCTTTGAGCTCTGCGATTACAAACGCGGAGGCGATATCCAAAATTCCCGCAATCAAGCCGGCTATCGCGATTGCCGGAATGGCCCATGATTTTGCCTGCGATGCGTTCATGTAAGGCCCCGCTACTAGGCTAGAATGCCATTGCCCGTCAAACGATTACCGTTAAGATTTCGGCGCTTTCTGTAGCGGCGCTCTATGAGCGCCGTGGTCGAAGGAAAACGGCGGTCATAGACCGCCGCTACAAATACTTAAATGGCTTTACCGATTCGCATTCTTACTGCGGTTCCGATCTGCGATGGACACGACAGCGCCATTAACACCATTAATCTCGAATTTATCCGGCATGGAATCGAAGTCGTTTACCTCGGATTTCATCGTTATGTCGGCGATATTGTGCGCGCGGCTATCCAAGAGGATGTGGCCGCGATCGGGATTTCCAGTTACAACGGCGGGCACATCGATTTTTTTGCCGATGTCGTTAGCCAATTGAAGAAGAACGGCGCGAATGACATAGCAGTTTTCGGCGGGGGCGGGGGCACGATCACGCACGACGACGCCCGGCAAATGAAGCGCAAAGGCGTCGAGGAAATTTTCTTTGCCGGCACGTCGCTCACCGAGATGGCCGACTATGTGAAAAAGCATTACGGCAAAAGGAAAAAGCGCCGCGTTAAATCAAAGCCCGACCTCGCGCTGGCGCGGAAATTGACCGAACTTGAAGAGGCGGCTTCGAGAGGAGGAAAACATCAACCATCAAATGATGCCAGTGCGGCTCGAACCAAAGATCGAACATCTAAAGTGATTGGTTTTACCGGTCCGGGTGGCGCAGGCAAAACGACGTTGATCGATGAGCTGGTTTTGCGTTTTCTTCAGCGCGACAGCAAAACGCGCATCGCAATTTTATCGCACGACCCGAGCGTGATCGGCGAAGGCGCGTTGCTCGGCGATCGTGCCACGATGATCAACTCGCAGGACGATCGGGTGTTTATGCGCAGCATGGCCACGCGCGGGCAGGCTGGAGGACTTTCGCCAGCGACCGAAAGCTGTCTCGCGCTGCTGGCACGTTCTGGATTCGATTACGTCATCATCGAAACGGTCGGCACCGGCCAGGAGGCGCTGCCGTTTCGCAACAAACTGGTCGATCAAACCGTATTGGTCATGAATCCCGATTACGGGGCGCGCTTGCAGTTGCAAAAGATTGTCATGCTCGATGTCGCCGACGTCGTGGTGGTGAACAAGACTGATCTGGAGCGGGCAAAGGCCGCGTTGGCCGAAATCGAACACCGATTGACGCAGAACAAGCGCAAACAGGAAATCGTTGCCACGGTTGCCAAACGCCATCGTGATCCTGGCGTGGATGAATTGTTCGAGTTAATTACGAAGCGAAAGAGGAACAAATGAGCAAACTTGGAGCAGTCGTTGAAGCAGTCGAAAAGCACGGGCGTTTTGTGCTTGAACAAGTCAAGCGGGCGCGGAGTGATGAAAAATTCGCGCAGGCAGTGACCGACCGCTGGAACAAGGTCAAAGCGGAAATCCCAATTTCAAAAGCGCCGACTGGATTGCCTTTGCCGCGCCTGGCTTTGCCCGAGATTGACGAGCCGGGCGAAATCGCGCGCTACCTTTTTGGCGATGGTTTGCCGGGTGAATTCCCGTATCTGAACGGCGCTTATCGCGAGATGTATCTCGAGCCGTTGCGCGAGATCGAGAGCTTCCAGAAAAACGGCGAAGCTGTAGCGGCGCGCGTGTCGCGTGCAAAACCCGCGGAGCGGCCGACACGGCCGCCGCTACAGGAGGAACCGACTCGTTTGTTTTCCGGCCTGATGCTGGCTGAGGACACGAACAAGCGTTTCCATTTCTTGAGCGCGCATCAGCGCTCGAAACGTCTCAGTACCGCGTTCGATGGCCCAACCCTCTACGGAATCGATTCCGATGCCGACGGTGTCTTCGGCAAGATTGGCGAGGGTGGAGTCGCGGTCGACACGGTGGAAGACATGGTACGGCTCTACGATGGCTTTGAGCTCGGCGCTCCAAATTTTTCCGCCTCGATGACAATCAGCGGTCCGGCGCCGATTATCATGGCGATGTACATCGCGGCGGCAAAACGTCGCTTCGGTGCGAAGGTGGTGCCGAATCTGCGCGGCACGATTCAGGCCGACATTTTCAAGGAAGTCCAGGCGCAGAATGAAACGATCTTTCCGACGGAAGCGTCGCTGCGTTTTCTTTGCGACATGATTGAATGGACAACGGCGAACATGCCGCGCTGGTATCCGGTTTCGATCAGTGGTTATCACATCGGCGAAGCGGGATCGACGCCGGTGCAACAAGCGGCCTATACCCTCTCCAATGGTTTCGCTTACGCCGAAATGCTAAGTGCGCGGGGCGTGCCGGTCGATCAGTTTGCACCACGGCTTTCTTTCTTCCTCGATTGCGGACTCGACGTCGAATACATCGCGCTCGCGCGTGTTTCGCGAAAAATCTGGGCGATCGGAATGCGCGACGTCTTTGGCGCGAACGCACGCGGACAGATGTTCAAACTGCACACGCAAACGAGCGGGCGGTCGCTCATCGCCGCCGAGTTCAAAAATAACCTCACCCGCACCGCGGCCGAATTGATGCTGGCTTACATGAACGGCACCAACTCGTGTCATTCAAACAGCGCCGACGAACCGTTTACCACGCCAAGCGAGGAATGGATTCGTCTTGCCGCGCATGGACAGGCAATTCTGCTCGAAGAATCCGGAATCTTTAAGCACACCATGAACATCTTGAGCGGCTCGCCCGGGATGAAAGCAGTCGAGCGCGCGGTTGAGAAAGCGATTCTCGATGAATTTCGTGAGATCGAATCGCTCGGCGGTGTGCTCGCGGCGGTGGAGAATCGTTATCAGCGCAGTCAGATCCAAAATGCCGCCCACCGTTACGAACAACAAATTTATGACGGAACGCGTCCGATCGTCGGATTAAATCGCTATCGCAACGGCGCGGATGAGATGCCTGAGGTCGAGTTGGCGAGGACTCCCCGAGCGAAACAAAAATTGCAAGTCGAGCGGTTGAAGAAGTTCAAAAAGAAAAACGCGGAGAAATCAAAGCGCGCGCTCGATAAACTGGGCGCGGTCGTTGAACGCGGCGAAAACTGCTTTCCTGCGTTGTTAGAAGCGGTGGAAGTTTGTTCGCTCGGTCAAATCACCGGCCGCTTGCAGGAAATCGTCGGGCGTTTTCGTCCGATGGTGTAGCGAAAAGGAACACAGACTTACAGTCTGTGCGCGCAGCGGACTTGAACTCCGCTGACTCTGTAACAGCGGACAGAATGTCCGCTGGGCGTACAGGCAGGAATCCTGTGTTTCTCTCTACCCCGAACGCAACCGATTGGTAGGGCGAGACTCCGTCGAGCCGTCGAATCAACGAGTGCGGCACCGCAGAGCGTCGCCCCACCAAGGAGACTTAGCCACGCTACGATTTCTTCCCGACGCGCTTTAGCTTCATGTTGTCACGATAAAACGCGAGACAGCGCGGGTCGGTGACGTGCACCGTTTTCATTGAGACGACGATATCGTCGCCAGCGAGATTGATCGTGCCCGTCCCAGTATTACCGAAACTGTCCTTCCAGGCGAACTGCGCCGCATTTCCGTTGACTTTGCCTGCGCCAGTCGCATCAGGCGTGGCGCCGTGGCCATCGGAGTAGGCCGCATCAAATGCAATCTCGAGCGCGCTGCCAATCTGATGAATGCTGAACTCAAACACCCCTTGTCCATTCAGAAATTTCTTGTCCACAAATTCGCCATCAAATTTCGCCGGTCCGGCGGCCATGACGATCCCGATCGTGGCCAAAGCAATCATCGCGAAAGGAAATGAGTGTTTTTTCATAAGCGAAGATTCAAACAGGTTGCTTCAAAAAAATCGATGAAATCGTGATGTTTGGGTGGCGTCGTCATCCCGAGCGAAAATGCCAGTCCGGCTCGGACCGAGGGATCCCGCCGCGTAACCTTTAGGCTTTCACACCGGAATCCTTCCCAGCCTTCGCATAAAAGCTACGGCGCGGCAGGCGACTTCGCTCCGCTCCGCTCAGGATGACGAGATTTTCTTACTTCCTCTCGCACTAGTAATTGCTTCGATTGCCGAGGGATTTTCCAACGCCGAAGTGTCGCCGAGTTTTTCGCCGAGATAAGCGGCACGCACGATGCGACGCATCACTTTTGCATTTCGTGTTTTCGGAATGTCGGTCACGAAAATAATCTCGCGCGGCGCCAGCGCTTTGCCGAGGTCACGCGCGACGCTTTGTTTCAACTCCTGGGCAATGTCAGCCGATGCGTTGTCGCCATTTTTCAGGACGCAAAAGCAAACCAATGCTTCGCCTTTGATCGAATCCGGCACGCCGACCGCCGCTGCTTCGCTGACGTGCGCGTGCGCGACCAGAATCGATTCGACTTCCGCCGGCCCGACGCGTTTCCCGGCAATTTTAATCGTGTCGTCGCTCCGGCCGAGAATGTACCAAAGTCCTTCATCATCAATTGCGGCCCAATCGCCGTGCACCCAAACGTCAGACCAGCGCGACCAATAGGTATCGAGATAACGCTGCGGATCCCGCCAAAATCCGCGCGTCATGCCGATCCAGGGTTCGCGAATGACGAGCTCGCCAACTTTCCCGCGAATCGAGTTTCCATTTTCGTCGACGACATCGGCCGCCATCCCAGGCAACGGTCCGGAGAACGCGCACGGCTTCATCGGCGTCAGCACATTCCCCATCAGAATGCCGCCGGAAATTTCAGTGCCGCCAGAGTAATTGATGATCGGCAGTTTTCCGCGCCCGACGACGCGAAAGAGCCAGAGCCAGGGATCCGGGTTCCACGGTTCGCCGGTTGAGGCGAATTTCCTAAGTTTCGTTAGATCGTGCCGATTAACAATTTCGTCGCCATATTTTCGGAGCGCGCGGATCAGCGTGGGCGAAACGCCCAGCACGGTGACCTTGTGATCGGTGCACAATTTCCAAACGCGATCGGGTCCTGGAAAATCGGGGGCGCCATCGTAAAGCATCATGGTAGCACCTAGCACCAGCGTCCCAAAAACGAGCCATGGACCCATCATCCACCCCATATCGGTAAGCCAGAAGAGTGTCTCGTCACCATGAAGATCAAGTCCATGCCACATGTCTTGCGCGGCCTTAATCGGGAACCCGCAGTGAGTATGTACCGCGCCCTTCGGCCGGCCGGTTGTGCCTGAGGTGTAGATGAGCATCATCACATCCTCGGCGCTCGTTTTCTCGGTGTTTGTTGTGGCTGCTGCTGTCCTCAGCGGCAGAGGTTCCTCGGTCCTGCCGCCAGCGATGGCGGCAGCTACAACCCACTCGCTGTTTTTCGTTAGCACGATCAAATGTTTCAGCGTCGGAACTTGTGCGGCCGCTTCTTCCGCGATTGGTCGCATTGCGCAAAATTTCCCGCGGCGAAAGGTTCCGTCCGCAGTGAAGAGCGCTTTACCGTCGGCGTCTTTTAGGCGCGACACGATGGCGGACACGCCAAATCCGGAAAAGAGCGGCAAGAAAATCCCACCGATCTTGATGATCGCGAGCATCGCGATCACGATTTCCGGCACCATTGGCATGAAGACACCAATGGCATCGTCTTTGCCCAGACCGAGCGAATGCAACGCTCCCGCCATTTTATTTACTTCGGCGCGAAGCTCAGCGTAAGTCAGCCGGCGCGACTTGCCATCCTCCGTCTCCGATGTGATGGCGATTTTTTTGTCGATAGCCGTGCCGGCATATTTATCGAGCAGGCTGTGGACGATGTTCATTTCGCCGCCAACGCACCATTGCGGCGTCGCTTTTCCCTTTGAAAGGTCGACGACTTTTTCGTGGGGCTTGTAGAATTCGATGCCGAGGTCCCGCAGGACCGTATCCCAGAACCAGGAGATATCGCTGGTGGAACGCCGCATTAATTCATCGAATGAACCGAGGTCGTGCCGATTGATGAACGATTGCAGGTTCGATTGCGCGATGAGCTCGGGCGAGGGATGCCATACGAATTCGCCACCGAATTGAAATTCGCTCACGATTACATTTTCCCGTCATTTCGAACGAAGTCGAGGAATCCCGCAATGTGACTTTAAGGGTAACGTCACAGGATCCTTCGGTCCGAGCCGGAGTGGCAGTTCCACTCGGGATGCCGATGTTGCTTAGCCGCCATTCATCGTCACATTGCAGCTTCCAATTTTTTCATGACCAAATCGCTCGCCCATCAATTTGCCGAATACGCTTGGGCCCTGCGTTTCGAAGATCTCTCGCGCGAAACTGTGCACGAAGTGAGACGGCGAGTAATCGATTCCATAGGTTGTGCGCTGGGCGCATGGAACGAAGAGCCCTGCCGGATTGCGCGGGAAGTCGCGTCGGAATTTTCTGCGAAACATGGTGCGACCATTGTCGGCACGCACCACCAGGCACCGCCGGATTGGGCGGCGTTCGCGACTGGCTGTTGTATCCGTTATTTCGATTACAACGATACCTATCTGTCGAAGGAACCGGCGCATCCGAGCGACAATATTTCCGCGGTGCTAGCGGTGGCGGAGAGCGTGGGCGCGAATGGACGCGACGCCATTACCGCGATCGCGCTAGCCTATGAAGTGCAATGCCGTTTGTGCGATGCGGCCAGCATTCGTTCGCGGGGCTGGGACCATGTGACCTACGGGGCGTTCTCGACCGCGCTAGCGTCGGCGAAGTTGATGAAACTTGATCGGGAGAAAATGCGCCACGCGGTCAATATCGCGGGCGTGGCCTGCGCAGCAATGCGACAGGCACGCGTCGGCGAACTCTCGCATTGGAAAGGGGTGGCATTCGCGAACGCAGCGCGGCATGGAGTTTACTCGGCGCTGCTCGCGCGTGCGGGAATGACCGGGCCGGCTCCGATTTTTGAAGGGCAAATGGGATTCGAGAAAGAACTTGGGGTTTCGCTTGGTAACGTTGGTGAAAAATTCGCGGTGCCGTTTCCACAAAATCCGCAGGGACCAGCGTCGATGATTTTGAACACGAGTATCAAATATTGGCCGGCCGAATATCATAGCCAGAGCGCGATCGAGGCGGCGTTGTTTTTGCGCGAACAAATCAACGACATTTCGCAGGTCGCCTCAGTTAACATCGAATCGCACGAGGCGTCGGTCGATATTATCGGAAGCGAGCCGGAAAAATGGAGACCGGAAACGCGCGAGACCGCCGACCACAGCCTGCCATACATTACCGCGATCGCGTTGATCGATGGCCAAGTAAGCGACAAACAATTTCAGTCCTCGCGATTTACCGATCCGACGATTTGGAAATTTTTGGAAAACGTGAAAGTGACGCGCAACGCCGAGCTAAGTGCGCTTTATCCAGGTGCCGTAGCGAACATCGTGCATGTCACACTGAAAGATGGCCGCATGTTGACAAAGCGTGTCGATTATCCGCTGGGCAACGCGAAAAATCCGGTGTCGGACGTCGAGCTGGAGCGAAAATTTCTGCATCTGGTCGCGCCGGCACTGGGACGGGATCATTGCGCGAAAATTCTGCAATGTGCCTGGGCGCTCGAGGAGGAGAGTGGCGTGCATCATTTGATGAAGCTGCTGCGGATGCCCTAATGAAAAAGAGCCCGTCATCCCGAGCGAAGTTGAGGGATTCCGCGGACGTTACCTTAAAGGTTTCGCAACGGGATTCCTCGCTCCGAGCCGGAGTGGCATTTTCGCTCGGAATGACAAAAGCAGTCCGATTGCGGGAGTTGATCGCGAAGGATTGCGTGGCGATGCCTGGTGTGCCAAACGCTTCGATCGCGCGGCAGGTGGAGCGTGCCGGATTTAATGCGGTTTATATAAGTGGCGCTGGACTGGCGAATTGCACCGCGGGATTACCGGACATCGGGTTGCTAACTCTAAGCGAGGTCGCGTTACTTGCCGGTTTTGTCGCCAAGGCGGTAAAAATTCCAGCGATTGTCGATGCCGACACAGGATTTGGTGGCGCGGAAAACGCAGCGCGCACGATCTGCGAATTGGAAAGCGCGGGTTTGGCCGGCTGTCATCTGGAGGATCAGGAATTTCCCAAACGGTGCGGACATCTCGCGGGAAAATCGCTGATCCCGTCAGCCGACATGGAGGAGAAGATTGCTGCGGCGGTAGCGGCGAAACGCGATAAAGATTTTTTGGTGATCGCGCGAACGGATGCACGGGCGATTGAAAGTTTCGACGGCGCGGTAAAGCGAGCGCAGGCTTACGTCGCTGCCGGCGCCGACGCAATTTTCCCGGAGGCACTGCAGACGAAAGAGGAATTTCGCGATTTCACGAAGGAAGTGGAGGTTCCGCTGCTGGCGAACATGACGGAATTCGGGAAATCGCCCCTGCTCTCATTCGATGAGTTGCGTGAGCTGGGTTATCGGATGGTCATCTTTCCGCAAAGTGCATTTCGCGTTTCCATGAAATCGACGTCGGAATTTTTGCGCGACTTGAAAACGCGCGAGAGTCAGAGCGATTGGCTGGAGAAAATGCAGACGCGAGAGGAACTTTATCAATTGCTCGATTACGATCCAAAGGCGGCAAGTTGGTCCGGAGCGCGTAATCTGTAAATGGAGAGCGCCGCGCTGCCTGCTACGCCATAGCAATGCGATGGCGGGTCGGCCCCCAAAATTTGGGACATGACAGCGCGCGTCCCTCCAATCGCCAACGTCGATCTTGGCCGTTGAACGTTGGCCATTCGCGAGTAAAGAAACACCTCAATGGCGGCTAAAGAATCCAAACCGGCTTACAGCCCTGGCCTCGCCGGCGTGATCGCGGGGGAGACGCAAATCTGCTGGGTCGATCCGAACGCGGGCCTGATGTATCGCGGCTACGACATCCACGAGATGGCGGAGAAAGCGAGCTTCGAGGAGGTAGCGTATCTTTTGCTTAGCGGCGAGCTGCCGGATGTGGAGCAGCTCAACAAGTTTACGTCCGAAATCGCTTTGGCCCGGACGCTGCCGAAGCAGGTGCTGGATGCGCTGCGATTGATGCCGAAAGAGACGCATCCGATGGACATGCTGCGCACGGGCGTGTCGATGCTGGGGGCGTTCGATCCGGAACTGAACGATCATTCGCACGCGGCCAACATTCGCAAATCGATTCGATTAATCGCGAAGGTTTCGACCTTGATCACCGATGGCTATCGTATCGCGCACGGCGAACAGCCACTACCAGAGCGCGAGGATCTGACCCTGGCGGGAAGTCTTTTCTACAAATTGCGCGGTGAAGTTCCGCAGGACTGGCAGATCCAAATGATGGACACGATTTTCATTTTGTACGCGGATCACGAGTTCAATGCCTCGACCTTTGCCGCGCGGGTGACGGCATCGACCCTGGCGGATATTTACGCAGCGGTGACGAGCGCGTGCGCCGCCTTAAAAGGACCGTTGCACGGCGGCGCGAATGAACAATCGATGCGAATGCTCGATGAAATTAAAACCCCCGAACGCGCCGAAGATTGGTTGAAAGACCAACTGGCAAAGAAAGCCAAGATCATGGGATTCGGTCATCGCGTTTACAAAAAAGGCGACTCGCGAGTGCCGACGATGCGCGAAATCGGGCGCGACCTGGGCAAACGCACTGGCAAAGAAAATTGGATTCCGATTTGCGAGAAGCTCGAGCAAACGATGGAGCGCGAAAAACATTTGTGCGCGAATGTCGATCTTTACGCCGCGCCGGTGTTAACAATGTTGGGATTCGATCCGGCGCTGAATACGCCGATCTTCGCCGCCTCGCGTGTTGCTGGCTGGTGCGCGCATGTGGTCGAGCAACAGGACAATAATCGGTTGATCCGGCCGTTATCACTTTACACTGGGCCAGCGCCGCGCGCTTACGCTGGCGGATCAAAAAACGGCGCGTGAATTTGAATCTGTAGCGGCGGTCTATGACCGCCGAGCTTTGTTACTTTCGGCGCTCATAGAGCGCCGCGACAATGAATAAATCACTCCAGGAAAAGTACGCGCCGAACAATTCATGCTGGGGTTGCGGACCGGCCAACGCCGAAGGCTTGCGCATTCGCAGTTTTCCGAAAGGAGAAGAAGTCGTTGCGGAATGGATGCCGCAGCCGAAATACGAGGCATTCCCTGGCGTTTTGAACGGCGGAATCATCGGTACGCTGCTCGACTGCCACTGCAATTGGATGGCGGCCTGGCACTTGATGAACAAAGCTGGCGCAGACCATCCCCCCTGTACCGTTACTGCAGATTACGCGATCAAAC
Source organism: Verrucomicrobiota bacterium (assembly GCA_003221295.1). Classification (GTDB taxonomy): domain Bacteria; phylum Verrucomicrobiota; class Verrucomicrobiia; order Chthoniobacterales; family UBA10450; genus AV69. The sequence goes on along the minus strand of QHRA01000173.1, from coordinate 31,396 downwards.
TGTTACGGCCGACACCATCAAACGGACCGGTTTCTTTATCAGCGAAAGTTGTCGATTTAACCGATGATCGAGCAACGGTCGACGGCACCTTGAGCGCCAAGGGAAAAGTTTGCGCGACCTGCCGTGGCACCTTCGTCGCAGTGAAGGAAGGTCATCCCGCCTTCCATCGCTGGTAGTCAAAGTAGCAGCGCTGTCCTAAGCGCCTCTACAATTGCGGAGCAACCACTCCGGCCGCCTGTTGAATCGGATTGGCGAAAAGCAATCCGCCCGTTTTGTCGAGTGTCACTTCCCGGCATTGCTTCTTGTCACTTTCAAAAAGACGAATCTGTTGCGCGGCGAAATTGCGATCCAAGACATCGAGATTGGCTTCGTCATTCAAACGAATCGAGCGGTTATCGAAATTACCTGAGCCGACCGAGACGAAAATATCATCCACGATCATCAACTTCACGTGCACCATCGTCGGTTGATATTCGAAAATCCTGACCCCGGCGCGGACCAATTCCGGCCACTGCCGTCTCGATGCCAGGCGCACCAGTTTTTGATCGATCTTTTTTCCCGGAACAACGATTTCAACTTTCACGCCCCGCTTTGCCGCTTCGATTAGTTCCTTACGCACCAGATCGTCCGGGAGGAAGTAAGCGTTCTCAATTCGCAAAGTTTTTTGGGCGGAAGCAATCGCAAGTAGATACATCAAGTCGAGATTTTCATAATGGGCGCCGCCTCGGATTGCCTGCGCCAGGTACGGACCAGTGTTTGCCAGCGGCGGGAAGTAATTCGGACCGTGCAGCACTTCGCCGCCTATTTTTAACCAGCTGATTGCAAAGCTCCCCTGGAGCTGCGCAACGACCGGCCCGGTGATCTTGTAATGATTGTCGCGCCAATGTTGCGGCGAATCGGCATTGCCAGTCCATAGGTCGGCAATTCCGGCCCCACCGACAAAGCCGATTTTCCCATCAATGATTAGTAGCTTACGGTGAGTGCGGTTGTTGTAGCGACGTGGATCGGGCCAGAGAACTGAGTGATATTTCGCAACCTCGACTCCGGCGTTGCGTAATCGCTCCAGATTTTGCCGGCCCATTTTTTGGGTGCCTTGCGCATCGAGAATGGCGTTCACTTTTACTCCGGCCTGGGCGCGCTCGGCCAGCGCCTCGGTGAACTGATGCGCGATTTCGCCGTCCCAGAATGTATAAGTCTCGAAGTTAATCGAATGTTTGGCCGATCGAATTGCGCCGAGCATAGCCGGGAAAATCTGATTCCCGTTAACCAGAGTGGTGATGTTGTTGCCAGGGACAAAATTTGGTCCGAGCAATGATCCGGCAGCCTGTCGAAACTCGGGCGAGTGCACCGAATAAAGCGGCGCGATTTCCTGGCGCGGCTGCTTGCCCATCTTGAGAGCGCAACCGCCGAAGAGCAAAAATCCGCCAGCGGTCGCAAGCGCAAAAATTCGCCCCCACGAATTGTTAAGGTTCATTCCTGTGATGCTTGTAGCTAACTTCGTTCCCAAGACGGACTTCGGCAGCGGGACTGAAGATCACTTGACTTCTTTTTCCCGGTGTTCCCGGAGTGCGTTGCTCAACCAGGTGTTGAGCGACATCTCCTCGCCATTGCGGGTGCGGACGTGATAGGGCTGACCGGTGAGTAAACTCTTCGTCGCAGCCAGTCGGATAAAATCCTCGGGCGTTTTGATCTGCCCTTTGAAATGTTCGTACTTAGCGCGGACATGCGCAACGGCCTCTTGGGGCGTGTGGGTTTGGCCGTTGCGAATGAAAGTGGCATCGGCGGTCTCGATTCGATGAAGGAGGAAGGCGATCGTTTGCTCGAGCGATTCAGCGGCGCGAGCCGGGACCGCGCTGCAAATCGCTAACAAAACAAAGACGCGAACCAACCAACGCCGCACGCTTCTGAATCGTGCCCCAAAGCGAAGCTGCGCGCCCGGGGTGACTCGAACACCCGACCGACGGATTAGAAATCCGTTGCTCTATCCGGCTGAGCTACGGGCGCAGTTGCGCAGCGAAGTTGCCGTCAGCGAGTGAAAGGTGCAACTTTTCCCGGCAGAGGTGCGATGAAATCGATCATGCTTGTCATCGGACTGGTGGTGATTGTGCTGGTCGTTGCCTTTGGCTTGTTGCGCACGGAAAATCGAAAAGAGAACGACACGATGAATGCTTTGATGGTGATCGTGCCTTACAAGTACGAAGGCCTGTGGGTCTTTAATGATGCAGCGGTTGGACTGAGCAAGGAGCCTTTCATTGCGGGAATTGACACGCTTATTGATAGGGCAACCGCGAACATTCCGGACGCGCAGAACGGCTTTCGCGCGATCTTTAGCGGCACGGAATTTCCGGGCGCGAACTTTAAACTGGAATGGCGTCGCGCGGAATCCGGCGGAAACTGGTATTATAGTCCCGAATTTAACCAAGAAGGCTGGCTGTGCCCAGCGTTGTTTAAATATTTCAAAAGTGCGCCGCGAGAGATTTACGTGAAGGTCGAGCCGCGAAGTCGGGATTAATCGCCAACGCGGTGTTTTAGCTCCCACACCCGGAGAGCAGCGAGCAGTAAAGCTTTGGTGCGGGCAAGCGTGCCGGCAGCTGGGAGATCGGAGGAATTAGGTTTTGTCGAGCCATTGCGCGAAGTCGAGCCATTGCGCGAACGTCCTTTGGGCTTGCGGCTCGCTTTGGTTTTGCGCATCCGTTTAGTTGCCGTCTCGCTGACCGTTAAATGTCCGCTGCTATTCATGACCCTGTTTTCCAAGCAGCTTCCAAGCCAGTATCTGGCGGCGGTAAAAGCCGCTCCGAACGCAACCGGCTCAGCTGAAGCTGTTTAACTTGCGCAATGGTTCCGATTATGGGCTTCTAATAAACTCGAATATCGCATAATATATCCAATAATTCTAATAAATCTAGCAAACTGGACATTTCTCGGACATATCGTCATTCCAGCCGGGGCAGGTCCGCGTTTGCCGAAGTCTTCGAGCTCAAAACGACGACCGGAGAGCCTTGGCAAGATAGGGATTGTTTGTCCGCCGAACAGGCCAGGCGACACTAGAAAGTGAGTCTCTCGATGGACGACTTGGCATGGCCCGTCGCATCGGAGCTTCTCCTTAGCATGGCGGTCAAGAAACGCAGTGACCCCCATTGGGGCGGCGGCTGCCAGGCCGTCGACTACTAACAGGCGATTTGCGAAACTTCGAATGATTCGCGATCAGGTCGCCGCGCTTTGGTCAATTTTCGCGTTTTTTGGCGTGCCTAGCGGCAAAACAGTCTTTTGTCCTTCCTGGATTACCTACTCCTCCCTCGTGATCCTCGACTTCGCTGGGGATGACCGTCGCGGTGGCTGCTGGATTGCTCGGTTTTGATGCCGAAGACGAAAAGCGCTTGTTCGCAACGCACTTTTCCTCCAGTTTCACGGCGGATCATGGCAAATCGTAGGCTCGGTTGTCTCACGCTCTTTCTGTTCCTGGCGCTTTGCGCGAGTGTGATCATTAATGTTTTCCTCGCCATTGCTGTCCTCGGGCGCGTCGGCACCGGCGTGGTCCGCGAAGAGCCGCTGACAAAATTCCACGAGATAGTAGTGCAACGCGGCGGACGCGGCGTTTCCGATCGCGTAGCGGTCATCGTCATGCGCGGTTTGATCAGCAGTTCCATTCCCGGGGCCGCCAGCGACAACATGGTTGACGATCTGCGCATGGCTTTGCAGCAGGCGCGCGATGACGATCGGGTCAAGGGTGTTGTTCTGGAAGTCGATTCGCCCGGTGGTGAAGTAACGGCCTCGGATATGATTTACAACGCCGTGGTCAAAACGCGGGCGCGGAAACCAGTGGTGGTATACATGGATTCGCTGGCCGCGTCTGGTGGCTACTATGTCTCGTGCGGCGGCAAATATCTCATGGCTAACGAGACGACGATCACCGGCAGCATTGGTGTGATCATTCAAACCCTCAATTATGAACAGCTTTTCAACAAAGTGGGACTCGCCGCCGTCGTTTTCAAAAGTGGAAAGTTTAAAGACCTGCTCAACGGCGCCCGCCCGATGACGCCGGAGGAGCGCGAATTTGTGCAGAATTTTGTCATGAAAACGTACGATAAATTTCTCGGCATCGTGGCAAAAGAGCGCAACCTGCCAGCCGACGGCTTGCGCAATTCCATCGCGGATGGGCGGATTTTTTCCGGAAAAGAAGCGCTGGAAAATAAATTGATTGATGGCGTGGGCCAGATCGAAGACGCCTATGCTAAGGCGAAACAATTGGGTGGCGCGCCCGAAGCGACGGTGGTGAAGTATGCGGCGCCGTTCAGTCTTGGTCGTTTCTTTCGGGCGCTGGGCGAAACAAACCAATCGAAGCTGCAAATCGAATTACCCAAACAACTCCTCCCGCAGCTCGAGAGCGGTCGCGCATATTTCCTGCCGAGCTACTACGCTCCCTAGCCCGGCATGGGCGGCGAAGATTTTCTCAGCGCGCTCGGTTCGATCGCGAATGCGCTTTTCCTGATCGCGAGCATTTACATTTATATTGCACTCCTGCGCCAGATTAACCGTCGGGATCGCGACCTAGTTGCAACCGATCACGGATTCGGTGCCGCCGAAGTAGCGCTGGCCGTTTTTCTCATCGCCGTGTTTGCGTTCAGCAGCCTGGGCGCGAGCTCGGCCCAAATCGTTCGGCTGCGTACGCCCGATCTTATACTCAACGCCATTGTTGCTATCGGAATGGTTCTGTTTGTGGCCGCGTTCTTGAAGCTGCGCCGCTTCAACATCAGCGACCTGACCGGGCTGGCCCGGCTCAGTTTTACCAGAGCCTTTGTCACTGGACTTGTTCTCCTCATTTTCGCCTACCCCCTCATTATCTTTGCTGACTGGCTGACGGCGCGCTTGCTCGGCACCGGCTCGAGCCGCCAGGGAATCATCGAGTTATTCAGCGGCTCGCAATCAATGGAGCAACGCGTCATCATCATTTTACTGGCTACCGTGGTCGCCCCCGTGGCCGAGGAATTCATCTTCCGCTTCTTTCTTTACGGGGTCATACGGCGTTATCTCGGTCGTAGCATTGGACTCATCGTTTCTGCGCTTCTTTTTGCTGCGGTTCACGTGCACTTGCCGTCGTTCGCGCCCCTCTTTGCTCTCGGAATCTGTTTTACTCTTGCCTACGAGTGGAGCGGATCGTTGTTGGTCTCGATGACGATGCACGCCATTTTTAACGCCGCCACGCTTCTCGCGCTCGCTTTTCCCGACACATTGCAACCATGACGCGGGCGTTGCGCGAACTCGGTGAAGATAAACTGCTCGCGCAGGTTTTTCCCAGGCTTAATCGTAATTCGCGGGTCGTGATTGGAGCCGGGGACGATTGCGCGGTGGTCAAATTTCGCGGCGCGAAGGATTGGTTACTGTTGAAAACCGATTGTGTTGTTGAAGAGGTTCATTTTACCAAGGAAACGAATGCGCGCGCTGTCGGCTGGAAAGCGATGATGCGGGCGCTCAGTGATTTCGCCGCCATGTCGGGGATTCCGGAGTTTGCACTCATTACTCTCGCGGTCCCTGCAAAAAAAAAAGCATCATGGGTGGGCGAGCTCTATCGCGGTCTCAATCGCGCCGCGACCCGTTTTGATGTTGCCATCGTTGGCGGCGAAACCAGCGAGACAGCTGGTCCGGTCGTGATCGTCGTTAGTGTGGCGGGGGTTGTCGAACGCGATCGCTGCATTTTGCGCAGCGGTGGAAAAGCGAACGACGATCTTTTCGTTACCGGAGAATTGGGTGGTTCAATTCGTGGCCGGCATTTGAGGTTTGTCGCGCGAATCGACGAAGCGCGCTGGTTGACGGCAAATTTCAAAGTGCACGCCATGATGGATCTGAGCGATGGTCTTGGCACGGACGTGCCGCGCCTGGCGCGCGCGAGCAAACTTGGTTTCTCCATTGACCAGCGCGCTCTGCCTCTTTCTCGCGCTTGCAGCATTCAACAGGCAATTTCCGACGGCGAAGATTACGAACTCCTCTTCGCCATTTCGCCGCGTAATCGGACGCGCCTGGAAAAATTGTGGCGCAAGAAATTTCCAAAACTCCCGCTCACCCGCATCGGAAAACTCGATCGGCAATCAGCAATCAGCGATCAGCAATTGCCCCGCGGCTATGTTCATTTCCGCCAGCGCCGCTGAAACGGAAGCAGCCGGAGCGCGCCTTGCCGGAACAATCCAGCCCGGAGACGTGCTTGCATTGGTCGGAGATCTCGGCGCGGGCAAAACCCAATTCGTCAAAGGATTGGCGAAAGGTTTGGGTTCCACGGAAGTGGTGACAAGCCCGACATTTACCCTCGTGCATGAATATCAGGGCAGCCGACTGCCGATCTATCATTTCGATTTTTATCGAATTGAAAGTCTGGCAGCACTGCGGGCGATTGGTTTCGACGAAATTGTTTTTGGCAACGGGGTAAGCGTGATCGAGTGGGCCGATCGATTTGCCGAGGCGATTCCGCCGCAAGCGCGCTGGATCACGTTTGAGATGGCGTCAGAAGATCAACGTCGCATCGATCTCTCCAATTTTGGATGAAATTGCTCGCCTTCGATTTGTCCACTCGCCGCGGCACGATCGCGCTGGCCAACGAAAAAGAAATTTTGGGCGCGCGCGATTGGCCGAACGATCGCCGAAGTTCCGCTCCATTTTTTGAAGCGCTTGATGAAATCATTAGCGAACATGGCAGGCCGGAAACAATCGTGGTTGGTCTTGGCCCCGGTTCCTATACTGGAACGCGCATTGCCATTTCCGCGGCCATCGGCCTCGAGGCGACGACCGGCGCAGGACTGGCTGGAATTTCCTCGCTCTTCGCCCTCTCGGATGAAAACGACTTTTGTGTGATTGGCGACGCCAAACGCGCGTCGTTTTTCTTCGCGAGAATCAGCGGCGGGTTGTTGAAGAGCGACCCTGAGTTGCTCTCCGAGGACGAAATGAACAAGCGCATTTCGTCGGTCAGAACAATTCCGATTTACACGTCTGACGAATTGCCTCAGTTCACATCGGTGAAGCGACGGTTTCCTTCAGCGAAATTGCTTTGTCTACGGGCACAAACTGCCCCGCAGAATCTTGCTCGCGCGCCGCTCGCGCCGCTCTACCTTCGCGAACCACACATCACAACGCCGCGAAGTGCACAAAAATGATGGAAAAACATTACCGCTGTTGGGCTGAGATCGATCGGAGCGCACTGCGTCATAATCTAGCGTTTGTAGGCGAAAAATTTGGGCCGAATATCGAGCTTCTCGCAGTCGTCAAAGCGAACGCCTATGGCCACGGCATGATCGAGGTTGCCCAAACCATCGCCGACCAGGCGAACATCTTCGGGGTCGCCAACCTGGAAGAGGCAACCGCGTTGCGCGTGGCGGTGCGTCATCCAATTACTATTCTCGGGCCAGCCCTGCCGGAAGAGCGAGCCGCAATCGCTGAGCGCGGATTCATTCCATCGATCTCAACTTTGGAAGAAGCGCGCGATTTCGATCGCGTCGGACGCGGGCAAAAGGTCGCAATCAATTTCAAAATCGATACCGGCATGGGACGGATGGGCGTTTTGGCAGAGGAAGCTCTGGCTGTTTTCAAGGACGTAAGTGCGTTGCCGAACATCAAAGTCCACAGCGTTTCAACGCACCTCCCGGTTTCGAACGAGGATGAAAAATTCACCCGCGAGGAACTGCGCACCTTTGGAAAACTGACCAAGCAACTGCGCGCGGAGGTCCCGGGCGATTACAAAGCGCACGTATTGCAAACAGCCGGCGTGCTAGCCTTTGCGGAGGAGCCCTTCGAAATCGTGCGTCCCGGAATGTTGATCTACGGCATATCGCCACTACCGGAATTCCAGACCGTTCTTCGTCCGGCAATGACTTGGAAAACGCGCATCGCGCTCATACGTGCGATGCCGGGCGGACACGGAATCAGCTATGGCCGCACTTTCATCACGCCCAGGAGAATGCGCGTGGCCACGCTTTCCTGTGGTTACGCCGATGGTTATCCACGCCATCTTTCCAATCGGGGAATTTCGGTCCTGGTCCGTGGTCAACGCTGCGCGCTGCTTGGGCGAGTAACAATGGATTTGATAATGATCGACATTTCGCATCTGGCCGACGCAAAGGTGGGCGATGAAGTTGTGCTGATGGGCCGGCAGGGAGACGAGGAAATGTGTTGCGCAGAATTGGCGGAACGCGCGGAGACCATTACCTGGGAAATCACAACGCGAATTGGCGCTCGGGTGCGGCGGGTCTATGTGTGACACGAGAATCGAGATTCGTGAATCGTGAATCGTAGGGCGATCGATGTAACCATGTAACGATTCAAACGGGACCCACTATGTTCCAGATCATCTTCAACGAACTGAGCGCAGCGGAGATGTCCGCTTTACCAAAAACTTTGCAGCTGGATCTGCTCGCTGAATTTCAGATTTTGCCGGAGGAACTCGATCGTCTCGATAGCAGCCGATTTGGTTTGCTCGAGCGCGACGGGAAAAAACTTTATCGTTATCGGGCCAAAGATTACCGGATTTATTTCGAAAAGAGCCCGGAGGGCATCACCGTTCATCGGGTGCTGCATAAGAACACGCTGCGCGATTTTCTTTTCCGCACCAAACTGCCCACGGGCGAGGACGAGCAACTGAAGGAGAGGCGCGAGTTTTGGAAATTGATCGAGCAAGGCGAGCGGACGCGGAAGAAGACGTGATCGCCGAGCTGGAGGCGAATGAGGAATTTCGCCGGCACGAATTTCCGATTTGTGCGCGCAAGATTTATTGTGCTCATGCCGCGGATGCGCCGTTGCCGCGTCGCGTGGCTGAAGCGATGCGCGACGCGATTGAGGACGCGTCGACTAACGAGAAACAATTCGACAAAGCGCTCAACTTCATCGCCGATACTCGGCAGTTGGTGGCGAGTTTTCTAGGAACGGAGACCGAAGAAATTTCGCTGATCGGTCCGACTTCGAGCGGTCTCAATGCAGTTGCCAATGGTCTCGATTGGAGAGCCGGGGACGATGTCGTGTGTTACTTGGACGATTACCCGGCTGACGTTTATCCGTGGCTCGACCTGGAGCGACACGGCGTCAAGCCGGTGTTGCTTCAAACCGATCGAATCGGTGAGATTACTTCGGAAATTGTTGACCGCGCGCTGACGAAACGGACCCGTCTGGTTGCGCTAGCGAGCGCGAATTACATCAGTGGTTTTCGAATTGATGTAGAAGCGATTGGCGCGCTCTGCGCAGAGCGCGGCGTCTTGTTTTCACTCGACGCGATCCAGACGCTCGGCGCCTTTCCGATTCCGGTAAAGCACGTCGATTTTCTCAGCGCCGGCGCACAAAAATGGATGCTCGGTCCATCGGGTGCGGGAATTCTTTTTGTCAAAAACAGCCGGCACGAGTTGCTGCGACCCATGATCATCGGCGGATGGAATGTGGAATCGCCAAATTTTATTGCGCAGCGCGCGATTGAATACGCGAAGGGCGGTCGAAAGTTTGAACCGGGTGGTTACAATAATGTCCCGATTGCCGGAATGCAGGCGGCGATCGCGCTTCTTGGTGAGGTCGGGTTGGCGAAAATCTCTGAGCGAATTTTATCGCTCGTGGCCACGTTGAAAAACAAACTTGCGCCGGTCGACTTTGAATTCCTCAGTCCTAAGGAAGAGTTGGGCCGGTCCAGTTTTATAACTTTTCGCTCTCGTCGTATTGCCGCCGAGAAATTAGCTAACACGCTGGCTGAGAATGATGTCGTTGTTTCACTTCGCGTTGATCGCGCGAGCCGCAGTTGGTTGCGGGTAAGCCCGCATTTCTACAACACCTTGGCGGAAATGGAACAAGTAGCGGAGTTGTTGAACCACGCACAACCGTAGGGCGTTTGGGCCGAGTGCCGCCTCCTCGCTAGCTGGCATCCTTGCCTCAACCATCAGTGGGGCAGTTCGACGAGGCGGCGGAACACAGGCCGGTGGCCTGTGCGCCCAGCGGGGATTCTCCCCGCTGTTGTTCACGCGGGCGTGAGCAGCGTAAAACTCCGCTGGGCGCACAGACTGGAAAGTCTGTGTTCCGTCAAATGGTCGGTTGCGGCGGGCGGCTAAAGCAACGCAGGTGGCGCCGGCTCAATTCTGCCGCCGGAGACGGCGGCGGCTACATCATTTCATCAGCAGCACGGAACGGCTGCGTTTGATTTCGCGCGTGATTTTCCGGTGCATATGCGCCGGCATGCCGGTGATTCGCCGCGGCAAAATTTTGCCGCTTTCGGTCACGAACTTTTTCAACAAATCGGGATTCTTGTAATCGATTGCTTCGGCCGCGATATCAATGCGGCGGCGCGGCATGGTCCGATTAGCGCGTCGAAAAGCGGAGCGGCGTTTGGCGGTCTTTGGTTGCATGAGGTCAGCGGGTCTCGCGATGAAGCGTATGCCTTTTTAAAAACGGGTTGTATTTTTTCTTTTCCAACCGGTTGGGCGTGCGCGGGCTCTTCTTGTTTCGCGTCGACATGTAACGTGAAACGGGTTTACCCAAAGCCTTAGCCTCGGTGCATTCCAATGTGATAATTTCCTGCGCCATTCGTTACTCCTTCTCCGCCGCCGGCGCCGGTTGTTCTTCTTCGGTCTCGGGCGCTTCTTCCTCTTCGGTTAAACCGAAAAGCGAGGTGACGGATTGCCGCACGCGCGAGGCTTTATTTTGTTTCTCCAGCTGCGATTGGCATTCGACGGTGAAACGCGCAAATGGAATCGCTTCCAGGCGCGCCCGTGGAATTTGTTTGCCCGACATTTCGCAAATGCCGTAGGTGCCGAGCTCAATTCGCTTGAGCGCCTGATCGATCTCGTAAAGGGCGTCCTGTTCCTGCGAAAGCAGACTGAGCGCGAAATCGCGATCGTAGGCGTCCGAACCAGCGTCGGCCTGGTGCATCCCGAACGCGGAGGCTTCGCTTCCTTCCGCGCGCGAGCGCAAGGTGTCCTGTGCGACCCCGGCCATGGAATCGACCATGGCATCGCGCAATTGCAGCAGCTTTTGTTTTTGCGCCTTGGTGAAAGGATCAAGCCGTCGCGGTTTGTTATTGTCCCGGAAAATCTCGGCGGGCGACTCCGACGTACGCGCACGACCTGCCTTTGGGCGCGCTGATCTACTGTGTTTCGGTTTGGCCTTGCTCGCGGACGGACGCTTAACTGCCTTCTTCGTCGCCTTGGCAGAGTTACGCGCAGCAGGCTTTTTCGCCTTGTGAGAAGCGGCTTTTTTCTTCGACTTCGCCATAAAAATCAAATCTCGCGCCGAGGTTCACGGCGCGAGGAGAGCGCTTAATTAAGAACAAATCTCCAGTGGCGCAAGCGGAGATTTACTCCCCGGCAAAGCCGTTTTCACTTAGGAACTTGCGCTGGAATAGCGCTTCAAAGCAAACCGCCAAAACAGACGTGAAGACCAGAAGATGATCAACGATGCAGCGATCATTTGCAGCATCAACGGCAGTGGTTGGCCCAGCGATTTGATCAAAACCCGCGCCGGAATATTCGCAACAATCACCACCGGAATGATCCAGCTAAAAATCAGACGGAAAAGGCGCGGATAAATGACATCGGGATAACGCGCGATATTGAGGAAGTTGAAATAACCGGAAACGAGTCCCTGTGCGCGTACGATCCAAAAGCTTACCGCCGCCAGATTCAACATGATGGAGTAATGAATGGCGATCCCGAAACCGATCGCCACCAAGTAGAGAAGAATGTGCAATGGCTCCGGCACAACTCCAAGACGGGTGAGCGATACGACAACCACCACCCCGCCGAGCGCGGCGTTAACCACGCTGTCGAGTCCGAATTGTTTTGAGGAAACCGCGAACTGGCTGTCGATCGGAAGGACAAGAAGTGAATCGAGTCTTCCGGTGCGTACCAATTCAGGAATGTTGGCGACATTGACGAAAAAGAACGCCTGGAAGAGCTGGGCAATTATCTGGTGAGTGCCTACGAGCAGAACGACTTCCCATTTTGACCAGTCACCGATCTGATTGATCGAGCCAAAGATGATGCTGAAAAAGACAATCTGACCGAGGAACCAAAGCACTTCCACCAGCATCCAAAGAATGAAATTGGCCTTGAAACTCATCTCGCGAATGAGCGAGTTGCGCAGCATGATGGAGTAGATTTCGATGTAACGTCGCAGGCCTTTCACTTGTCATAATAAAGATGTGCCCACGCCTCGAAGCAAAATGACGAATCGCCGCAATCTTATTATCGCGGCAGCCGTCCTTTTGATCGCCGCGTTTTTCCTTTTTAGCCGATTGGGAAGGTCGAACGCTGCTCAGTTTCAGACCGCGACGGTGACGCGCGGTCCGATCACGCAAACGGTTACCGCCACGGGCACATTGAACCCGGTCGTAAACGTGCAGGTGGGCAGTCAGGTTTCGGGGAATATCCAAAAACTTTTCGCCGATTTTAATTCCAAAGTGAAGGCAGGTGACATTGTCGCACAGATCGATCCGGTGTTGTTTCAGGCGACGGTGACGCAGGCCGAGGGCGATTTGGCGAGTGCGCAAGCAGGCTTGGAACTGGCGAAAGTGAATGCGACACGTACCCAGGAATTGTTCGCCAAGAAAAATTCATCGCAGGCCGACGTCGATCAAGCGATGGCAAATCTGCATCAGGCGGAAGCGAATGTGAAAATCAAACAAGGCGCGCTCGATAAAGCGAAAGCCGATCTCGATCATTGCACGATTACATCGCCGGTAGATGGAGAGGTGATCTCCCGCAGCGTCGATGTCGGGCAAACCGTTGCCGCCAGTTTGCAGGCGCCGGTGATTTTTACGATCGCGAATGATCTGACGAAAATGCAAATCGACGCCAACGTCGCCGAAGCTGACGTCGGTGTGGTAACAGTTGATCAGAATGTTGACTTCAGCGTTGATGCGTTCCCGAACCGCACCTTTCACGGCAAGGTCGTGCAAGTGCGTAACGCCCCGATCACGGTTCAGAACGTAGTCACTTACGACACGGTCATCGGCGTGAATAATGCCGATCTCAAACTCAAACCGGGGATGACAGCGAACGTCTCGATCGTCATCGCGCACAGGGATGATGTGCTGAAAATTTCCAATGCGGCGTTGCGTTATCGTCCGGCGAATGCGCCGACTCCGGAGCGTTCGCCGTCCGGTCAAAATCGCGGCGGAGCTGGCGGTGCCGGATCGGCCGGTCCGCGGGCGACGGGTCGCACGGTTTATGTTTTACGCGGGGGCGAGGCCCAGCCAGTCCAAATCAAAACTGGCATCAGCGATGGAACGACCACCGAGGTGTTGGAAGGATTAGCAGACAAAGATCGAGTGATCACCGGGCAACTCAACGCGCCCAATGCCGCCAGCCCGCCGCAGCAGGGAAATCCGTTCGGCGGACCACGGCGCTTCCCATGATCTCCATTGACGTGGTGGACGGACGATTTCCGTATCGTCCAAGCGTGTGAGGAGCGATATGAACAACGGCTCCGTTGTTAAATTAATCGACGTTCACAAAACCTATCGCACCGGCGAAGTAGAAGTGCAGGCCGTGCGCGGAGTGTCGCTCGAGATTCAGCGCGGCGAATTCGTTGCCCTGATGGGCGCGAGCGGCTCGGGAAAATCGACCCTTATGAATATCCTTGGCTGTCTTGATCGGCCCACCCGCGGACAATATCTGCTCGATAACACCGATGTCTCGCATTTGAATCGCGACCAACTGGCCGATATTCGCAACGGCAAGCTCGGATTTGTTTTCCAAAGCTTTAATCTCCTGCCGCGTACTTCCGCGCGCGAAAATGTCGAGCTGCCGTTGCTCTACGGACGGCATCACCTCAGCAATCAGCAACTGCGCGAGCGGGCCGACCGCATTCTTGCTTCAGTTGGTTTGCAGGGGCGCGAGGGTCATCATCCCAGTCAGCTTTCTGGTGGGCAGCAGCAACGCGTCGCCATTGCGCGGGCGCTGATCAATGATCCCGAGGTCTTGCTCGCGGATGAGCCGACCGGAAACCTCGACAGCCGAACCAGCATTGAGATCATGGGAATCTTCCAGCAACTGAACGAGCGAGGCATTACGATCGTCATGGTCACCCACGAGTCGGACATCGCCGCTTATGCACGACGCAATGTTGTCCTGCGCGATGGTCTCGTCTTAAATGATGGTGCCGTGGGAGAACGTCGTAGCGCGGTAGTCGAAATGGAACGAGTTGCAACATCGGCAAGGGATGAGCGCGAACGAAACAAACTTTGTAGCGGCGGTCTATGACCGCCGATTTCGGATACTTTCGGCGGTCATAGACCGCCGCTACAGCAAAAGATGAGAATTGGATCGACAATCAACGTCGCGTTTCGCGCCCTGCGGCGAAACAAGCTTCGTTCCGCGCTCACCGCGCTCGGCATTATCATCGGCGTCGGCGCGGTCATCGCCATGGTTGGGATTGGCTCGGGCGCGAAAGCCCAGGTGGAAGCGCAGATTGCCAGCCTGGGGCAGAACGTCATTGTCATTTCGACCGGAAGCACGACTTCCAGCGGCATTCGCACCGGTTGGGGCGGGGCCGGAACTTTGAAAATCGAAGATGCCGAAGCCATCCGGCGTGAAGTACCGAGCGTGACCGCGGTCAGTGAAGAAGTTCCGTCCACCGCGCAGGTCGCCGCTGGCAACCAGAACTGGTTCACCCGCGTGATGGGCGAATCACCGGATTATTTCGACATTCGGCAGTGGCCGCTGGCCGAGGGCGCTCCGTTCACCGCGCAGGATGTGCGCAGCGCCAATAAGGTGTGTGTTATCGGACAAACAACCGCCACGCAAGTCTTCGGCAACGATGATCCCGTTGGCCAAACCCTGCGGATTAAGAACGTACCATTTATCGTTAGCGGCGTGCTCACTCCGAAAGGCCTCAGCATTCAAGGGACCGACCAGGACGATGTCGTCGTCATGCCTTACACCAGCGCGATGAAGCGCGTCGCGGGCGGCACGACGTTGCGGAACATTAATGTGCAGGTGGCAAATGCGAGCGACCTTGCGCCGGCGCAGCAGCAAATCACCTCCTTGTTACGGCAGCGACACAACATCCGGGCCGGTCGCGATGACGACTTTAGCGTGCGCAATCAGCAGGAAATCGCGGAGGCGGCAACGGCGACCGCGGACGTCATGGCTGGATTGCTGGGCGCGATTGCGGGCGTGTCCCTCGTGGTTGGCGGCATCGGCATCATGAATATCATGTTGGTAAGCGTAACGGAACGAACCCGAGAAATCGGGACGCGGATGGCAGTGGGCGCGCACGGCCGCGATATTCTCACCCAGTTCTTGATCGAAGCGGTTTCGCTCAGTTCCATTGGCGGATTGCTCGGCATTATTCTCGGCATTCTGGCCTCGAAGATTCTTTCGGCGATCAAGCATTGGCCTTCGCTGATTTCGCCCGGGTCGATCGTGCTGGCGTTCCTTTTCAGTGCCGCCGTGGGAATTTTCTTCGGCTTTTATCCAGCGCGAAAGGCCGCCGCGCTCGATCCGATTGAAGCATTGCGCTACGAATGATGAACGTTGGAAAAAATGACGAAGGACGAATGACAAGGAAGCCCTAATGCTCAAATGACCGAAGTCGCTAACGCGTCCGCCTCTCCTTTGGGGAGAGGGCATTTAAGTTTCACAAAAAACGGACGGAAACCTGGGATTAGACCAAAATCCAACTGTCGTGGGCGCTTCGTCATTCGTGCTTCGTCGTCTATTTCCCGTGTCGCGGCTGAATAATCTGTAGCGGTCTTGTTGCTGCGGGACAAACTTAGGTTATGGCTGAGCACGCTCGATTCGAAAAACTGGTCTCTGACGCGAAGAAGAGCATTCAGGAGATTTCCCCGCAAGAAACCGCAGCGGCCCTGAAACGTGGCCACACTTTGCTCATCGATGTCCGCGACGCCGATGAATGGAGGGAAGGTCACATTCCTGGCGCGAAAAATTTCAGTCGCGGAACAGTCGAGTTGGAGATCGAAGAAGCCGTACCCGATCTTTCAACGCCGATCATTACCCATTGTGGCGGCGGTGGCCGCTCCGCCCTGGCCGCCGAAAGTTTGCAGCGAATGGGCTACAAGAACGTGCAATCAATGGCCGGCGGCTTCAAAGCTTGGAAGGCCGCAGGCTTACCTGTGACAAAATAACCAGAGCATGGTCACGTCGAATTAACCGCTGAAGCCAATAGCGAATCCAAGCTATCCACCAACGGCCTGGTAATGGCCGAGGCCCCGCTTCCACATGAGTTGGGCGACGGCCCAGGTGAGAACTAGCCAACAGGACTGGATAGCCAGTGCCTGAACCAGCTCGGCGCCTTGCAGGCGGCCGAGAAAAATCGCGATCGGGCAAAATAGCTCGTAGTAGAACGGCAGCCATTTCATGACTGCTTGCACGCCAATTGGCATAATATCGACCGGAAACATCTGGCCGCCTAGAAAGTATTCGAATGAGTAGACAATGAAAACAATCGTTGAAATTTCGAGTACCCAGAACGCCATCATCGCCAGTGAGTAGGTAATGAAAAACTGAATGAACGCGGCCATGATGAGCGAAGTAATCGACAGCAAGTAGGTAGCTGCGCTTGATGGCAGTTGAAGGTAGTCTCGGAAGTAGAAGAAGATCAGCGCGATTGGGATAATCGTGACGGCCGTATAGACCAGCCGGCCAGCGAGGAAGATACCGGTCCGATAGCCGAGATAGCTTAGGGGTTTGGTCAGGAAGGAATTGATCTGGCCTTCGCGAATGTCGGCTGCGATCTGCCAGTCGTCCTCCGTTGGGGTGACCAGGTTAGAGACCAGAATCGTTAATAAATAATAGTAAATCATCGAGCCGTAATCGTAGCCGCCGAAACCTTTGCCGCCCGGCTCTCGAAAGATGGCGCGCCAGAGAAAGACCGTGCCGGCAAGTGGGATCAAACCGAAAAGTGCGCGCAGAAAGTAGTTCCAGCGATAGACGAAGGTATTCTGCAAACCGATGTTAAAAACGCTACCGTACTTGGCAAGGTTCATGATCAACTGCGAGCGGCCAAGCGGCTAATCGCGCGGTCCTGAACTCGCGACAAGAGAACGATGGCGGCAATAGCGCTGAGCAGGGCGCAAAACATATCTTCCTGGGTATCCCATGGGTCGCCCTGGGTGCCGAGAAAGCTAATGGCGGCGTCGCCGCTGGCCAGCGCTGTCCACCATTCGATGAGCTCGTAAAAGGCACTGATGGCAAGGCAAACGCAGACAATAAGAAACGGTTGCCAGCGTGTTTGCTTCAACACCTGGAGGCGAATGAAAACTTCGCGCGTGACGATGGCGGGGACAAAGCCTTGCATGATATGACCGAACCGATCGTAGTGGTTGCGATGCCAGCCGAAAATTGGTCGAAGCCAATCGAATAACGGGACGCGGGCATAGGTATAGTGACCGCCGACAAAAAGCACGCACATGTGCAGGGCAATGAGGGTGTAGGTCAAAGTCGTGAATTCAAAGCGCCGGTAAGTCGCGAATAGAACCACCAAGACGGCGAGTGCCGGGAAAACTTCCAGCCACCAGGTCAAGCGATCGTACGGCTGCCATGCCGACCACCCCAGGACGATAGCGACAGCGCCGAGCAAGATGAAATGCGAGGGGGGAATTTTCTTCATTTATCGCTTG
The DNA here is from genome assembly GCA_003221295.1 of Verrucomicrobiota bacterium. GTDB lineage: Bacteria > Verrucomicrobiota > Verrucomicrobiia > Chthoniobacterales > UBA10450 > AV69. The sequence goes on along the minus strand of QHRA01000173.1, from coordinate 13,806 downwards.
TTCCGTTTTTCGTTTGGTTCGTGTGTTTCGCGGCAAACATGACTAGGTGTTTTTCTGCGCGAGCTCCGCGGCCAGATTGATCGCCGCGATCATGCTATCTGGTCGCGCGACATTTTTGCCGGCGATATCGAAAGCGGTGCCGTGGTCGGGGCTGGTTCGCGGAAATGGCAAACCCAGGGTGACGTTCACCCCGGAATGAAAGGCATGTAACTTTAATGGAATCAGACCTTGGTCGTGGTACATGCAGAGGGCGGCATCCCATTCCTCGTTAGCGAGATGGAAAAAGAGCGTGTCGGGGGGGTGGGGGCCGGTAAAACGAGAAGGTGATTGCTGAGAAGTGAGAAGGGATTGGTTTAATTCGGCGATGGCAGGAGCGATGATTTCGATTTCTTCGCAGCCGATTTTTCCGGATTCGCCCGCGTGCGGATTCAAACCGGCGACCGCAATGCCGGAAGCGGCTTTGCCGCGACGGCGCAAGAAATTGTCGAGTAGCCGGCCGACCCGGACGATTTCAGAGGTCTTGAGCGAGGCGGGAACGTCGCGCAGCGGTACGTGAGTTGTGACGAGCGCGACGGTGATGGTGCCTCCAGTCAGGAGCATTGCGTAGTTGGTTGTGCCAGAGCGCGCCGCGAAAAATTCGGTCTGCCCCGGAAATTCAAATCCAATTTCGGCCATCCGCGCTTTGTGGATCGGGCCGGTAACGATGGCGTCGATTTCACCGGAATTGGCGAGGCCAGCCGCTTCTTCCATGGCGGCGAATGCGGCGCGGGCGGAATCGGGCGATGGGCTTCCCGCACCTAAAGTCCCGACCTGGCCGATTACTTTATAGTCGATATCAGTCGTTAGCTTGCCCGACTCGAGCGCCGACCGAATAATCTCGGGTCCGATTCCGGCGGGATCACCGAGTGTAATTCCGATACGAAGAGGCATCGGGCATTGTCTCGGAAGTTCCCGCTCTGTGCAATGGAGCAGTGATTATGGGATCGCGATCCGAGAATCGAGAATCGTGAACATCCAACATCGAACACTCAACATCCAACGCCGAAGTGCTAACGCGCGACGCTTTACATCAAACCTCAACGCCAAACATCAAACTTCAGTACATCTTGATGTAGGCTTTCTGGCGCAGGCTAGTCAGCCAGCGTTCCTGCTTGGCCTGCGCTTCTTCCGTGACCAATTTTTTCTCAATCTCTTCGCGTACTTCGGCGAAGGAGCGCGTGACGCCGCCGCGTTTATCTTCGACTTTGAGAATGTAATAATTGCCGCCGAGCTGGATGATGTTGCTGACTTTTCCGGGTCGCAAGTTGAACGCGACTTTCTCGAGCGGCGCCGTCAAGGTGCCGCGGTCGACCCAGCCCCAATCGCCGCCAAGATCACGGGTGCTGTCTTCGGAATAAATTTGTGCCATGCGCTCGAATTCGGCGCCGTTAACCAGCTTGCCGAGAATCTCCTCCGCCATTGCCTTCTGTCCCGCCGGATCGGAAGTGCCGGCTGGGATCATGATCATGCGCAATTTAACCTGCTCCTTGCTGGTGAACTCGGAGGCATGCTTGCGATAGTAATCCTGAATCCGGTTAGGTGAGATGATGGTATTGAGTTCCACCTTCTTGTGCCGCATCGCCTGCACCATCATCCTGTCGCTCTCCATTTTTTTGAATTCTCCGATAGTGTAGTTTTGCGCCTGGAGGGTCTTGATGAAGGTGTTGCGATCGCCATTGAAGTTCTCCCGGATGATGTCCTGAACGCGTTGATCGAGGTAGTGATCAGGAATCTGGTAGCCCTCTTTTTTGAATGCCTGAATGATGAGCTGGCGATCGACTAGATCCTTGAGAGCAGCGGCGCGGGCCTCTTTCATTTTCGTAAGCAACTCCTCGCCCTGGAATTGCTGGCGTAATAGCTTTTCTTTGGGGGCGGACAACACCCGCACTTCCGAATAGGTAATGACATCGGTGGTGTCATTGCTTTTGACGACGGCAGCGATGCCATTAATCACTTCGGGTTCAGCTGCCAATGCTCCGCGACAGAGCGATGACAACGACAGCAGTGCTGCCGTGAACAATATAACAAGGAGGGGACGAACCATAGTTTCAGAGTTTGCCAAGCAGCCCGAGAATTTCCTGCAGCCGCTTTTTGATTTCCGGGGCAACTAAACGAGGGAATTTGCCCGCGACAAGTATAAAATCCCCGCGCCTCGTCAACATCAATTTGTCCTCCCGCGTTTCGATCCTGGTGATTTCCTGTTTGGCGGCGGCGAGTTTGATTCGGGCCAGGGTAACGAGATTTTCCACGGCCTCAGGGAACGCGCCAAAGCGATCGCGCCATTCATTGATCAGCCGATCCAAGTGATCCGCAGTGGTGATTTCCGCGATCCGCCGATAAGCCTGAATGCGCAGGGTGGTATCGTTGATATAGCTGCGGGGGAGAAAAGCGGAGACGACAGCGTCGCCGTGGACAAACTCGGCTTCGTTAGTGGCGACGAAATCGAGCCGCACCTCTACTTCGAGGCGCCAGCGCGGTTTTTGGCCTTTAATTTGGGCGACGGCTTGCTTGAGCAATTGGCAATATAGATCGAAACCCACTGCCATGATGTGTCCACTTTGAGCGGTGCCGAGAATACTGCCGGCGCCGCGAATCTCGAGATCGCGCATGGCAACCCGAAAACCGGCGCCGAGCGAGCTGTATTGTTTGATGGCGTCGACTCGTTTGCGCGCGGCGCCGACCATCATGAGCTCGCGCGGCAGCAAAAGGTAAGCGTACGCTTTGTGCTCGGCACGCCCGACCCGCCCGCGCAGTTGATACAAATCGGCCAGGCCGAAACGATCGGCGCGATCAATGATAATGGTGTTGGCATTTGGAATGTCCAGGCCGCTTTCGATGATGGTGGTGCAGACCAGCACATCGATTATGCCCATGACAAAGCGATGCATCACCGCTTCCAATTCCTCGGAGCCCATCTGGCCGTGACCAAACTCAACTCGCGCATCCGGGCAAAGTTCAGCAACGCGATCGCGCACTTTCTCGATCGATTGCACGCGATTATGCAGAAAAAAAACCTGCCCCTGGCGCTCCAGCTCGCGATTAATGGCATCGCGAATAATTCGCTCGTCATAACCACAGACCGCCGTTTCGACCGGAAGCCGATTTTGCGGCGGCGTTTCGATGGTCGACATGTCTTTGACGCCGACTAACGAGAGATAGAGAGTGCGCGGAATCGGTGTGGCCGAAAGAGTGAGGAGATCGACAAGCTTGAACAGTTCTTTGAATTTTTCCTTATGCAGAACTCCGAAGCGCTGTTCTTCGTCGATCACGACCAGACCGAGGTCTCTGAAACTCACATCGTCGGAAATGAGGCGGTGCGTCCCAATGATAATGTCGACCCCACCTTCGCGCAATAGTTGTAGGACTTTCTTCTGCTCGGCCAGCGAGCGGAACCGGCTTAGCATCTCGATCCGGATCGGGTAATCCAACATTCGTTGCCGAAAAGTTTCGAAATGCTGTTGTGCGAGCACGGTGGTAGGCGCGAGGACTGCGACTTGTTTGCCGTCCATCACGGCCTTGAAGGCGGCCCGGATGGCGACCTCGGTTTTGCCGAAACCGACGTCGCCGCAAATCAGGCGATCCATGGGCTGGGCCTGTTCCATGTCGGTCTTGGTATCGATGATCGCGGTTAGTTGATCGGGGGTTTCGCGGTACGGAAAGGAGTGTTCGAACTCCGCCTGCCATTTGGTGTCGGCGCCAAAGGCGTGGCCCGGGTTGGTCTGGCGCTCGGCCTGAAGTGCGAGCATTTTTCCGGCGTAATCAAAAATAGAGGCGGTCGCGTTTTTCTTCGCCCGCGCCCATTTCGCGTCCGCCAGCGAGCTGAGCGGCGGCGATTTTTTCCCGACGCCAACGTAACGGGAAACCAAATAGGCTTGCTCCAGCGGAACATAGAGTTTCGCTTCGTCGGCGAACTCCAAAACGAGGACTTCCTGTCTCGCCCCCGACGCTCGTTTTGGAGGGCGGAGCTCCAGCGACGCCGGGCTCGCCGGAGCTCGCTCCTCTATTGCCGGCATTTCGATTAGCCCGAGAAATCTTCCGATGCCGTGCTCGAGGTGGACGACAAGGTCGCCTTCGTTGAGCTCGCTGAAATCAATTTGCGCGCGATTGCGTCGTTCTGCGCGGCGCAAACGTCGACGGCCATGGATGGGAAAACGCCCGAGCAGTTCGTTGGCCGAGAGAATGACCAGATTGGCGGCGGGAAAACAAAACCCGCGGCTCAATGTTCCTTCGAGCAGATTTATGCCGGCCAGTGCGTCGACCGAAATGATCTCGCGAAAACGCTCGATCTCGCCCTCGGTTTGAAAATAGATCGCAACGGTTGCGTGTTCGTCGCGCCATCGCTTGAGCCGCGCGATGAATTGCGCGCGTTTCGTTTCCGCGAGCACGAAATCGCCAACGGCGAATTCGCCGATGTCGCATTCGACAAATGCACCGGAAAAATCCTCCGGCCCTGCCTCAACATTTTCGATCCAGCTTTCGCTAATTTGAATGTGGCTTGGAGGGGCGAGCTCCAGCGAGCCCTGCGTCGCAGGAGCTCCGCCCTCCAATGCGGGTTCGAGCTCGATCACGAGGGTGTCCTGGGTGATGTAATCCCGGACGCGACCGCTGGTATCGTCGGCCGCGCTCAGAAGCACACTCGCCTGCTCGCGAGTGTGGACGGACGTTTGAGTATCGAGGTCAAATTCACGCAGCGATTCAATTTCGTCGCCGTAGAATTCAATCCGCAGCGGCAGGGCGGTTTGCCATGAAAAAATATCGACAATACCGCCGCGGACCGCGAACTGACCCCGGGTCGTAACCTGGGCGACGCGTTCGTAGCCGGCACCGGACAATGCGCTCAACAACGCAGGCATTGCCATGTTCGGCCCGCGCTGAATTTCAAGCGAAGCCGAGCGCAATGTGCCACGGCTTGGGGCGGGCTGATCCAGTGCCGCTCGGGTCGTGACGACTACTTTGGCGGCGTTCTCCTTTTCGATTTGGGACAGCAGCGCCAGCCGCTCCGCTGCAATTTCGGGATCCGGCAAAATGTTCTCGACCGCCGCGAACTCCGCTTCCGGTAAGAACGAGGCATTCGAATTCCAATTCGACAGGCTTTCGAAAAAAAGCTCCTGCGCGCGCACCGTCGGGCAGATAACCCAAATACTGCGGCGATCATGTTCCGCAATGGTTGCGACAACAAACGGCTGTGCGCTCTCGATCACATGGGAGAAGGAAACTGGAAAATCGCCCGCTGCGATCTGGCGCAGCTTGCGTTGGATCGGTTCAGCTTCCGCAGCCAGCCGCAGGAATTCCGCGCTGTTTTTTTCCACTAGAAGTTGTCGCCGAAAAGTGTGTGAACTTCAATGAGGCGGCTCGTAGCACAGCCATCCTGGCTGTGGGCAGGCCGGGCATCTTGCCTGGCTCCTTATTCGTTGTGATCAACGGGCAAGATGCCCATTGGCCCCACAGGCTCGCCACCGCGAGTCCGTCCCGTGGCGGACAAGGTGCCTGTGCTACTAACTAGTTAGTGATCGTGATTGGCGTGCCGACGCTGACCGACTTAAAGAAATTCTCCGCCATGAACTCCGGCATCCGGATGCACCCGTGGGAAGCGGGATAGCCAGGGAGATAGCCGGCATGCATTCCAACTCCTCCATGAATGCGCATAAAATAAGGCATGGGTGCGCCTTTGAAATGAGTGCCGGGCGGCTTCGGATCGACCCCCAGCTCTACATTTGGCTTTACCACGTTATCAGCGGCATCTACGTAATCACCGTATTTGGTCGAAACATGGTTCACATCCTTTTGCTGAATCGCGAAATGTCCAATTGGGGTGTTCAATCCCTCGCGCCCGGTTGATAGCTGGGAGATGCCTGCCAATTTTCCGCTCTTATAAAAATAGGCACGTTGCTCACCGAGGCTGATTTTCACGCTCGGTTTCCCGTCTATATCGTCGCCGTCCCAATAGGAAACGTTGTCCTGTGGGGCGCTGGCCGAAACCGGACCCGGGCCATAAACCCCGCCGAGATACTGGGTTTGGGTGGAAAAGCGGGGGTCCTCTCCGCAGCCGACCACAAAGATCGTGCAAACCGTCCCAACAAGGCCCGCAATTGCCGCTCTGCTCCCCCGTTTCATCAATCGCAGAGGACGTTCCGTAGCGGACGTTTAAAGTCAAGGAATGCCCGGTTCGGGCAGTCGGCAAATGTCGATGCCAACAATAAGCTGGTGGGCTTGAATTTTGCTTTTGAACGCATCTACTTTGCAACTCCGCGATCTTCCAATGCCAACCTACGAATATGCCTGCGCCAAATGCGGGCAAAATTTTGATGCTTTTCAATCGATGCGGGACGAACCCTTTCGTGAATGTCCCAAACATCTTTGCCGGCTGGAAAAATGGGGTCACGGCAAGGTGAAAAGGCTGCCAGGCACGGGTGCCGGAATTATCTTTAAAGGCTCGGGTTTCTATACCACCGACTATCGCAGCAACTCCTATAAAGAAGCGGCGAAAAAGGAAACGCCGGCTTCGGAAAAGCCGAAGACTGAGACAAAGGCAGAAGGTGAGTCAAAACCCGCAGCCGCAAAGCCGGAGAAAAAGAGCGAATGAAGACAGCAACCCCAGTTCAACTAACATGCCCGGAATGCCGGCGTGATAATGAAGCCGAACGCATCTATTGCCACGATTGCGGGGCCCGGCTCGACCGTTCCGCGCTTGCGGGCTACACGACGGGGAAGAAGGAAACCTCGGAGGAATTGCACAAGCGAATGCGCGGGATGTTTAGTCAACGCGGGGTCAAAGCGCGGTTGCTTTTCTTTAAGACCGCCAAAGTGATCTTGCTCGCGGGTGCCGCTGCGGCGGCGGTGGTGATCTTAATTCCGCCCGATGTGCCCCCGACGGTGAAGTTCGAAGGGTTCCCAGCGCAAATCAATCTGAGCTTGGAAAAGCTGACGGAATCGCGCCAGCCCCAGTCGATGCAATTCTCCGAGGAAGGTGTCAACGCTTACCTGGCCAGCGCCATGAAGCGCAAAAAGGAGAAGCTCAATCATCCGCTGATCGATTTCGAGCGGGCGATAGTGGCGTTCACGGAAGGGAATTGCCGTGTCACCATTGAGAGATCTATTTTTGGTTACTCGATTTTTACTTCCGGCGATTATGCCGTTCAGATCGCGAGCGGGAAAGTTACGGCGTCGCCGAGGAGCGGAGCAATCGGACGGATGCCAATTGATCCCGGCGTGATGCCATACGCTGGTTTTCTATTCAGCGATGCGGTGGCGGCGATGGATCGCGAACACAAGCTGCTTAATAAGGTCGGTTCGATCCAGCTGCGCGAGAAAGAGATCGCGGTTACCTCGGCGCAATAAAAAGCCGGCGGCCTGCTTGCGCCAATACCGCCGGCTGTTTGATTGTTAGTTTTTCTTAAGCGATGCCCATTGTCGCCAGAAGACGGCGATCGATGATTCCATCAGCTGGCAGACCATGGCTGCGCTCGTAGACCCGGATCGCATAATGAGTGCGTGGACCCATTAGGCCATCGATCGGGCCGCGATAATATCCAGCGCGGGCGAGCCGTTCCTGTACGCGCGCAACAACCGATCCGTTGTAACCGCGATAGCCCGTGCGGTTCGAGTAGTACGGATAGCTCGAGCCGTAGTAATAGTTACCGCTGTATCCGTAAGGGGAATACCCGTACCCATACGAACCGTATGGATATCCCCCATAATAGGAATTGCCGTAGTAAGGGTATCCACCGTAGTAACCTCCGTAAAACGGCACGCCTATCCCGACGTTCCAAAATACGCTGCTACCACTGCGCCAGTGATCACCGCGCCAATGATTTCTGTGATTGCCACTGTTCGTTACAACTGCCTGGCCATTCCGCGTTTGGACAACGTGTCGCTTGGCGAACGCGGGCGTCGTCAGCGAAATCGCGACAATGGCACTTAGAATTAGTAATTTTGCCTTCATATCCGTTATAGAATTAGACGGGCAGCGGATGGAAATCTTTCAATTTTTCCGCAAACTTCGGAACTACCTTTGTGTGTGCTGGTTATCGGTTTCCTCAGGGGATAAACTTACCTAATCGTGTCTAGAGCCCATCCCATAAGAGCATGGAAGGACGAGCTCCTGCGAGCCCGGAGTCGTAGCACAGCCATCTTGTCCGCCGCGGGACGGACTCGCCGTGGCGAGGCTGTGGGGCCAACCCCGAAAGCTTTCGGGGCTGATTGCAGAAGCATCGTGACCCGACAAAACGCCCGGTCTACCCACAGGCTAGCCGCAGCGCGTCGCCTGATAGTGCTGGGTTTTGTCCTGATATGCGGCAGCCTTCCGGCCGCGCCGCTCGAACGAAGCATCAGCCCCTCCCGGCAATTCATTATTTTCGGCGGCAACAGGATCTTGCGTAGCGCCGTTTCTGATGGCGCCGAGCAAGTGAAATCAAAGGTGCTCGGGCTCCTGCAATTGCGCGACCAATGGTCGGTTCCTATTTTGCTCAACCTGCAACGACCGCAGGCGAACGCACCCGAAGTCCCACCCGTTCTGCTCAACTTTAGCCAAACCGGCGCCGGTCTGAAAATTCAACTCGATCTTTTGGTCGACCGCGATTTCCAGCCGGCAGTTTTGCGGCGTGAAGTTTTGCGCGCTCTTCTGCTGGAACTGAGCTATCGCGCTTTGCCTTCGCTGCCGGCAGGCACGCCCTATGTCGCGCCCCCAGATTGGCTCGTTGATGGGATTCTCACTTTGGATAACGAGAGCCCGGAAGTATTTGAGGGCCTTGATAGCGTTGCCTCGCATCCGCCGACGTTAGGAACTTTTCTGGCTCAACATCCCGGGTTGCTCGATTCCCAGTCGCGCGCTCTTTACCGTGCTTGCGCCAGTGCCCTGGTGAGAATTTTGCTCGAGCATGAGAATGGGCACGCTCAGCTCACCCGTTACATTGCCGACTTGCCGCGCGCGTCAGCCGATGCGCTTTCCGATTTGCAGGCGCATTTTCCGTGGCTGGGAACGGAGTCAGGTGCGATGGAAAAAAATTGGAGCGAACACATTGCCCGTGTGGCCCAGGAACGTCGATTTGCGCTTGTTACGTTTGCCGCCACATCGGAGCAGCTCGACGAATGTTTGCGGACGAAAATCGCACAGGACCGGGAGAAAAAGAATTCGCTCACTCTGGAAGAGACGGTCCGCGTCAGTCGGCCAAATATCGATACCAAGGCCGCAACCGAATTGGGCCAGCGTTTGACCCTCTTGGCCGCTCGTGCCCATCCGTTGTTGCGCCCAGTGGTTGTTGATTATCAACTGGCCGCGGAATTGGTGGCCCGTAAGAAGAGACATAGCCTGGCTAGGCGACTCGCGGGCAGCGCAGCATTGCGCCAAAAGATCGCGGCTCGCATGAGCGAGGTTGATGATTTCATGAATTGGTATGAGGCGACACAGGCAAAGACGACGAGTGGAGCTTTTCGCGATTACCTGCACGCGGCGGACAGTAGCGAAGAGACCCCGCGTCGGCGCGACGCGCTTTCGGTTTATCTGGACGCTCTCGAAACGCAGCTCCAGTGATAAATTCCGGCGCGTGATTTGCTCGACTGAGGCTTGGCCGTTATCCTGTTAAGGCGCTTGGGCGCAATATCACATATGCAAAAGATTGGATTTACCGAAGCGCTCGATTCGATTGTGGCGAGCGACCCACGCTACCAGCGCGAAGCCTATATTTTTCTGCGAGACGCACTCGATTTTACGACGAAGCAACAGAAGAAGCTCAAAGGCGCAGCGATTCGTCATGTCGCTGGCCCGGAATTACTCGAAGGCGTCCGGCAGTACGCGCTCAAGGAATTTGGCCCGCTGGCATTGAGTGTTCTTTCCCATTGGGGCGTCAATCGCTGCGAGGATATTGGGTACATGGTCTTTAATCTCATCGGCGCTGGGATTTTCGGAAAAACCGATGAAGATTCGATGGATGATTTCAAAGCGGTCTATGATTTCCGCGATGCATTTGTGAAACCATTTCAGCCCGAGCCTACCGTCGCCGGCAAGAAATTATCATTGGGTCTTCCCGCACCAAAGGCCAGCTGAGCGGTCGTCGCTGCGAAGCGGAGTTTTTAATTCATGCTTAACCGCGCAAACCTCAAGACTGCCGCGACGATGGCGTCGCCGGTAATCAGTTTCCCGCCAAACACGGCGCAAAAGTGGACGCTCGCGAACGGCCTGACCCTCATCGCGCAGGAAGATCGGAGCGCGCCGGTGGCCAGTGTGCAGGCATGGTGCGCAGCCGGTAGCACGACGGAGGATAAACATCTGGGCGCCGGCCTTTCTCACATCCTCGAGCACATGCTTTTTAAAGGAACCAAGACGCGCTCGACTAACGAGATTGCGCAAAAAATTCAGGACGTCGGCGGTTACATCAACGCCTACACTTCATTCGATCGCACCGTTTTCTGGATCGATGTGCCGAAGGAGGGCGCGCTGACCGCGCTTGATATTCTGGCGGACGCGATGATGAACTCGACTCTGCCACCGCAGGAGTATGTCAAAGAACAGGAGGTTATCCGGCGTGAGTTCGCGATGGGGATGGACGATCCCGATCGCACGATGACGCACCTGCTTTTCGCGACCGCCTATCAGCGACATCCCTATCGACTGCCGGTAATCGGGTTAATCGATATCTATAATCAGCTGACGCAGGAACAGGTGATGGAATATTACAAGAGGCGTTACGTCCCGAACAATCTCACCTTTATCGTGGTCGGCGACATCGTCCTCGCGGAAGTGCGGGAGAAGCTGGAAAATTTGTTCAAGGATCAACCAGCAAAATCTCTGGCGCCAATCTATATCCCGGCGGAGCCGCCCCAACTTGGACTACGTGAAGTCCACCAGGAGTTCGCCACTGAATTGACCCATTTCGCCATGGCCTGGCACGTTCCAGAAATCGCCCATCCCGATGTTCCCGCGCTCGATCTTTTGTCGGTAATTCTCGGGGAAGGCCACAGCTCGCGTCTTTATCGCAAGGTGCGCGAAGAATCGGGACTGGCCTTTTCCATTTCCGCATTTTCCTATACCCCGGGCGATCCCGGAATTCTCGGAGTTGACGCGATATTGGATCCGAAAAATCGGAGCGCGGCCCAGAGCCTGATTTTGCAGATCATCGAAGATATCCGGCGCGACGGCGTGAGTGCTGAAGAACTGGCCAAGGGTAAGAAAATCGCACTATCTCAGGAATTGGCTTCTCTCCGGACCATGCGCGGCCAGGCGACCGATCTCGGGACGAATTGGTTCCTCACTCGCAACCTGAACTTTGGCCGCGAATACCTCGAAAAGGTTCAGAAGGTAACGCTTGATGACATTAAGCGTGTCGCGATTCAATATCTCAGCGAAGAAAATCTGACCGTCGTTTCTCTTAATCCAAAAGGGTCGTTGGTCTCGAAGAGCGCCCTCTCCGCACCTGTCGCCATCGGCGAGATACAAAAGTTCGAGTTGTCCAATGGGCTGCGCATTCTGGTTCGAGAGGATGCGCGACTGCCGTTGGTTGCGATGTCGGCGATATTTCGATGCGGATTACTGTCTGAGACGGAAGCGAATAATGGAATTACCCGGTTAGCGGCCAAGACACTACTGAAGGGTACGAAAACGCGATCGGCCGAGCAGATTGCCGATCAACTGGAAGCAGTCGGCGGCGAAATCACGGCCCAGGCGGGCAACAACAGTTTTGCCGTCAACCTCGATATTACTCAACCGGATCTCGCGCTCGGCACCGACATTTTGGCCGATGTGTTACTGAACGCGACCATGCCCGCGACAGCGGTCGCACGCGAAAAAGAGATTCAGTTGGCCAAGATCAAAGATGAGGAGGAAAAACCGACTTCGGTGGCGCGCAATCTTATTAAGCGCGCGCTTTTTCCGGGACATCCACTCGCGCTTCGCCCGGAAGGCACGCCGGAATCGGTTTCGCGTCTGAATTCAAAAGATCTTCTAGCTTTTCGCGATCGTTACGTCGTGGCGCGAAATGGTGTGATCGCCGTCTTCGGAAACGTAAAAGCGAACGAAGTAAGAGATTTATTTGAGCAAAAGCTGGGCGCCTTACCTTCGGGGGAACTTGCTTTAACTAATCCGCCACCGTCGCCGCAACTCACGGAGACGAAGATTGTGGAAACAGAACGCGAGAAGGCGCAAGCGGTTTTGGTCGCCGGTTTCCGTGGCGCTGATGTCTTCAGCCCTGATCGTTATACGCTTGAACTAATAGATGAAGCGAGCAGCGACCTCGGCTCGCCTCTGTTCATTCGCATCCGCGAGCAAATGGGTCTCGCCTATTATGTTGGCGCCGCGCAAATCCAGGCCTTGGTCCCAGGGTTGTTCGCGTTTTATCTCGGCACTGATCCGGAGAAAATAGAACCAGTGAAGCAGGCATTTCTGGATGAGATTCAAAAACTCTCTCGCGACGGCTTGACTGCGAGCGAGCTGGCGCGGGCGAAGAAGAAACTGATCGGTCAGCAACAAATCCAAAACCAGAGTAACGACGTATTTGCCTATATGACGGCACTCGACGAGCTTTATGGACTCGGCTTTAATCACTATCGGGAACTGGAAGCCAAAGTGAACGCAGTGACGCTCAACGAGATCAAGCGGGTAGCGGCGAAGTATTTCGGGAAGCAAGCTTACGTGCTCGCAATTGTGCGACCGCCAGGAACGCCCTCAACAGCGAAATCCAAGTAGCATGGCCGAGGTTCAAACCAGCACGAATTCCGGGGAATTGGCCCAGCGATTCATCGAATTTGTCATGATGCAGGCGCAAAACGCCGCGCTTTTTCTTGGCCAAATTCCCAATCCGCAGACCGGAAAGGGGGAGGTAAACCTCGAGGTTGCGAAAATGTTTATCGATCAATTGGCGATGATTCAGGAAAAGACGCGCGGCAACTTGAGCAATGAAGAATCGACAGTGTTGCGGAACGCACTTTCTAATTTGCAGCTCGCTTATGTTGAAGTTGCGCGCGGAAGTTCTGCTGCTGTCCCCTCCGAAAAAAAAGCTCCCGAGACCGCGCCTCCTGACGAACCGGTTACTCCGGAACCTCCCGCGGCGGGTGGAGAAGGGGAGTCGCGCAAGAAGTTTACGAAAAGCTACGGAGCATAATCGCGCCGCCTGATTACCGCCCCGTCGCGGTGCGCCCTTTTTCTGGGCGGCATTCGTATTACAAGGGTGGCGGCTCAACCTCGCAAACGAAAACAAGACAACCGCGAGCTGGGGCAGATTGCCGCCGGTACGGTGGAAGTGGCGGAAGAAGCCGGACTTCGCTACGTCAGCGATGAGCAACCCGGTTACACTCGAAAACGTAAGGGCAAATCATTTCAGTACTTCGATACGGAGGGGAAGTTGATCCGCGATGAAGCGCGCTTGCTTCGAATCCGACGCCTCGCTATTCCACCAGCTTATCGCCAGGTTTGGATTTGCCCTCTGCCCAATGGTCATATTCAGGCAACCGGACGCGATGACCGCGGACGAAAACAATATCGGTATCATGAACGTTGGCGGGCTATTCGCGATGAGAACAAATACGATCGCATCCTGGTCTTTGCTGCGGCCCTGCCCAAGATTCGGCGGCGGCTCCAGGCTGATTTAAAGTTGCCGGGGCTCAAGCGGGAGAAGGTATTGGCGACAGTGGTGCAGTTGCTCCAACGCACCTTCATTCGTGTCGGCAACCAAGAGTATGCCAGGCAAAACAAGTCTTTCGGTCTGACGACGATGAAGGATCACCATGTGAAAGTGCGAGGAATGAAGTTGCGCTTCCGCTTCCGTGGAAAAGGCGGAG
>QHRA01000007.1 GCA_003221295.1 Verrucomicrobiota bacterium | reverse complement strand
TCCCGCTGCCTGCATACGCTCCCGGCGCTGGCACTCGCGTTGATCTTCGGCTGGGCTGCTTGGGAACGCTTTTGGTTGCCGCTGACACCTTTCGCGAACCCGGACGTGTGGGCGTACCTCGGACCGGGCCTGGATGCGTTGCTGGGCGAGCCGTTCCGAGAATGGTTCGGGCAATGCTTCCTCTATCCATGGTTTCTGTACGTGCTGCTGAAGGCCTCCGGAACCTTCAAGTGCATCACCCTAGTGCAGAGTCTTCTCGGGCTCGGGACGGGCGCGCTAATGTTCTGCTGTTGGATGGAACTTGGCCGTCTGATGTCGGCGTCGCGCCTGCCGAGGCTCACATTCAAGCTGCTGGGTGCGGGGTTGGCGGGCGTCTACTTGTTCTCAACGGCGACCATCCAGTTCGAGCGTACGCTGAACCCCGAAGCAGTTTTTCCGTTCGTTGTTGTTCTCCAAGTTTACTGCAATCTGCGCTTTATCCGCAGCCGCTTTATTGACGGTCAGCCAGGCCGGGCCTTGCTCAGCGGCGGGTCGGCGCTTTTTCTCTCGGTTGCAGCGTCGCTGCTCAAGCCCAGCTTCCTGGGGGTAGTCGTGCTGGCTAATCTGCCGATCATAATCGCCCTGTTCCGCCCTGGGCAGTCCGCTTGGGGCAAGCTGCTTTTGGTGGCCGTGCCCGTTCTAGGAGCGGTACTCTTGTTAGTGTGGCCGGAATATAAGCTGCGCCAGGCCGCGGGTTCGCTCTACCTGGCGCGATCACTTTTCAGCGTCCACGCCGACCTCATTAACGACCAGATCGCCGAGGACCTCGCGCGACACGCTCCGGTACCCTACTCGCCTGAACTTCTCGCGGCTATTCACGCGGACCTGACCGAAGCTCTGCGCGAAAGCCGCGGAGAGGTAGGCAAGTACTGGCATACGCTCGGTTTTAACGCTGACTACCTGCGATTCGGCAACGCGGGAAAACCTTCGTTCTTGCGCGAGTTGACCGTGCGATTAGGGGGCGACGAGCAAACCGGCAACTTCTGCCGCTACTACTATTGGCGCACCGTGCGCGGGCAACCGGCCGGTATGGCCGCAAAAGTCGCGCGGCAGTTCACGGTTTTCTATCGAATCGGGCGCTGTCCAGCTTACATGACCAATAAGCGTATCGATCTCTCGAAGGAATACCGCCGGAGCAGCGAGTCTCTGGCGCTTCAGCAGAAACTGCTGCGGTATCCACCAGGTGCCGCGCTGGTCGCGCACACCGAGGCGTTGAGCGATAGCGCCCTCCACGTTGGGCCGTACAGACTCACCGGTTGGATTAATCAATTCCTGTCCAGAACCCACCTTTTCTGGTGCGTGTGGGCTGTCTTGCTGGCGGTGTGCGCTTGGAGGATTCAACCCATACGCGCCGTGTTTGGGATCGCCGCACCGGTGCTCCTGCTCATATACATGTACAACTTCGGCACCGTGCTGACCCTGGCGATCGGCCATTCACTCGACGTCACCCGCTACAGCCAATACCAATTCGCCTACACGCTTCTGCCCGATTTTGTCTCTGTGTGGCTGGCGGTGGAGGCGTTAATGCTATTTAGGTCTTTCTTACGTAGCCGCCAAAAGCTTACGGATTCCTCGCCCGTCGCCGGTTAAACAGAGCACGGCCATTGCCGTCGCCGACGAGCTCGCCGACTACAAACTGGCGCAATTACGTTTCACCGGCGCGGCGCCTTCTAACAGAGCGACCCAACCGACCAAACAAACTGGAATGATTAGAGTCGAGAGAAGGTCCGCCACTGATCTCGAACTGTTGCAGAAACCCTTCGACCGAATGAAATGAGGCCGCACACATCGTTTCCTACTTCATCCTTCTTAATTCTGCCTTTTGAACGCTTCGTCCGATCGCGAGCGGGCGCAAACTTCGGCAGCCTTAGCGAAGCGGTTGCGTCAATTCCGGCGGCAGCAACGGCGTTGCACCGTAATGCGACGCGACATATGCGCCAAGGCGACACGCGTTTTCCAAAACCCGCTGATGATCCATTCCACGCGTGAGCCCAACCATCAATCCTGCCATGAAGGCATCGCCCGCGCCGACCGTGTCCTTCACTTCCACATGCGGGGCTGCCGCAGTCGTTAGCCTGCCGCGGTCCCAAAGTGCCGCGCCCTCTTCGGCGCGCGTTACGCAGACGCGGTAGACCCCGGTTGCTTCCGCCAGCGTCTGACAATCGCGGGCGATCGACGCATTATCACGCGGCGTTTCCGGAATCGATTCGCGGGTGCGAACCCAATGGGCGAGTCGCCCGACTTCGCCGTCATTCAGTTTTAAAACATCGGCGCGCTTGGCCAGATCCATCACCAGCGGCGGATCGGCGAAAGGCGGGCGCAGATTCACATCAAAAAACTTCATTGGCCCTTTGACGTCGAGCAGACGATCGACTTGATCCAAGTTGTAAGGTGAACGACCCGCTAACGAGCCGTAGATAAAGGCGCGCGCTTTCGAGACTGCATCGAGAGCTTTTTTCGGGACACGGATCTCGTCCCAGGCCGCGGGTTTCACCAATTCGTAAGTGGCGTTGCCATGTTCGTCCAAAGTGACGAGCACCGTGCCTGTCGGCAGACCAATCCGAGCACGAGTGACAAACTCCACGTTCACCCGTTTGTGACCGGCCACTTCCAGGATCTCGTCGCCCAGCGGATCGCGCCCGACGCAGGAAATGAGTGCGGAAGAAACACCGATCTGGGCCAGATGCGCCGCCACATTGAACGGCGCGCCGCCCGCGTGTTTACCTGAAGGCAGGCAATCCCACAGAATCTCGCCAAAGGCGTAAAACTCAGCCGGCATGACTTGGGAGCGGCGACGCAATCGCGTCCGGTTCGTAAATGAAGATGAGATCCTGATCCATCCCTTTCGGATCGATCGAACGCTCAAATACCAGCAGATCTTCCGCGCCAATGATGCAATGCTCCATTCCAGGTTGGAAGTGAAACTCGGCGCCTGGCCGAAGGACTTCGACCGTAAGCGCGCGCGCGTTAGCCGGACGCCACAAGATAAGACCTGCGCCTTCGCGGACTTCGAGGCGCTCGTCCTTCTGCTCGTGCATCTCGAGTGCGAGATATCCGCCTTTGCGCACGACGAGATATTTCTCCACTCGTGGATGTTCGTGCAGTGTGATGACAACGCCGCCCCAGCCCGTGCGAATCACGCTATCGTTAGTGTGCTCAACGCGATCGAGCCGCTTCGCGAACTGTTCCGTTTCACCAATCCCGTTAGGGAATGCTTCATTCCAAAGGCGACATCCTTCGCGGCAGTAACGATTGAATGATTCGCGAGAGTTGATCGGCGACAGCGCGCTCAACTCACGCCCGATGCGAGCGAAGCGTGGATCGGCAGCGAGCTTCGCGTGGTTGAGATCGAAGCTCGCTTTCATCAGTGCCCGCCTGAAGTTGAAACAGTAACCGCGCCCTCAGCCTTGCTCAGCCGCGGCCACATGAAGCCGTAAAACGCCACGAAAGCGAAGCAGAGCGTCGGCACGATGAAGCCGCGCGAGAGATCGGAACGATCGGCCACCGCACCCATCACTTTCGGCAACACCGCCCCGCCCATGATTGCCATGACGATGAACGACGACGCTTTCTTCGCGGATTGACCCAGGCCAAAAATTCCGAGCGCGAAGATTGTCGGGAACATGATCGACATGAAGAAGTAGATCAGGAACACGCAAGCGACTGAGATCCAGCCGAGCTTGGCGAAGATGAGAAGGCACAGCGCAACCGCTGCAGCCGAGTACCATC
>QHRA01000006.1 GCA_003221295.1 Verrucomicrobiota bacterium | reverse complement strand
TACAATTTGTTTTTCATAGTATTCCTACCGACACGGCGTCGCAGAATCGTCAGCGTCAGATGCTCCGGCGAAATGCGTTGACTTATCAGTGGGCGCGGACTACCTAGCGCCAACGCAAGTAAGCGAGCATCCGGCTTCTCAGCCGGTTCAGCGGCAATAGCTAACAAGACCGTTGTCCGCTGCGGTCTAAACATTGAGCATGGTCAGCTCATGCATGCGGGGATTTCCCCGGAGGAAAATAGAAATGAAAAAATTGATGTTGGTATTAATCGCGTCTGCCTGTTGCTCGGCTTTTGCGATGAACGCGTCGGCTCAGCAAGCCGACCAGGCAACGGCCGATGCCGTCATTGCAATGACGAAAGCGCAATGGGCGGCTGGAATAAAAGATCCGACGAATGTCGCAGAACAGTCGAAGGACATGTCGGATGACTACACCGAGTTCAACGGCCAGTATGCCACGCGTCTCGATGGGAAAGCGATGAATTCGCGGATGACAGAGGCTGCAGGAAAAGACTCTGGCAAGACACTCGGGGCGGAAATGGCCAATCCCAAAGTCCAGGTGTACAACGGGAATGTCGCCATCCTGACTTACAACTACGTCGGCCTTACCCAGGACAAGGACGGAAAGACGGAACCGACCCGTGCAAAATCCACCCGCGTTTATGTGAAGAAAGGCGACAAATGGATGTTGGTCCACGCAAACTTTGGGACGGACCCACTGCCAAAACAATAAGACTCTGAAGATCTGAGAAAGGGGCCGCTAGTGCGCGCTTTGCGTTTTTGGCGGCCTCTTATCTTGTACAATCTTCACGATTTTCGCGCTTCGTCGGTCGTCGAGTTTAATCCAGTCGCCCATGTCCGCGGCCAGCAGCGCCTTGCCGAGAGGAGAAATCCAACTGACCGCGGTCCGTTCGAAAAAGAGTTCCTCGACGCCGACGATAGTGAACGTTTCGGTCGCGCCTTTTTTATCCTTCACCGTCACCGTTGCACCGAACGTGACGCTGTTAGACGGCCCGTCCGGAGGATCGACAACATGGACCGATGCCAGAATTTGTTCGAGTTCGGTGACGCGCTCGCTGACGGCGTTTGCCGCGCGGAGTTTTTGCAGTTGGTCGCGCAAACGCTTCGCTCCGCGCGCGGTGATGTAATTGGTCGCTCCCGGCGGCAGTCCTGACGCCGATCGTTTCCGTCCGCTGCGCTCCGGAAGATCCACATCTTCTTTGATGAAGGCTCTGCTCATCCAGAAAGCATCGCAGACTAGGTCAAGCGTTCATCTGGAAATCATGAGACCAAGAAAGATTTACAGACGTAATTCAGTTTTCTGGATTCCTGGTTTCCAGATAAATTGTAGAGAACTCCGCGGCGTCCACAGCGATGAGATGCGTTCCATCTTTGGGCGCCTCGTTTTAAAGGCCGACTTTGGGGGATCCGGCGTCGGATAAATACGACCCATTGTTTGACTAATGAATCAACGGTGTCTTCGATAAGATCTGCGCGGCGGACGGTTGTTCGATGAAGCATTCCGGAAACGCCACCCGATCTGCCCGTGCGGGGCATCGCCACTTCCACGCGAAGAATTTCCCGGTAGTCGCGGCTCAATCCTTTGCTGCCGGACTCGCGCTCCCCGGCCCCGTTCGTCGCGCGGCGGCGCAGCCTGATTGTAATCGAAACCTTCCGCCTTTTTCCGTACGATCCCGCGCCCGATGAAACGCTCGAGCGAACGCAACGGCCCCTGATCTTCCGGCGTAATAAAGCTGATCGCATCACCGATAGCGTGTGCGCGGCCAGTGCGTCCGATGCGATGGACATAATCCTCTGAGTGCATCGGAAAATCGTAATTCACCACATGCGAGATCCCATCCACATCGATGCCGCGGGCGGCGATGTCTGTAGCCACCAGCACCCGCACCGCGCCCGATTTGAAATCCTTCAGCGCACGGAGCCTCTGGTTCTGCGAGCGATTGGAATGGATGGTTCCCGTTTTAATTCCGCTGCTTTCGAGACGGCGAGCGATCTTGTCGGCGCCGCGCTTGGTCCGGGCAAAAACAAGAACAGTGTCGAATTTTGGATCGCCTAACAAGTGCAGCAACAGCGCGGACTTCAAGTGCGGAGGAACCTCATAGGCTAATTGCGTGATCGCTTCGACCGGGTTCGCGCGCCGGCCAATCTGCACCATCTTGGGCGACTGTTGGAACTGGTGGGTTAATTGCTCGATTTCGTGCGAAAGCGAGGCGGAGAACATGAGCGTCTGCCGCTTTTGCGGCAATGCTTTCACGATCCGGCGAATCGAGGGAAGAAAACCCATGTCGAGCATTCGATCGGCCTCATCGAGCACGAGAAACTCGATGCCAGAAAGGTTGGCTACTCGCTGGTCCATCAGATCGATCAACCGCCCCGGGGTGGCTACGACAAGATCGACACCGGAACGCAACGCCTCGATCTGCGGACGCTCACTCACGCCGCCGAAAACCGTGGCCATGCGCAATGGAACGTGTTTCGCGTAAGCGCGCACGTTCTCCTCGATCTGTACCACCAGCTCACGAGTCGGCGCGACCACCAGGGCGCGCGGGCGCCCAATCGCCCGTCCGGCTCGGACCGATTCTGCGAGCTTCATTAGAATCGGCAAAACGAAAGCAGCCGTTTTTCCCGTGCCCGTCTGCGCAATCCCGATCACATCGTGTCCCGCGAGAATGAGCGGGATCGCCGCGATCTGAATCGGGGTCGGCTCGGTGTAGCCCGCGTCGTGCACGGCCTGTAACGTTTGGGGCGAAAGATTGAGTGCGCGGAATGACATGAACAACGGTACTATCGTCTCTAAAAGAACTTTAACAAAAGCTAACGAAGTCTTGGAAACAATTTCGCTATCTTTGTTTCCTTCTGTTCATCATTCATCCGTCTTCGCTATTAACAAACAACCATTAACCATCCACTCTCTGCTCGGGCACCTGTTATTCTCACATTCGTCACTTGCCTGCCAAGCCGTAGCCTTGGCGAAGGTTGGTCACTCGTCACCTGAGTTCAGGAGAGAGCGTAAAAGCTCCGTTGGAGCCACGCACCTTTACGGAGTTGAGCGTTTTGCATCGGCGTGGAGAATCAGGGCATGAGTGACAATCTCCTTTCACGGTTCCTGCGTTACGTCCGGATCGATACGCAGTCGGACGAAACCAGTAAAACTTTTCCGAGCACGCCGGGTCAACTGGTGCTGCTGGAGATGCTGAAGCAGGAGCTGACCGAACTCGGTGCGGCGGACGTGCAGATGACCAGGCCCGGTTACGTCATGGCCAGCATCTCCGCCAACACGCGCAAAGCCCGCGTGCCGACAGTGGCCTTTCTCGCCCATGTGGACACGGCGCCGGATTGCTCCGGTAAAAACGTGAAACCGATCGTTCATCGCAAATACGATGGACGCGTCGTGAAGTTTCCGGATAAACCGGGCCTGACTCTTGATCCCGCGACGTCGCCGGAGTTACGAACGGCCATTGGAAAAGACATCGTGACCGCCAGCGGCACGACATTGCTCGGCTCCGACGACAAATCGGGCGTCGCGGTGATCATGACTTTGGTCGAGCGGTTGCTTCGGGAGACAAAGCGGAAACACGGACTGATTCGAGTTTGCTTCACGCCCGATGAAGAGATCGGCCGTGGTGTGGACAAACTCGATCTGCGCATGCTCGGAGCCGATGTTGCTTACACGCTGGACGGCGGCCCGCCAGGGGAGATTTGCTGGGAAACCTTTTCTGGCGATGCGGCCGAAGTCATCGTCGATGGCATCACCACGCATACCATGGAGGCAAAGGCCAAAGGCATGGTGAACGCGGCCTATCTGGCGGGCAAACTTCTGGCAGCGCTGCCGCGCGAACGCTGCGCGCCGGAGACAACCGACGGGCGGGACGGATTCATTCACCCCATCCATGTCGAAGGCCGGACCGAGCGGAGCGTCGTGAAATTTCTCCTGCGCGACTTCGAGCTCAACGGGCTGGCGGACAAAGGCAAAATATTGCGTGGCCTTTGCCGGGGATTACAAGCTAGCGAACCGCGAGCGCGCGTCCGCTGCAAGCTCCGCAAACAATATCGCAACATGGCTTACTGGTTGCGCAAGGACATGCGCCCGGTTGAGCTGGCGCGGGAGGCGTTCGTGGCGGCGGGACTCAAACCCTATGATCACGTCATCCGTGGCGGGACCGATGGCTCACGCCTGACCGAGCTCGGCCTTCCGACCCCAAATCTGTTTTGCGGTGAGCACAACGCGCATGGTCCGCTCGAATGGGTTGCGGTGCAGGACATGGAGTCGGCCGTAAGCGCCTGCGCGCAACTGGCGGAGTTGTGGGAACGAAAAAGCTAAAATTGGCGAGCCGCGTGGAGTGAAGCGATTTACGCGGCCTGCGCCCACTTAGCAGCGTTGTGGGAAAGAAAAGGCTGAATTAACTCAAACGTCAAACAGCCTGCTCCCACTTTTGGAGTAGCCTTGGTGAATGGAGCGAAAGGGATGAGCGGCATGGCCGGTAAAGCCGCGAGGTAGCGGTCGA